>DATKDL010000072.1:0-5344 GCA_035512695.1 Anaerolineales bacterium | reverse complement strand
CCCCCCCCGCCCCCAAAATCGCCAATCCCTGGAATTTGCGGACCGGTTTTCAGCCACAGGCGTCGGCGCGGGTCCGCCAGTGGTCGAGCATATCCGAGAGAGACTGTTCGAACGATATGACCGGCTCCCAACCGGTCGCGGCGTGCAGACGGGCCGGATCGCCCACCTGGTCGTCGACATCCCCGGGCCCGCTGAGGACCGGGTCCTGCTCGATTTCGATCGGGGTCCGGGCCAGCCGCACGAGGATATCCAGGCTTTCGGAGATCGAGCGGCTCTCGCCGGAGCAGATGTTGTAGGTCTCCCCCGGCTCCCCCTTTTCCGCCACCGCCAGGTAAGCCCGGACGGCGTCCCGCACATCGACGAAGTCGCGCCGTCCGCCGAGGCGGCCCACCCGGACGGCGCGGCTGCCCGTGCGCTCCGCGCAGACGATCTGGCGGGCGAAGGAACCGGTGGAGAGCGTGGCGGGCAGCCCCGGGCCGGAGAGGTTGAAGGGGCGGCAGGTGACGATCTGCAGCCCATGCTCGTCCCGGAACCACCCTGCGATCCATTCCTGGAACAGCTTGCTGAGGGCATAGTGCGAAACCGGTCTGAGCGGCTGCGTTTCCGCGATGGGAGTGCTCCCGGTCGAGGGGCCGTAGACCGCCCCCGAACTGAGCAGGACGACGAGCGGGCGCGGGCTTGTGGAGCGGACGGCATCGAGCAGCACCGCCGTCCCGCCCGCGTTGGCGTTGTAGAACGGGCCCGGGTCGGCCGACCGCAGCAGCGCGGCGAGGTGGAAGACGACCTCCGGCCGGGCGGCCTCCAGGTACTCCGCCAGGCGGGTCTGGTCCAGGAGATCGATCCGGTGGAATTCGCCCGGGGTTCCCTTCTCGGGTTCTGCCAGGTCGAAACCGGTGATCCGTGCACCGCGCCGGTCGAGTTCGGCCGCGAGGTGGCGCCCCGTAAATCCCCCGATCCCCGTGATCAGGACGCGGCGCCCGGTCCAGGGCGCGCGCGCCGGGGCTTCGATCGGGTTCACAGCAGCGCTTCGAGCGCCTCCTGTTCGATCTTCGCAACGGCTTCCCAGGAGAAGCGTCGGGCGACCTCCGGGGCGCGCGCCGAGAACCGCTGCCAGAGCGCCTGGTCATCGAGCAGCCGGAGGACCGCCCCGGCGAGCGCTTCCGGGTCGCCGGCCGGGACCTCGAGGCCGGCTTCCCCGATAAAATCACCGGCGTTGCACCCCGTGGTGACGACGGCCGGCGTCCCGGTTGCCAGGGCTTCGAGCAAGGCTTTCGGGAGCCCTTCTCGCAGCGAGGCGAGGACGAACAGGGCGCTTTCGTTCAGGAGCCCCGCCAGCTCATCCTGGTCGACCCGGCCGGCCAGTTCCACCGCTGCGTTCAACCCGAGCTCGGAGATCGTCCGTTCAACGAGTTCCCGTTCCGACCCTTCACCGACAATCCGGAGCGAAACATCCGGGCAGCGGTCAGCGATGATCCGCATGGCCTGTAGAAGATGCGTATACCCTTTTTTCCATTTAAAGGAACCGACCGTGATCAGCTCCCGCCGCCGCGGGGCTCCGTTCGGAGAAAACCGGGCCAGATCGACCCCGGTCGGGCGGACGGTGATCCGGAGACCGCGCCCGGCTTTCTCCAGCGCGGCCCGCATCGGTTTGGAAACGACGAAGATCAGGGCCAGGCGCCGGAGTAGATTCACCAGCAGGCGATTTCCGGTGATGAACTCAACCTCTGTCTGGTTATGCAGAGTCAGGACCAGCCGGCATCCTGTGAGCCCGCGGACGACGGCAGCCGGAAACAAATTGAGCACGCCGAACACGAGGACGTCCGGTTTGAACCGGACGATCGGCCGGAGGCTCTTCATCCCGAACTCGAACTGGAACAAGAGCTGCAACAAACGGCGCACGATCCCCGGAGACCTGCGGTAGAACGGCGGTCCAAAAATCGTCTCCAGACGGACAAACTGCATGTGCGCTGGAGCAGCAAATACGGGCGCTCCGCGTTCGGGAACGATAAAGAGGGTGGGGGCAGCCATTAAAATCGAGGGCATCAGTCCGGACAGACCGGCTCCGGGCTCGGCTGGGGTCGGATAGGAAGACATCAGTTTACATACACGCATGGGTGCAAGGCAGCGCCGGAAATCACCGTCGATCCGGCGCTTCGAAGGTCCTGGCTATTTTTTCAGGACGACGTCGACCTGGTGGGCCGGAAACAGCGAACGGAGGAACGTCAATTCGTAGATCACGGGTATCCTGTTCATAACCGGCTCGACCAGGTAGTTGTAGATCTGTTTCCCCTTCGGGAAGATGATCTTCGCATGGATCGAAGTGAAGGCGAAATTGAAATAATAGTTCCAGGAAAAATCCCTGGTGAAATAGAAGAAGGTATCGTAGGTGCAGAAGTTTTTATGGGTCGGATCGCTGAAGGCCCCGCGGTGTGTGAAGTGCGGCACCTTGATGTGGAGGCTCCCGTCCGGAGTCAAGATCCTGTACAGATCCGCCATCACGGCGGGCAGATCCTCCACATGCTCAAGGATATTGAACGCGATAATTTCAGTAAAGCATCCGGCCGCAAACGGCAGGCCGCGCTCGAGATCGGCGACGATTTCCACTCCTTGAAGCCGGATCTTGTCCAGGTTCAGATAACCGATGCGAACGTCCCGGCCGCAGCCGACCTGAAGTTTCATCAGATTGCCGTCACCGGGAATACAGCTGCTCGTTGGAATAGAAAAGGTAAGTCTTGAACAGGTTCAAGAACAGCAGACCGATTGCGTACCCACCGATCACGATCGCTTCCCAGTTTGTCGCGAACAGACGGTCCGCCAGCGCCGAGAAGACGACCAAATAGAGGAGCGTTTCAAACCGGAGCAGCCGCAGGGCGAGCCGCTTGACCGGCCCGGCGCGCTCGTACTCGATCTTCTCCGGTGCCGACTCCGCCCGGTCCTTGTAGATCGCACGGAAGCTGTCCCGTGAAGCGGAGGAGATCGTCTGCGAGAGGCCCAGCAGGAAACCCATCCAGAGCATGACCGGGCTGCCGGTGGTTACAAAGCTGCCGTACCCGATCGCCATCCCGGCGACCGGGTAGACGACGTAATGCCCCATCTTGTCCAGATAGGCCCCTTTCAAGGTGATGTCAACGCGGGCGCGAGCGAGCTGGCCGTCGACGGCGTCGAGGATGATGTACAGGAAGAACAGGCCGAACCCAAGGAACCGGCCCCACAGCGTCCCGGGGATGAAGGCAAGCCCCATCAGCAGCCCGACCACGGAGGCCGAGAAATTCACCTGGAGCGGGGTGATCGGGGTTTTGAACAGCAACCGGACGATCGGGGTCGAGAGGCCGTCGAACCAGAAAGCGCGCGGGTCCCCTTTTGCGTGCTTGAAGCGCTTCAATTCCTGAACGCTGGGAGTTTCGGTCTTTTGCATGGATCTTCAGGTCTTGCGGGTGTGGGTCAATCGGTGAGCGTTATTCCGTATATCGCACGGCCGGGAGAGCCGGTTCGGTCTGAACCCGGGTCTGCTGGCGCAGCTCGGTCGTCCTGCGTGCCAGGTGCGCGCTGATCAGGACAAAGGTCAGGACCAGCCAGGTCTGCTTGCGGTACTGCCAGCTGTGGAGCATGTTCGCCATCAAGACGATGAGAACCGTGTTGACCCAGAGACTCTTCATCAGGCTGCCTGGTTGAATGCGCAGCTCCTGGAACAGCTTGTAGACCAGCCAGGCGAATACGATCAACCCGACCACGCCCGTCTCGAGGATGATAGCGATCAAGGTGTTGTGGATGGACGATTGGATCGCCGTCGGCCCGCTGCCGACCCCGATCCCGAACACCGGGGCGGTCAAATAGACCTCCAGCGCGTCCAGCCAGATCTCTTTCCGGCCGTTTAAATCCAGATCTTCAACTTCTTCGACCGTGCCCACGGTCAGCCGGTCCACCGTGGTCTGCGGGACAAGGGACTGGGACAGATAAACGATGGCGACCACGCTGACGAGCGCCAGGACGCGCCAGCGAGATGAAACGGAATTGAAAGTCCCCAGAATGAAAAGGAAACCCGGGATCGTGGCCGCCAGGCTGACCCGGCCGCCGGTCAGCAGGATGGCGATCACGGCCGCCGGAATGTAGAGATAGTTCAGCCACCGGATCGCGGCCGGTTTCCCCTCGGACTTCGCCGCCAGGTACCAGGCGAACGGGATCCCGATCGCCAGGATCAGGCTGGCGTCGTTCAGGTTGAACCCCGCCGCGGAGGTCCGGAATTCGGTCACGTAGGTGCGCAGGTAGTAGTTTTGGAAAACGCTCACCGCGGTCACGACCCCGCCGAGCACCCACGCCTGCATGCCGCGCTCGAGATCAACGATATCCCGGAGAAGATCCCAGACCATGACGATCAGGATGAACAGCTGGATCGAAGTGCCGATCCGGACTCCGCTGGCCTCCCGGTCGATCGACCAGACCAGGCTGATCACCTGCCAGATAAGGAAAAAGCCAAACACCAGGTGGAACGGCTGGAGCTTGCGGATCTCGTTGGTCGTGGCGAGCGAGGCCAGCCAGAGACCGATCACGACGAAACCGGAAACCCGGCTGATGGTCCCGAACCCTGAGACGAAGATGAAATTCTCCCAGGGGATGATGAACAGCAGGGCCAGGCAGGCCCAGTAGGCGGTCTTACGCATGCGAAGCTCCGAACCGGTCCAGGACCTGGCCGGTGACGCGGGCGCTCTCGAAGGGCAGCCAGGCCTCCCGGCCGGGCAGGGGACCCTTTCCGGACAACGCAGACAGGATCGCTTCGGCCATCACCTCCGGCTCTCCGACCGGGACCAGCCGTCCATGCTGCCCGCCGGCCAGGATCTCCCTCGTCCCGGACGGGCAATCGGTCGCCACCAGCGGGATCCCGAAATAGAGCGCTTCGATCAGCACCCCCGGCAATCCTTCATAAATCGAGGAGAGGACGAAAACCGATGCCTTCGCAAGGTAGGGATACGGGTTGGGGACGAATCCCGGCAGGTCGACTTTCTCGTTCAAGTCCAATTCACGCACCAGCCTTTTCAGCGCCGCTTTTTCCGCCCCCTCGCCGAAGATGACGAGCCGGGCATCCGGCGTCTCCCCGGAAACGATTTTGAAGGCCCGGATAAGGGTCGAAAAATCTTTCTGCGGGACCAGCCTCCCGATCGCCAGCACCGTGCGGCACGCCCCGTTCAGGAACCAGGGATGGACGACAGGGGCGCTGGCCCTCAGATCCAGGTCCGGGGTCACGATCGGATTATAGATCACTTCGATCCGGCTGCGCGGCAGCCCGGTCGAAAGCGCCAGATCTTCCGCAACGCCGTGAGACACGGCCAGGATCCCATCGGCCCGGCGG
>DATKDL010000071.1:0-25329 GCA_035512695.1 Anaerolineales bacterium | reverse complement strand
GGGGGCTATTGGGGGGGGGGCTGTGGCTCCGCCGCAGCCGCCCCCCAAATCGCCCGACCTCTGAATTTTCGGATAGGTTCTTAGGCATATGACTTGAGTACTATTGGTGCTTTTTCTTCGTGAAAAATTGAAGTGCGAAGGACCCGAGGGCCGTTCGCACTCCATTTTTCAGGACAACTTCAGTTTTCGAGCAGGCGGTCGATCTCGGACCGGACGGAACCGAGGTCGTCCAGGCCCAGGTAAACGATGGCGTAGCGAATATAGGCGATCTGGTCCAATGTTTTCAACCCGGCGATGACGAGGTCCCCGACCACGCGGGAGGAGACCTCCGCCCGCCCCATGGCCTGCAGCGCAGCTTCAATCTCGCCGACCAGCCTTTCGATGTCGGCCGCAGAGACCGGGCGTTTGGCGCAGCTGATCCGGATCCCCCTGATCAGCTTTTCCCGATCAAACTCCTCCCGGGTCCCATCCTGCTTGATCAACAGCGGGGTGGCCAGGATCGGTCTTTCGTAGGTGCTGAAGCGCTGCCCGCAGTTCTGGCATTCGCGCCGCCGCCGGATGCCCCCGCGCGCATCGTGGGTGGTGTCGATCACACGGGTTTGCTCATTCTGGCAGTGCGGACAGCGCATATGGCTCGATAGACAATGAACCCCCATATATAGGGGTTCACCTTAATAAATCTCTACATATGGGGGCCTGTGTGAGAGCAATTCTAGCATAGATAAATTGTTGGTGGGGAATATTTGATGAGAAAATCGGCTGTTAACCAAAACTTTAAGGTTCCTATGGAAAAAGAACGGGCCGAGGCGTTACCCCGGCCCGTTCTTTTTCCGATCTCTTACCGATTCCGCTTCCGCAAAAACGTCGGAATATCCAGATCGTCCGTATTGAACGTCCGGGCCTTGAACTCCTCGGCCGGCGCATGGGGAGAAACGGGCGACGGGCGGGTGTGCTCTTCCGGGGCCGAGATCGCCGCAGACGGCATCTCGATATCGACGCTCGACGGGGCGGCCTTGTAAGGCCGCTCGAAGAGCTGCCGTGAGACCCCGGCGCGCTCGAAACCGGTTGCGATCACGGTCACGCGGATCTCTTCCTTCATGTTCGGGTCGATCACCGCGCCGAAGATCAGGTTGACGTCGGGGTGCGCCGTTTCCTTGATAATCGCCGCGGCCTGGTTGACCTCGAACAGGGTCAGGTCCGAGCCGCCGGTGACGTTGAACAGGATCCCGCGTGCGCCGTCGATCGTGATGTCGAGCAGCTCGCTCGAGATGGCCTGCTCGGCCGCCATCCGGGCCCGGTCTTCCCCGGTCCCGTGGCCGATCGCCATCAGCGCCGCCCCGCCCTCGGACATGATCGTTTTGACGTCGGCGAAGTCCAGGTTGATCAGCCCGGGGACGGTGATCAGTTCCGAGATGCCCTGGATGCCCTGCCGGAGCACATCGTCGGCGACGCGGAATGCCTCGTTCAGGCTCACCCGCTTGTCGACGATCTGGAGCAGCCGGTCGTTGGGGATCACGATCAGGGTATCGACCTGCTCCTTGAGCTTCTCAATCCCTTCCATTGCAGCCTGGATCCGCTTCGAACCTTCGAAGGTGAAAGGCCGGGTGACGACGCCGATCGTCAAAGCGCCGGCCTCGCGGGCCAGCTGGGCGATCATCGGCGAAGCGCCCGTCCCGGTCCCGCCCCCGATCCCGGCCGTGACGAAGACCATATCCGTCCCGGTCAGCACCTCCGCCAGGTCGTCCGACGACTCCTCGGCCGCCTTGTAGCCGATCTCGGGTTTGCCGCCCGATCCGAGCCCGCGGGTGAGCTTATCCCCGATGCGAACCCTGATCCCGGCCTGGGACTGCAGCAGCGCCTGTGCGTCCGTGTTCACGGCGACAAAGTCAACGCCTTGCAGACCCTCCTCGATCATCCGATTGATGGCATTGCAACCACCACCACCCACCCCGATCACCTTGATCCGGGCGTAGGACTCAACTGATGTGATATGTTTCGTTGCTGACATTAGATCTTCCTCCAAAAGGATACGGCATTATAGAACAATTCACGGGAGCAGGCGACCCAGAAAGCCTTTCACTTTTTCCCAATTCAATCCCGGCACCTGGATCGCGCGCCTGCGGACCGGTTTGAGGGCGATTTCATTCATCAGCATGGCCCACTTGAGCAGGCCGACGCTGGCAGCATAAGCCGGCGAGTCGAGCTGGTCGACCAACCCGACCAGGTTCTCCGGGTAGGCCACCCGCACCGGCATCCCCAGGACCCGGCCGGCCAGCCCCCGGATCCCCGGCAGCATGGCCGACCCGCCGGTCATGACCAACCCGGCCGGGAGCAGCCCATCGTAGCCCGAGCGTTTGATCTCCTGTAACACCATCCCGAAGATCTCCTCTGCCCGCGCTCCGATGATGTGGGCCAGGTCGGCCCGGCTGACCCGAGCCGGAACGTCGTCCCCGAACGGACGGACGGTGAAGATCTCCTCCAACGAGATCTCGTTCCGCCCGGCGTGCCCGTGCTGGCGCTTGATCATCTCGGCCTGGTCGGTGGCGAGCCGCAGCCCGTGGGCGATATCCGAGGAGATGTGATCCCCGCCGAGCGAGAGCACGGCCGTGTGCCAGACGTCCCCCTCGATATAGATCGCCATGTCCGTCGTCCCACCGCCGATGTCGCACAGGACGACGCCCATCTCGCGTTCGGCATCCGATAGGGCGATCTCCCCGGCGGCCAGCGAGTTGAGCACGAACTGGGTGACCTCCACCCCGGCGGAGTTGACGCACTGGCGCAAATTCTCGACCGAGCTGGCCGAGGCGGTGATGATATGCGCCTCGACCTCCAGCCGGTAGCCGTGCATCCCGATCGGGGATCGGATCCCGTCCTGCCCATCCACCCGGTAACTGCGCTGGATAACGTGGATGACTTCCTGGTCCTGCGGGATCTGGACCGCCCGGGCGGCATCCATTGCCCGCATGATGTCGCCCTGGTCGATCGTCCGGCCGGAGATCCCTGCCACGCCCATGTTGTTCATGGACTGGATCTGCGACCCCGCCAGCGTCACCAGGGCGCTGTTGATCTCAAGCCCCGAGGTCCGTTCCGCTTTGTCGATGGCGTGGGTGATCGCCCTGGAGGCGGCCGCGATGTCGACCACGGCCCCCTTGCGAATCCCGTGGGAAGGCTCGATCCCGACTCCCAGGACACGGATCTGGTCCTCAGCTTCGATACGCCCGACCAGGGCGCAGATCTTGCTCGTCCCGATATCGATCCCTACAATCGTCTCTTCGTCCATTTACTCACGCTCCATCCGGTAGTAAGGTGCATGCAGAAATTCGACGCTGA
Organism: Anaerolineales bacterium; assembly: GCA_035512695.1. GTDB lineage: Bacteria > Chloroflexota > Anaerolineae > Anaerolineales > JABWBV01 > DATDOR01. The sequence continues at coordinate 21,999 of DATKDL010000071.1, read as the reverse complement.
TCATCCCGGGCCGGATGCCCCGGGCGGTCAGGTCCAATACGATCGCGGCGTACATCTCGAGCTTGGCGCCGATGTCGCGGCCGTCGGTGCCGAAATACACCACCCAACCGGCCGGGTCCAGCCAGCCGATCCCGTGGTCGGGATCGTAAAGGATCGCGGCATTGGCAGGAGCCTTTTGCGTCACAGTCAGGATGGCGGCCACCAGGTCCGGAGTCAGGAGCTGCCGGCCGATATATGGGTTCAGGTCCTGCGCCGGGGCCTCATCCCCGGTGACGTCCATGATGAGGTCCGGCGCTTCGACGATCGGGAGCCGGCTGCCGCCGGCGGCCGTGTCCTCACCCGCTTCGTTCACCAGGCCGCGCGCCGGGAAAGATACCCCGGCCTCGTCGACCAGCACCAGCCCCTGCTCGTTCCGCCACCCGAGCACGGGCTGACGCTCCTCGACCCGAATCATGACCCGGTTCGGCAGCCCGACCCTCACCTCGACCGCCGCAAATTCGGGGAACGCCAGGAGCAGGTCATGCTCCATCACGGCCGGGTCGACGGTGAATATCGGGACATCCCGCAGGCCGATCACCAGGTGCACCTCTCGGGCCTCCAGGCGCTGCAGCCCTTCGACCTCGATCGTCCCGATCATGAAGACCGGGTGCGACCAGAACAGCCCCAACAGGGCAACCAGGCCGGCGGCAATCGTCGCGGACAGCCAGCGCCAGCTGGGCCGCACGAACGGCATTGCCGGCAGTTGGACCTCCGCTCCGGGCGCCCCCAGGGCGATGTCGAAGCGGCGGCGCACCCTCGGGGATTTCTTGTGCCGCACCGGGATGTCGGCCCTTGCGCCGCGGATCATCACCGGCGCATCCCTGGCGGTCTTGCCGGCCGGGGGCGCGGGGGGGGATTTGACCAGAGGCGCTTTCCCCGCCCGCGTCTGCTTTCCGCGCTCGCGCTGCTCGCGGCGGGCCCGGATGCTGTCCGATCGGGAGGTCGTCGTTTTATCCGTCATGGCCAGGGTCTCGCGTGTACTCCCGGCTGGTGGCGTCCCGCTGGGCCTTGCGTGCGAGGGCGTATTCGATCAGCCGGTCGCAAAGGGCCGGATAGGGTAACCCGGAGGCCTCCCACAGCTTGGGGTACATGCTGATCCGGGTAAAACCCGGGATCGTATTGATCTCGTTCAAATACAGCTCGTCCGTTTCCCGGTCGAGCAGGAAATCGACCCGCGCCAGCCCCGCCCCGTCGATGGCCCGGTAGGCTGCCAGCGAGAACGCCCGCGCTTGTTCGACGATGGCATCCGGGATCTGCGCGGGGATGTTGAGCTGCGAGAGATCGTCGTGATACTTCGATTCGTACGTGTAGAAATCGCCGTGCGGGATCACCTCGCCCGGGACCGACGCCAGCGGCTCCTCGTTACCAAGCACGCTGACCTCGATCTCGCGCCCGCTGATCCCGCGCTCGACGAGGACCCGCCGGTCAAATTGGGCGGCCTCCATGAGGCCCTCCACCAGGTCGGCGCGCGAGCGGCATTTCGTGATCCCGACCGACGATCCGAGGTTGGCCGGCTTGGTAAAGAGCGGATAGGGGGCGACGGCCTCGCAGCGCATCATGACGCCTTCCGGATCGCGTTCGATCTCGCCCCGCTGGACGAGGGTCCAATCCAGCACCGGGATCCCGTTGGCGCGCATCACGTCCTTGAACACGGCCTTGTCCATCGCCAGCGCCCCGGCCAGCACGCCCGGCCCGACGTAGGCCATGTCGGCCAGTTCGAGCAGCCCCTGCAGGGTGCCATCCTCCCCGAAAGTCCCGTGCAGGACCGGGAAGATGACGTCCAGGTCGGCAAAGTGCTCCAGTTGGCCGCCGTCCGATACGCCCGGCAGCCGCCAGAGGCCGGGCCTGGACGGATCCGGGAGCACGGCTGCGTTCACGAGATCGCCGGCGTTTTCATAATCTCCCGCCTCGAGCGCATCGACGACGGACCCGATGGGGTCGGAGCTGACCAGCCAGGTGCCGCGGCGCGTGATCCCGATCTCGACCAGGTCGTATTTCGCGGGGTCGAGCGCGGCCAGCACCGAGCGCGCCGACATCAGCGACACGGCATGTTCGCCGGACCGCCCGCCAAAGATCACTCCGATGCGCAGCTTACCAACATGATCCATAAAACTCCAAAATCCTCACATCACTCCGAAAGCGCCGGCATCTCGCCCAGGAGTTCGATCTCCAATTCGAGGCGAACGCCGAACTTGGCGTAAACCGTTCGGCGGGCCAGGTCGAGCAGCTGCAGTACGTCCTCCGCCGAGGCCGCGCCGCGGTTCACAAAGAAATTTCCATGCAGCGGGCTGATCTCGGCATCGCCGATCCGCATCCCTTTCAGCCCGGCCGCATCGATCAGCCGGCCGGCAAATTCGCCCGGCGGGTTGACGAACATCGAACCCATGCTGGCCCCCGGCGGCTGGGTCTGCTTGCGGTGGACCAGGAAGCGGTTCATCCGCTCGTCGATCGGCTCGCGCGCATCGCGCACCAGCCGCATCTGTGCCGCCAGGACGACGGTCGCATCCCCGGTGCGTTTCAGGTTCGACGAGCGGTAGCCATATTCCAATTCGGCCGTCGTCCGCCGTACTACCCCGCGACCACGCTTCAGCAGATCGGCCCACACCAGCGTCCCGGCCATATCGCCGCCGTGCGCGCCGGCGTTTCCCACCACCGCTCCACCGATCGTCCCCGGAATCCCGGCAGCCCATTCAAGACCCGACAGACCGCGCGCCGCAGCCGCCCGCGCCAGCGCGCCGAAATTCGCGCCGGAAGCCGCCCAGACATGCGGCGTTTCGCCGTCCTCCCGGAAACGGTGCTCGCGGGCCTTGTTGACGACGACCACCCCCGCCAGGCCGGCGTCGCTGACCAGGACGTTCGATCCCGCACCGAGCAGCCGGAACGGCAGACCAGCATCCCACAAGAACCCGGCCGCCCGCGAAAGCTCGGCAACCGATTCGACCGTCAGCAAAGCCTCCGCCGGACCGCCGATCCGGGCCGCCGTGTAGCGCCTCAGCGGGACGCCGAACGCGATCCGATCGTCGAATTCGTCCCGGAGAGACTCTAAGGAAGTGGTCGCTGGCATTTGCATCCGTTCCCGACCGTCCTAAAGCCGTTTGATCGCATCGATCAGACGGAGGATGATCTCCCGGGCCTCCTCGATGGACGCCGCCCGCCGCAGCCCGGGGACCGGTTTGGATGCGACCAGGCGCAGGTTGGCGACCCGGGCGGTTTCCAATTTGTACGCACGTTCACCCTTTTCTTTGACGGTCATGCTTAATTCCTTTTTTTATCCGGGCGACACACCGGCGGGGGACCCGCCGTCGTCGCCCTTACGACGATAAACTGCGCAGCACCTGTGCGCTGACCCGGTTCGCATCGCCCGCCGAAAGCACCAGCAGGACGCTGCCCGGTTCGATCCGGGCGGCCAGGTCCGCCGCCACGGCGTCGAGGCTTTCGATCAGCCGTGCGTCGCTGTGCTGCATGGCCGCCAGCAGCCCGGAAAGCGAAAAACCGGCCGGCGCGCTTTCGCGCGCCGCATAAACGCCGGTCACGACCACGTGGTCCGCGCCCGAGAACGACGCCGCAAATTCGCCGCACAGGAGCCCAATCCGGGAATAGGTGTGCGGCTGCCAGGCGACCCATACCGTCCGGTCCGGGTAGCGGTCCCGGGCTGCGGCGATCGTGGCCCGGATCTCGGTCGGGTGGTGGGCGTAATCGTCGACGACGATCACACCGCCCGCTTCACCGAGCACCTCGAAACGTCTTACGGCGCCGGTGAACCGCCCGAGCGCCATGGCGACGGCGTCAAAGGGTAACCCAACCGCCATCCCGACCGCGGCCGCCGCGGACGCGTTCAAGGCGTTGTGCTCGCCTGGGACGGACAGCCGTATGCGTCCGAGCGTTGCCCCGGCCGAGACCAGGTCGAATGCGAAGCCCTGCCCCGGGACCGGCTCCAACCGGTCCGCCCGCAAATCGTTTTCCGGACCAAAGCCGTAGGGGACGACGGTCCGTCCCGCGCCCGAAACCCGGGCGGCCAGCCTGCGGGTAGGCTCCGAGTCGCCCCAGACGACGAGGGTACCGTCCGGGGCGATCCGGTCGACGAAACCGTCGAAGGCTTCGACGAAATCCGCCTCCGTCGGGTAGAGGTCCGGATGGTCGTGCTCGACGTTGGTGACCACGGCGATCCCGGGCTGCAGACCGTGGAACATGCGGTCATACTCGTCGGCTTCGATCACGAAGTGCGGCCCGGCCCCGGCACGGGCATTCGAGCCAAGACCGGCCACCTCCCCACCGACGATGTAGCTCGGGTCCAACCCGCCTTCGGACAGCAGCCAGGCGGTCATGGCCGTCGTCGTCGTCTTCCCGTGTGTTCCTGCCACGGCGATCGTCGTCTTCCCGGCGGTCAGCCCGGCCAGGATGTCGGCCCGCTTGAATACCGGAACCCCGGCCTCCCCCGCGGCCGCGACCTCGACGTTTCCGTCCGGGATGGCGGATGACCGGATCACGACGTCCGCATCGCCGAGGTTTTCCGCCGCGTGCCCGACCGCGACCGGGATCCCGTGCGCCCGCAGCTCATCCACCGCAGGCGAATGCTCCCGGTCCGAACCGGTGACGTGGAACCCGCGCGCGTGCAGCACTCGGGCGATCGCCGATAGCCCGGCGCCGCCGATCCCGATCAAGTGGATGTGGTCTCCTTCATTCAGCATCAGCATTCAACCAGACGACGTGCAAGGTGCAAGGTGCAGCGAGCTCGTTTCCGGGCGGCCATGGATGGTATTCAAACCTGGTACGTTGCACCTTGCACCTTGCTCCTTGCCCATTTCACCTCAAACAAACACGATGACGACGAACGCAAACGCAATTGCGATGATGAAATAAATCCACGGCACCACCAGGATCGCCGGCGGGAGGACGGCGACCAGCTCGAGCGCCTGCCGGCCGGCCTCCGTGAGCGGGTCGGGCGGGAAAACGTAGTTTGCCACGGTCTCGTTCAGCCGGTAGCCGATCTGGTGCAGGAAGAACCACAGGGAGCCGATCACCATGTACCCGTTCAACGCACCTACCAGCGCCCCGAGGATGACGTCCTGAACCCGTTCGCGCGCCAGCTTGGAGGTCTGGATGCGGGGGAAGCGCGGGGTCTGGTAGCCGAAGAAAGTGAACACGATCATCAGGATCGACCGGATCCAAAAATCCATCGGGGCGCCGGTCACCGGGTCCGTCGCCTCACCGAAGTTGGTGATGAACGGCACGAACCGCTCCATGATGATGACGATGAAGATCGCCAGGACGGCGCTGAACGTCACGAGCAGTTCCTTGGCCCAGCCGCGCATGGCGCCGACGACGGCGAAGAAGATGACGAATACCCAGAAAGCAAAGCTCAGTGCGATCATGTAGTGGTCCCTTGCATCAGTTATGGCCTCCGGCCGCGACTCCGGCCAGTTCTCGGGCGATCGCCTCGGCTGCGCCGGGCCTGGCCAGCGCCCGCATGGCCGCGCCCATCCGGCGGCGGCGTGCCGGGTCACCGACCAGGTCCCGGATTTCCGAAAGCAGCCGTTCGTTCAGCGTCCCGTCCGTAATCATTAAGGCCGCCCCGCTGCGCGCCAGGTAATCGGCGTTGACTTTCTGGTAGCGCCAGGCGTGCGGATACGGGACGACGAGCGCCGGTTTGCCGAACAGCGGCAGCTCGCCCACTGCCGAGGCCCCCGCCCGGCAGAGGACGACATCGGCGGCGGTGTAGGCGGCGCCCATTTCGTCATGCAGGTACTCGAACGCATGGTACCGATCCCGGACCTCCGGCGGCAGCGCATCCGCCGCCCCCCGGACGGTCTCCCAATCCAACCGCCCCGTGAGGTGGACCACCTGGAGATCCGCCAACAGCTCCGGCAAAACCGCCAGCACGGCCAGGTTGATCGACCGGGCGCCGAGGCTCCCGCCGAAGACGAACAATACCGGCAGGTCCGCCGAGAGCCCGAGCGCCGCCCGGGCCGCTTCGGGCGTCCAGTTTGTGAGCCCTTTTCGGACAGGATGGCCGGTCACGACGGCATTCCGGCGTCCAGGAAAAAAGCGCCGGGAGTCCTCGGCGATCAGGCAGATCCGGTCGGCGAACCGGGCCAGGGCCTTCAATGCCAGGCCCGGTTCGACGTCCGGGACGTACAACAGCGAGGGTACGCGGCGGCCTGCGAAGGCAGCCGGGACCGCCACGTACCCGCCGGTGAAGAGGATGACGTCCGGCCGGAAGGCCCGGATCAGGCCGCTCGCCGCCCGGGCGCCGCGCGCCAGGCTGAGCAGGTTTCCGGGAAGCCGGCGCAAACCCACCCCGTGCACGCCGGCAGCCGGGATCGGCCGGAACGCAATCCCGGCGCGCGGCACAAGGTCCGCCTCGATCCCGTTCTGCCCTCCGATCCACATCAATTCCTGCAGCAAATCCATCTCCTGTGCGGCCTGCACGATCGACAGGGCGGGGTAGACCCCGCCGCCGGTCCCACCGGCGCAGACCAGCAGCCGCATCTCAGCCGTTCCGGGCCCGCTTCTGACGGCGGGTTTTCGGGTCCCGCTTCGCCATTGGGCTCGTGATCTGTTTTTCCCTGAACTCTCCGACCGGTTTCGAAGTCGGTTTGCTCGCCGTCCAGCGCGGCGGGCGTTCGTCCCGCCGCAGACCGAAATCGATCGCCTCCGAGGTCCGCCCGGATTGATCGCGCACCGCCTGCTCGGAGACGCGCGAGACGTTCATGACGATCCCCATCGCGATCAGCGATGAGACCAGGCTCGAACCGCCCGAACTCACGAACGGCAGCGCGTTCCCGGCGAACGGGATCAGCCCCAGGATGACGGCCATATTGATATAGGCCTCCATCGCGACCCAAAGACTCAGCCCGCCGGCCAGCAGCGAGCCCAAAAGGTCCGGCGCTCGCCGGGCGATTTCCATCCCCCGCCAGAGCAGCATCGTGTACAGGCCGAGCGTAAAGACCGACCCGATCACACCGGTCTCCTCCCCGATCACGGCGAAGATGCTGTCCGTGGGCGGAACGGGCAGCCCGGTGTGCTTGGTGTCGGCCTTACCGATCCCGACCCCGAACCAACCGCCCTTGACGAAGGCCTCCAGCGAGCGCTGGACGTGGTAGGGGGCGGCCGTCGGGTCCTGGACGCCGAGCCAGTAGGCCTCGACGCGGGTCTGGCCGGTCTCGTTCGCCATCACCACGATCCAGCCGACCACGAAAGTGACGGCGATGACGATCAGGATCTGCTTCATGTCGCCGCCGGCCAGGAAGAACATCAGGGCTCCGAGCAGGACGACGGTCAGCACCGCGCTGACATCGGGCTGGGCGTAGATCAGCCCGCCGACGATCCCGAGGATGACCGCCATCGGGATCAGCCCGAACCCGAGCTGGTTGAAATAATCTCGCTTGGCATGCAACCAGACCGAGAGATAGATGACGGTGATCAATTTGGCGAGCTCGGAGGGCTGGTAGGACCCTTCGCTGATCGTCCGCGCGGCGCCCAGCCGGACTTCGGCGATCACCAGCACGAAGATCAGCGTGATGATGGTGAGCGCCATGGCGGGGATCGCCAGCTTCTCCCACCAGCGGTAGTTGAGAAACACCATGACTGCAGCCCCGCCCAGCCCGAGCACCAGCCACAGGAGCTGGCGGTTGAAGATGTAGTTGGGATCCTTGTCCTCCGTGATGGCGCGCGAAAAATCCCAGCTGGCCGAATACAGGATCAGCAGCCCGAAAACGACCAGCGTGAGCAGCGTCAGCAGAAGCGGGACGTCCACGCCCAGGCGGACCAGGCGCAGACCCCCCCGGCTCACGGCCGGATTATTTACGGAAGTTCGGATACCCATCGCTTAAAAAACGCTCCTCGCTCGGCGAAATCCTTGAATTCGTCGAAGCTCGCGCCGCCCGGAGACAGCAGGACGACATCGCCCGGGGAGACGGCGGCGGCGGCGGCGGCCACCGCTTCCCGCAATCCCCGGTGGGTTGAAATCGTGTCCGGTCCGTCCCCCGCCGAGCGGACCAGCCCGGCGATCATCCCGGCGGTCTCGCCGAATGCGACCAGGTGCCGGACCCGTTTGACGATCAGCCGGGCGAAATCCTCCCAGGGGAGGTCCTTGTCCTTGCCACCGGCGAGCAGGACGACCGGGGCCTCAAAAGACCGCAAGGCGGCCATGGCCCGCTCTGGGGCGGTGGCGATCGAGTCGTTGTACCAATCCGCCCCACCCCAGCTGCGGACGAATTCGAGCCGGTGCTCGACGCCCCTGAAACCGCGCACTCCGGACCGCATCGCCTCCGCTCCTGCGCCGGCCGCGTGGGCGATCGCACAGGCAGCCAGGACGTTCCGAAGGTTGTGCTCGCCGCGCAGTTCGACCTCGGCCAGGGGCATGACGGCGGTCCGTTCGCCACCGCTCGCCAGGACGATCTCACCTTCATGCACGTGCACGTCAAAGGATGTGGGCTGCAGCGGCTGGCCGGCTGCGGCCGGTGCACCGATACCGAACGTCGCCAGCCGGCCCTTGACGTGCGGGAGCAGCGAGCGGGCTCCGGGGTCATCCCGGCCGAGCACGGCCGTTCCGGATCCGGTTTGAAAGTTCAAAATGTTCGCCTTTGCGGCCGCGTAGGCCGCCATCGTCCCATGCCGGTCCAGGTGGTTCGGCGTCAGGTTGAGGACGGCGGCGATCTGCGGGGAGGATCGCATCAGCTCCAACTGGAAGCTGGACAGCTCGATCACCGCCAGGTCGTCCGCTGCGATCTCGTCCAGGACGCCGATCAGCGGGTTCCCGATGTTGCCGCCGACCCAGGTCCTGCGCCGGCCGGCCCCATCAGCTTCCAGGATCCGGCCGGCCAGGGTCGTCGTCGTCGTCTTCCCCGCGGAGCCGGTGATCCCGATCGTCGGGCACGGCGCCGCATCGAGGAAGATCTGCGAATCGTTTGAAAGTGCGATCCGGCGCCGGCGGGCTTCCGCCACCAGCGGCAGGTCCAGCGGAACACCACCGGATGGGCAGACCAGGCCGGCCCCGTCGAGGATCCGGAGCGGGTGCCCGCCGAGGACCCACTCGACGGGCAGGTCGGCCAGTTGCGCCCGGGTGTCCGCCAGCTCGGCCGGTGGGCGGCCGTCGTTCAAGATCACTGCAGCGCCGCGCCCGGCCAGAAACCGGGCGAGTGCCGTGCCCTGCCTGGCTGCCCCGATCACGACCACGTGAACCCCGGTCCAGTCCTGCACTTCAGACCAGCGCCAGCGTGATCCCGATCGCGGCGAACAGCAGGTTGATCAGCCAGAACCGCTGGACGATCTGGGTCGGGCTCCAGCGGCCGGCCAGGAAATGTTCGTGCAGCGGCGTTGACCGCAGCACCTGCCGCCCGGGGCTGATCCGGGCCGCGAACCGCTGCAGCCCGATGCTGGCCAGCTCGACAAGCGGGATGACGGCTATTAGGGCCAGGAGCGGCCATTGGCCGGTCATCATGGCGACGACGGCCAACCCGGCCCCCATCGCATAGGTCCCCAGGCGGCCCATATAGAGCACGGCCGGACGGATGTTGAACCACAAAAATCCGAGCAGCGCCCCGACGACGGTGAAACAGAACCGGGCGACAAAGATCTGCTCCTGCTGCAGGGCGATCGCCCCGTAGGCAGCAAAGGCCGTCGCACCGAGCATCCCGGGCAGTCCATCCACGCCGGTCGTCACCTGGAAGGCATTGGCAATGCCGGCGATCAGGAGGGCCGCCACCGGGATGTACCAGAGGCCGAGGGCCAATTCCCCGCGGTAGAACGGGAAATACATCTCGGGCACGTCCAGGACTGCCCAAAGGCCGTACGCGATCGGCACGGCGAGCGCCAGCTGGCCGGTCAGGCTGAAGCGGTCGAGCACGCCGCGGTGCGTCCGGCCGCGCAGCCGGCGGAAATCGATCCACCCACCCAATCCGGCGAAGATCAGCAGCGCGGCGAGCGGGAGCAGGATCGAGAGACCGACCCCGGTCAGCCCCGTGGCGGCGGCGAAGTTGAGCAGCAGCGTCAGCAGGGCTACCGGAGCGATGAACAGCAGCCCGCCCATCGTGAACGACTCGAACTCCGTCGCCGGCCCGTCCGCCGCCACCACGCGCAAGCGCTTGAGCACCCGGATGAACGGAGAACCCCAGATCACCGTCAGAAGGAAGGTGATCCCGGCAAGCGCCAGTGCGATGGAGGACTGTGTCATCAGGACGGTTTCTCCGGCACATCACGGCGCCGCCGCACCCAGCCGGATATCGTCCGGCGGGATGTTCATCAGGAGCACGAGCCGTTCGACCACGGCGCTGAAGATCGGCGCCGCCACGATCGAGCCCCAGATCGAAGAGGTCGGTTTCTCCAGCCAGACGTAAACGACGAACTGCGGGTCGTCAACCGGCCCCCAGCCGACAAAGGACACGTTCGTCACGTTGCTGGTGTAGCCGAACGGGGTCGGGATCTCGGCGGTGCCGGTCTTGCCCGCCAGCCGGTAGCCGGGGACGAGGGCGGTGGAGGCCTCGTTTTCCAGCGAGGCGGCCAGCAGCATCGTGATCGTGCGGGCGGTCTCCGCTTCGATGGGCGTGGCGATCAGCTGCGGCGGGGGGTTGTACTGGTGGCCGTTGTTGACCAGGGAACGCAGAATGCGCGGCGCCATGATCTCGCCGTCGTTGGCCAGCGCCGCCGCGGCGATCGCCATCTGCAGCGGGGTTACGGAAACGCCCTGCCCAAAGGAGTTGGTCGCCAGGTCGGCTGGATACCAGTCCCAATCACCGGGCAGTTTAAGCCGCCCGGGGACCTCTCCGGCCAGGTCCACCCCGGTGGCGTGTCCGAGCCCGAAGTCGGACATGTAATCGTAAAAGGTCCCCGGCCCCAGGCGGGTGGCGATCCAGGCCAGGCAGACGTTCAAGGAATGCTGCAGGCAGCCGAGCATGTCCTGCTCGCCCCAGGCGCCCAGGTTCCAGTTCCGGATCACGGCCCCGCCGACCTCGATCCGGCCTTCGTCCCGAAAGATCGTGTCGAGATCGACCGCGCCGTCATCGAGGGCGGCCGCCATCGTCAGGATCTTGTAGACCGAGCCCGGCTCGTACGCATTGCTGACCGCCGGGTTGAAAGGGGTGGTGCCGGAGATCATTTCGCCGGATTCCCAGTACTCGTTCGGATCGATCCGGGGGAACGTGGCCATGCTCAGGATTTCGCCCGTGCGCGGGTCCAGGACGATGATCGTTCCGGCTTCGGCCCCGTTCCGGGTCACGGCGTTGTCGAGGATGTCCTCGACCATTTCCTGGATTTCACGGTCGATCGTCAGGACGATATCGGCGCCCGGGGGGATGTCCGGCAGATCTTCGACCAGGTAAGGATCCTCCGGCACCCAGACCCGGGTCGGTTTCCCGGAGAGCAGTTCGTCGTATTGCTCCTCGACCCCGAAATAGCCCTGGCCGTTGCGGCTGAAAAACCCGAGCACATTGGAGCCCAGGTCCCCTTCCGGATAACTGCGGGTGAGATGCGGCGTGAAGATCAGGCCGTGCAGGCTCTTGATCGGCTGCTTTTCCGACCGGTTCTCCAGGCTGGCCAGCGTCCGCCGCAGGTTATCGAGCTGTTGGACCTGGTCGTAAGGGACGTAATCCGTGACGATCGGAAACCGCACCTCCGGGGACGGATCCTGCGAGGCGATCCGGTAGACCCGGTCGTATTCATCCCCGGTGATCAGGGAGACGGCGTAGGCGATCCCTGCCGGGTCTGTGACGGCCTGCAGATCGAGCCCGATCTGGTAGACGGCCACGTTGCCCGCCAGTAGGTTGCCCCAGCGATCGTAAATGTGCCCGCGCGACGGGTACACGGTGATCCAGGTGCCGGAGTACAGGTCGCTCTGACGAAGCAGGTAATCCCGGTCCGGCCCGGCGACTTGAATCTCGGCCAGCTTGACCAGGATCATCAGACCGGCGACGGTGAATGACAGGGCGATCGTGGATAAGCGCCAGTGCTGGATCATCGCAGTCACTCCCCCGCGTCCTGCGCAGATTCGAAATTGGCCGATCGGACCCGCTCTGCAAGCCACTCGAATAGGGTCTGGTTGAGTTCCAGCGGAAACGCCGTCCCGGACGCCACCGCCATTCCGGGCGGCGGGGCCAGCACGACCGGCTGGCGCGGGACGTAGCCCGGAACCGGCAGATATTCGCGGGTGTAATCCGTCGCGGGGAGAAAACCCAGATCGAGCGCCCGGTTTTCCATCACTGCAGCGGAGGTCAGCTCGGCCAGCCGGGTCGCCAGGCTCGCGTTCTGGCGCTGGACTTCGAGGATATCGGTCTGGATATCCTGGATCTCCCGGCCGAGCGTGGCGGCCTGGACGCTCACCACCAGGTACAAACCGGCCAGCATGGCGATGGTGACCAGTCCCACGGCAAAAACCCCGATCACCTGGACCTGGCTGCGCCAGGGGGCGTTGGGGTAGGCCTGCAAGAGCGTGTCTCGGGCGGCTTTGATCATTTCTCTTTGAACCGGTCCGAAAATCGGACCGGTTCTAAACACGTTCTGCGACCCGCAGCCGGGCGCTGCGCGAGCGCGGGTTGGAGCGGATTTCGTCGTCGCCGGGCCGCAGCGGTTTGCGGGTGATTTCGACGATGGAAGCGGTGTGTCCGCATGTGCACAACGGGCGTTCCGGCGGGCAGATGCAATCCCGGCTTTCCCGCCGGAAGAACCCTTTGACGATGCGATCCTCCAGCGAATGGAAGGCGAGCACCGCCAGCCGTCCACCCGCCTGGAGCGCCGCCACCGCTTGCGGCAGGACCATCTCCAGGTTTTCGAGCTCCCGGTTGGTTGCGATCCGCAGCGCCTGGAAGCTGCGGGTGGCCGGGTGGACTTTGCCGCCGCCGGTCGTCCGGGCGATGACGGCGGCGAGTTCGAGCGTGGTCCGAATCGGACGGGCGGCTGCGATCGCCCGGGCGATCTGCCGGGAGCGGCGCTCTTCGCCGTAGCGGTAGAGCAGGTCCGCCAGGTCGCGCTCGGGTAGTTCGTTGACCAGGTCCGCGGCCGTCGTCTCCTGGCGGGGATCGAAACGCATATCGAGCGGGGCATCCTTTTTAAAGGAGAAGCCGCGCGCCGCCTGGTCAAGCTGCATCGAGGAGACTCCGAGGTCGATCAGGATCCCGTCGACACGACCCCAGCCGAGTCGCTCGAGCTCGTCCGCCAGCCCGGCGTAGGACCGCTGCAGAAGGACTGCCCGTCCGCCAAAAGGCGCCAGGCTCCGGCAGGCCAGCGCCAGGGCATCCGGGTCGACGTCCAGCCCCAGCAGGCGGCCGTCCGGCTGGCTCGCGGCCAGGATCCCGGCGGCGTGACCGCCCGCGCCGACCGTGCAGTCGACGTAGATTCCGCCGCCCCGCGGCCGCAACGCGTGTATAATTTCTTTGTAAAGTACGGGTTCGTGGAGGGGATCGTCCAAAGCGATGCGCTCTCAGCGAACTCGGGCAGGCTCAATTCATGCCCTGGCCGCTGATATCCAGGGCCGCAAAACGCTGGGTGTTGGCCTCCGTGTCCTTTAAAATATCGGCCTGGGGCGTCCAACCTTCGGGCGACCAGATCTCGAAATACTCGCCGACCCCGGCGATGATGGTATCGCTCTCGAGACCGGCGTTCTCTCGCAGGAACGCGGGGATGCGAATGCGGCCGGCGCTGTCGAGCTCGACGTAATCTGCGGTGGAGTACATCAGCCGCTTCAGCTGGCGGGAGGTCGGATCGGTCAGGCTCATCTGGCTGACCGATCGGGAAATACTCTGAAAATACTCCGGTGTCAGGACCATCAGATTGCCTTCGAAGCCCTGGCAGACGTAAGCCCCTCCGGCCAACGCATCCCGATATTTCACCGGGATCGTCAGCCGGCCCTTATCGTCGATGACGTGAGCGTACTGACCAAGGAACATCTGTTCTACCATCGAGTTAACTGGAGGACGCCGGGTTCACCCGGCGTCCCACATCGCTCCACTTTCTACCATTCTCTCCCACATTCTATCCCACTTTCCCCATCTAAGCAAGCGGATTCCAAAATCATGGTGAGGCCGATCATCGCGCGCAGGGACGGCGTCGAAACCGCCGGTGTCCCGGCGCGCACCGATTGGCCTCACCAAATTTCCGATGCGGAAAGAACTACCCCATAATGATTGAAACACCCATCCCAGGCACAGAACCCTACACCGCGCTTTTTGCCGGAACCGAAAGCCGGGTCCCCGTCCTGGACGGCTCGCTGCAGCGCTACACGAACCTGGACAGCGCCGCATCCACCCCCACCCTGAAATCCGCCCTCGCTGCCATCGAAAGGTTTATGGACCACTACGCCTCGGTCCACCGCGGGATGGGCTTCAAAAGCCAGCTTTCCACACACTTCTTCGAAAAATCCCGGGAAGTCACGTTGGCGTTCCTCCGGGCCGATCCGGAAGAGCACACCTGCATCTTCGTCAAGAACGCCACCGAAGGCCTGAACATCCTCGCCCACCGCATCCCGTTCACCACCGAGCGGGACGTCGTCATCACCAGCGGGATGGAGCATCATTCAAACGACCTGCCCTGGCGCAACGTGGGCCGGGTCGTCCATGTCAAGACTCTACCGGACGGCCGGATGGACCTCGATGACTTTGATCGATGTCTGCGCGCGCATGGGGACCGGACCGCGCTGGTCACCATCTCCGGCGCCAGCAACGTCACAGGTTTTATCAATCCGACCGGGAAATTGGCCCGGAAAACGCACGCAGCCGGGGCCCTGTTCGCCGTGGACTGCGCCCAGCTGGCCCCGCACCGGGCGATCGATATGCGCCCACTGGACGACCCGGAGCATTTCGACTTCGCCGTCATCTCGGCGCACAAGCTTTACGCCCCGTTCGGCAGCGGCGCCCTGGTCGGCCGGAAGGACATCTTTGCGGTCGATGCGCCGTTCATGTCCGGCGGCGGCACGGTCAAGATCGTCACCTACGACGATCACGTCTGGGGCGATCCCCGCGACGAGGCCGGGAGCCCGAACACCGTCGGGGCGATCGCCATGGCCGCCGCAATGCGGACGCTGGAAGAAATCGGGATGGACGCCGTCGCCGCCCACGAGGCGGAATTGACCGCAAGGGCGCTTGATGGAATGACGGCGATCGGCGGGATCACGATCTTCGGAGACCGCGACCCGGCGAACGCAGCGAACCGGCTTGGGGTGATCCCGTTCGCGATCGAAGGGATGACGGACGTCCAGGCGGCGGCGATCCTGGCCTACGAGTTTGGCATCGGCGCACGGAATGGGCGGTTCTGCGCCTACCCTTACACGATGCGGTTGCTGGGGCTCAGTGCAGCCGAGGAGGCCGCCGCCAACGCCCGCATCTTGTCCGGCGACATCCGCACAGTGCCCGGCCTGGTACGGGTCTCCTTCGGTCTGTACAACACCCCCGGGGACGTCGACCGGCTGCTCCATGCCCTGGACTGCGTCGCCCACCGGAAGTTCCAGGGGACTTACATTCAGGATCCGGTCACGGGGGATTTCATCCCGGAGGGTTGGCGGGTGCGATACGAGGACTATTTTGATTTTCGTTGAAAAAATTTTAAAGGCGGGGTGCGGCCGCTTCGCAGCCGCACCCCGCCTTTAAAATTTTTTCGCTTCCCTACGGGGAAAACGACATTATTCGAACCTGTCTAGGACCCAAACGACCTGCCCGTAATAACTCGGGCCGAAGATGTTCAGGTGGTTCAGCAGGTGATACAGGTTGTAAAGGGGAAAGCGATCGCGCAGGGCCGGGGGGAGGGGGATGATCTCCCGGTAGGCGGCGTAGAAATCCTCCGGCGGTGATCCGAACAGGCTCAGCATCGCCAGATCCGCTTCGCGCCAGCCGTAGTGGGCGGCCGGATCGATGAGGGCCGGGTCGCCGCGCTCGTCCTGGAGCAGGTTGCCTGTCCAGAGATCCCCGTGCAGGAGGGAGGCGGGCTGCTCCGGAACCCATTCCCGCAGCCGGTTCGCGACGGCCTCCACCCGCCGGACCTCCCGGGAAGAGATCAGGCCGCGGCGGCCGGCCAGCTCGGCCTGGTAGCCGAGGCGGTTTTCGGCAAAGAAAGCGTAGCCGTCCGCGGCCGTCGTGTTGGGCTGCGGCGTGCTGCCCAGGTAGTTGTCGTGGTCGAGGCCGAAGCGGTCTGCAGTGCAGCTGTGCAGGCAGGCCAGCCGGCGGCCGAGCGCCGGCCAGTAATCCCGACGCGGCTTCCCCTGCGGCAGGTATTCCTGCAGCAGGAAGTCCTCCCCCACTGCCAGGACGGAAGGGACCCGGATGCAGCCGGTTTTCCGGAGCAGGTCGAGACCGGACGCCTCGGTTTCGAAGAGATCGGCCGGGACGTCCGGGCTGGATTTGATGAAGAACCGGTACCCGGCGGCGGTCTCAACCAACCGCCCGTTGTGGATACAGCCGCCGCCGACCGGCCGGACCGAGACGATCGCCCCGGCCCGGCGGGACGCGATCCAATCCGCAGCAGCCTGCGGGAGGCCTGCACCCGGCCGGCCGTCAGCCGCCATCTCCGGAAAGGGAGCTGCGCTCGAGGGCCTCGAGCAGACCGCGGCAGGACCGTTCGACGATGTCGTAGACGCGCTCGAAGCCGTCGATCCCGCCGTAGTAGGGATCGGGGACCGGGTCGTCGGAGCTGCCGGCCGGGTCGAAGGCCCGCATCATGCGGATCTTGTCCACGTCCGCCTCGGTCCGGGCCAGCGCGGCCAGGTTCATCCGGTTGGAGGCGTCCATGGCGATGATCCAGTCGAAGCGATCGAAGTCCGCCGGCGTGAACTGCCGGGCGCTCCCGTCGTAGTCGAACCCCCGCCCGGCAGCCACCTGCCGCATCCGGACATCGGGCTGCTCCCCGGCGTGCCAGCCCCCGGTCCCCGCCGAGTCGACCTGGTAGCGGCCGCCCATCCCAGCCTGCTCGGCCAGGTGGGCGAACAGGTTTTCGGCCAGCGGGCTGCGGACGATATTCCCCAGGCAAACGAAGAGGATTCGGGTCTTGTTTTCCATAAGAAGATTCTATCATCCCGATACATGGCCGCACTCAAAGATTGTATGGCGGAAAAATGGGATATCGAGCGCCCTGCCCGGCTCCGCCGGGCAGGGCGCTCGATATCCCATTTTTCCCTGATAACTTTTTAGTACACCCTTCGTTCATAGCTGCGTTGACAGGTCTGCTTTATCGTGATCCGGTCGGGATATTCAAGTTTTTTATACCGTTCTTATCGCAGGGGAGCACGGACCATGGGACCTTCAAAGGATTACTCGATCCTTGATAATCTGCTCGAGGGATGCCAGATCATCAGTTTCGATTACCGCTATCTGTATGTCAACGACGCGGTCGTCCGGCACGGCCGGCGTACCAGGGCAGATCTGCTCGGGAACACGATGATGTACGTGTATCCGGGCATAGAGAACACCCCGGTTTTCGGCTTCATCGAACAATGCATGGAAGCGCGCACGCCGGCCGAACTGGAGAACGAATTCACCTATCCCGACGCGCAAACCGCCTGGTTCGCACTCAAAATCCAGCCCGTTCCGGAAGGAGTCTTCATTCTTTCGGTGGATATCACCGATCACAAGCGGGCCGAAAGGGATCTGAACGCCCATCTCAATCGCTTGAAGGCCCTGCGTGAGATCGACCGGGCGATCCTGAACACGACCGACCTGAATTTCGCGCTCCACAAGGTGCTCGAGCAGATCACCAAAAGCCTGGAGGTCGATGCAGCCGACATCCTGCTGCTGGAACCCAACTCCCTGATATTGAAATTTTCGGCCGGCCGGGGTTTCCGGACGCGCGGGATAGAGCGCACCCGGGTCCGGATCGGCCAGGGTTTTGTAGGGAAAGCCGCGCTCACGCTGACGATGGTTTCCATCCCGGATCTGTCGAATTCGGATGAACCGTTTCTGCGGTCCGACTTGATCTCCGGTGAGGATTTTATTTCTTATTTCGCCTTACCGCTGGTCTCGAAAGGGAATCTGGTGGGTGTGCTGGAAATCTTCCATCGCGAGCGGTTGGATCCCGAGCCAGGCTGGTTGGATTTTCTTCAGTCCCTGGGGGGCCAGGCTTCTATCGCCATTGACAGCGGGCAATTAATGGAGGAACTGCAGCGTTCAAATTTTAATCTGAGGCTCTCCTACGACATGACGATCGAAGGCTGGTCGCGGGCGATGGATCTGCGCGACCATGACACGGAAGGACATACCTCGCGTGTCACCGAGGTAACCGTCAATCTGGCAGAAAGAGCCGGGATCCCGATGGAGGAGATCGTCCATATCCGGCGGGGGGCGCTGCTCCACGATATCGGCAAAATCGGGGTGCCGGATTCGATTTTACACAAGCCGGACAAGCTGACAGAGGAGGAATGGGAGATCATGCGCCGGCATCCGTCGTTCGCCTATCAATTTCTCTACCCCATCGATTATCTCAGGCCCTCCCTCGCGATCCCGCATTCTCATCACGAGAAATGGGATGGGACCGGCTATCCCCAGGGGCTCAAAGGGGACCAGATCCCGCTCTCCGCCCGCCTGTTTGCGGTGGTGGATGTTTGGGATGCGCTCTCGTCGGACCGGCCTTATCGAAAAGCCTGGCCGCGCGACAAGGTGCTGGAATACATCCGCGAGCAGTCGGGGATGCATTTCGATCCCCAGGTCGTGGAGTGGTTTCTTAAAATGGTCGCTGACAAGGGAATGTGAGCGAGCGAAAGGCGGCCTTCTGCGGGAGCGAGGCCTGAAAACACATCCCCATCTCTTTCCTTAAATAATTCATGTATAATGAGGGGGATTCGCTCAGAAGCAGGATGCTGCACCGTAATCCGTAGTTTTCCGTGACGGTCCCACCTTCGGGCAGCCGCACTGCCCCGTTGGGAGGGATTCTACGCCGGTATCGATCGTTTCAGCCGTGGCCTGTCTGCCAGGTACACGGCTGTTTGTTTTATGGTCAAAAAAATCACCGCCCTTCAGCCGCAGAAACGCAATCCCAACCGGGTGAACGTCCACCTGGAAGGTGAATTTGCGTTCGGTCTGGCGCGTATCACTGCCGCCTGGCTGACGGTCGGCCAGGAGCTCAGCCAGGACCGGATCGACCGGCTCCTGGCCGAGGACTCGGCCGAGGTGGCCTATCAGCGCGCGCTGAATTTCCTGAGCTACCGGCCGCGCAGCGAGAAGGAGATCGTCGATAACCTCCGGAAGCACGAGACACCGGAGCAGGTGATCGAGGAGATCGTCGGGCGTCTGAAGGAAAACGGCATGGTTGACGACGTCAAGTTTGCCCGCTTGTGGCTGGAGAACCGGTCCGAGTTCAGGCCGCGCGGCTCTTATGCCCTGCGGTCCGAACTCCGCCAGAAAGGGATCCCCGACTCAATCATCGAGGCGGCCCTTACCGAAATTGACGAGGTCGATCTTGCCCTCCGGGCCGGTCGAACGAAAGCGGCGAAGCTCAAATCGGGGGACAAGCAGGTTTTCAAACAGAAATTGTACGGTTTTCTTTCTCGCCGCGGGTTTAATTACGAAATCATCTCAGAAGTCGTCAACGTAATCTGGCAGGAACAGGTTAAAGCCGGACGCTGACTGTAAGCAAGAGGACAAAATGGACACCATAACAATCGTTGCCGCCGTGATCGCCGGATTGGTCGGAATCGGGGCGGGATATTACCTGCGGGAGTTTTTCCTCCAGCGGGCGACGGACGATCTGAAAAGCCGGGCCAAGGAGATCATCTCGGAAGCCGAAAAACGCTCGAATGAAATCGAAATCCAGGCCCGGGACAAGTCGTTGGAAATCCTTCGGCAGGCCGAAGCGGAGGTCAACAACCGGCGGCAGAAACTCAACCAGGAGGAGGACCGGCTGGGGGCGCGGCGCACTTCGCTCGACGATCGCGCCGACCGGCTCGAAAATCTCGAACAGCGGCTGAGTAAGCGGCAGGGTTCCCTGGACCGGAGGGCGAACGAGGTCAAGGAAATGCATGACAGCCAGGTCCAGCGGCTCGAGCAGATCTCGCAGATGACCCGGGCCGAGGCGGCCGACCAGCTCCTGCGGGAGGCCGAAACCGAAGCCCGAAACGACATGGCCCGGATCATCCGCCAGGTGGAGGCAGAGGCCCGCGAGGAAGGTCAGCGTCGCGCCCGTGAGCTGATCGCCATGGCGATCCAGCGGGTCGCCTCCGAGCATGTCAACGACATCACCACCTCGACCGTCGCGCTGCCGTCGGACGAGATGAAAGGCCGGATCATCGGCCGCGCCGGGCGGAACATCCGCACCTTCGAACAGATGGCCGGCGTGGACGTCATCGTCGACGACACCCCGGAGACCATCACCATCTCCTGCTTCGACCCGGTGCGGCGCGAGGTCGCCCGGCGGTCGATGGAGCGGCTGATCCTGGACGGGCGGATTCACCCGGCGCATATCGAGAAGATCATCAACCAGGAGCTGGCTGAGATCGAGCGTGTTATCGAGGAGGCCGGCGAGACGGCCGCCTACGACGCCGGCGTCGCCGGTCTGCCGAAAGGGATCACGCGCGTGCTCGGCCGGCTCAAATACCGGACCAGCTACGGGCAGAACCAGCTCAGCCACGCTGTAGAGTCCTCCCGGCTGGCCGCCATCCTGGCCGCCGAGCTGGGCGCAGATATCGACGTCGCCAAAATGGGCGGGCTGCTGCACGACCTGGGGAAGGCGATCGACCACAACGTCGAAGGCACGCACGCCGGGATCGGGGCGGACCTGGCCAAGCGGAACGGCCTTCCGCAGGCGGTCGTCAACGCCATCGCTTCGCACCACCACGAGGTGGAGCAGGAGACGGTCGAGGCGGTCATCGTCGAGGCGGCGGACGCCATCTCGGGAGCTCGGCCAGGGGCCCGCCGGGAGAGCCTCGACGATTACATCAAGCGCATCAAATCGCTGGAAGACCTGGCCAAGAGCTTCGAGGGCGTCGAGGAATCGTTCGCCATCCAGGCCGGCCGCGAGGTGCGGATCATCGTCAAACCCGGCGACATCGACGACCTGGGCGCCACCCGCATGGCGCGCGACGTGGCCAAGAAGATCGAAGAGAACATGCAGTACCCGGGGCAGATCAAGGTAACGGTGATCCGGGAGACGCGGGCGACGGATTATGCGAAATAATTTACCCCCGAAGAAAAGGATTATCACGCCGCTCCTCCCCTACCGTTGACTCCGGGCCATGGCCGCTGAGCAGCCGGGTTTCGTCGGGGAGGGTGAGCACCTGGGTGTGGATCGAGGCCATCAATGTCTCGAAATCGCCGCCCGGGAGATCGGTGCGGCCGATACTGCCTTTGAAGATGACGTCGCCGCAGAACAGGACCCCGAGGCCGGCCAGGTGAAACATGACCGAGCCGCGGCTGTGTCCCGGGGCGTGGCGGACCTCGAAGGCATGCCCCGCGAGGTTCATCGTCATCCCGTGCCGGAGGTCGATGGTCGGTTCCGGACCGGGGTCGATTTTCAGCCCGAACAAGGCCGCGCCGCCCTCGTTCCGCCAGAGCCAGTAATCGTCCGGATGCAGGGCGACGGGAGGCGGCGGGCTGCTCCCGTCGGCGACCGCAGCCGCTCCGCCCAGGTGGTCGAAATGCGCGTGGGTCAGCCAGATATTGGTGATCCGCCAGCCGCGCTGCCGCGCGGCGGCCAGGATCCGGTGGCCGTCCCAGGCAGGGTCGATGGCGACGGCCTCGCCGGATGCGGGGTCGCCGACGAGGTAGGCGTTGGTGGCGGCGGGACCGAGGACGAAAGAAGCGATCTCGAGCACATGGGCATTGTACTGCAGACTCCGGGGAGGGCCGGATTTTGGGATGGGGTTAACGAGTGGCGCCCGCCAACCCCAATTCGCCCTGCAGGCGGATGGCCGGATCGCGCTGAAAAAAAAACGGCGGAAATTGCGTAAAATTAGGCAGGATGGTGAAAATCCACCATCGCGATCACAGGATAACCAAAGAACCTATCCGAATATTACGGGAGGGCGATTTTTGGGGGGCGCATGGGCGGGTTGCACCC
>DATKDL010000070.1:0-1427 GCA_035512695.1 Anaerolineales bacterium | reverse complement strand
TTTTCCGGCGGCCAGCAGGGCGTACTTGGCCTGGCTGTCCAGCCCGACCGGCGGGGCCGCCACGCCCAGCGCCTCGACCAGCTCGCCGATCTTCCCGGTGTTCGTGTGCGCCGTTTCAAACGAGCGCAGCAGCCGCGCCTGCGCCGGGTCGGTCCGATCGGAGACCCGGACGCGGGTGAATTCGCCCCCATCCAGCGCCGCGATCCAGGCCCCCTCACCGCGGGCGGCCGCGACCAGCGTCCCCGCGCCGCCGGCCATCCCGGCGCCGCCGTCGGGGAGCAGGTGCGCCACGTCCAGGTTCGGGCAGCCCAGCACACCCAGGCGCACCTGCCCGCCCTCCACCAGCGCCAGGGCCACCGCGTACTGGTCGCCGCGCACGAAGCCCTTGGTCCCGTCGACCGGGTCGACGGTCCAGTAGCGCTCGCCGCTCCCGGCCGAGCCGCGATCGATCCAGCGGCAGACCGCTTCGGGTGTCGCCCCGGGGACGAACCGCCCGGTAAAAGCGACGATCTGTTCGAGGGTTCCGGCCTGCTCCGGGGTTCGCAGCGCGGTCGAATCCTCCTCGCCCACCAGCGGGTCGTCCGGGAAGCGCTCGTCCAGCAGCTTGCCGATCAGCGCCTGCGCCGCATAATCGGCGACCGTCACCGGCGAGCGGTCATCCTTCGTCAGCGCGGGCGTGACCAGCTCGGCCTGCACGACCTTAACAAGGGCAGAGGCCTGCCGGACGGCGTGGAGGGCGAAGTCGAGTTCGTTGGATGTAAGAATCATGAGGCTCCTGGAAAAGGGGACACTGATTTCACTTCGTCTCCACCACCCCTGCCAGATCGTACACCAACGCCCCCGTGATCCGCACCGGCACCAGCTCGCCCTCCGGGATATCGCCCTCGATCAGCACGACCCCGTCGATCTCCGGCGCGTCCCGATAGCTGCGCCCGATCGAGATCGGCTCGCGGCTGCCATCGACCTCACCCTGCCCCTCGATCAGGACGTCCAGCGTCCGTCCGACCTGGGCCTGGTTACGTTCGAGCGAGATGCCCTGCTGCAGCTCCATCAGCCGTTCCCAGCGTTCCTGCTTGACCTCCGCCGGGACCGGGTCCCCGAGCGGTTCGGACGTCGTCCCCGGCTCGAACGAAAACTGGAACGCCCCGACCCGGTCGAAGCGGATCTCCTCGATGAAGTCCAGCAGGGTTTGAAAGGCCTGCTCGGTCTCACCGGGATAACCCACGATAAAGGTGGTCCGCAGCGCCAGGTCCGGCATCTTGGCGCGCATCCCGGACAGGGTGCGGCGGACCCAGTCCATGTTGGCCGGCCGGCGCATGGCGCGCAGGACCATGGGATCGGCGTGCTGGAGCGGCATGTCCAGGTAGGGGATCAATTGCGGATAGGCGGCCATTGTCTCGATCATCCGGTCGGTGACGTAGCCGGGG
>DATKDL010000069.1:0-4780 GCA_035512695.1 Anaerolineales bacterium | reverse complement strand
AGGCCGGCGGCCGCAGCGCGGAAAACCTCGACGAGGCCCTCGGAGCCGTCGCGGGCTGGGTTGAAGAGCGAATGGGCGAATAGCCGAATGGGCGAAGTCGCCCATTAAATTTCCTGCTGGTGACGACGCTCTCCGCTGGTGACCTGCTGGTGACCTGCTGGTGACCTGCTGGTGACGACGCTCTGCGTCGTCACCCTGAACCACCGCTCCGCGGTGTTCGCATCGCGCAGCGTTCACCGCAACGGACGCAGAGCGTCCCGCAGGCGTTCCCACGCAGAGCGTGGGAACGAGCGATAACATTGACTATGGTACCTGGCACCCGGAACTTGAAACTTGGCAATTGACGTTTTAGGCGCCGGCTTTGGCCGGACCGGCACGAAGTCGTTGAAGACGGCCCTCGAGATCATCGGGTTTGGGCCGTGCTATCACATGACCGAGGTCAAGGAGAACCCGGGGCACCGGGAGGCCTGGAACGCCATCGCCTTCGGGCGGGCGGAGCCGGATTGGGACGCCCTGTTTGACGGCTACCGCGCCGCCGTCGACTGGCCGGCGACCCATTACTGGCGCGAACTGGCGGCCCATTGCCCGCAGGCGAAAGTGATCCTGACCATCCGTGACCCGGAAGACTGGCACCGCAGCTATATAAACACGATCAGCCACGTCGTCCACCAACCCGTCCCACCGGAAGCCCCTGAGGACGCCCACCTGCACCGCGATACGATCCGCAAGATCATCGTCGAGGACACCTTCCAGGGCCGCGACCGCGACCCGGTCTACGCCGTCGGCGCCTACCTGGCCCGCCTCGAACAGGTCGCCCGGACGATCGACCTCGATCGCCTGCTCGTCTACGACATCACCACCGGCTGGAAACCCCTCTGCGATTTCCTCGGTGTCCCCATCCCCCCCGAGCCGTTTCCCCACAAGAACACGACGGAGGAGTTTCTGTCGCAGGATCTGCAGAAGAAGTAGGGGGTTGAATGGGCGAATGGGCGAATGGGCGGTTTGCCCATTCGCCCATTCGCCCATTCAACCCCTTTCTTGGTAAGATACCTCCCTCATCAAACCACCATGCGCACACCCGGCTCCTCCTACCCGATCCACAACAAGAAACTCGCGGGCGAGTCAGCGAGTCAGCGAATCAGCGAATCGCCCATTCGCCCATTCGCCCATTCGCCCATTCGCTGACTCGCCGCATCCCATGACCCCCCCTCCCGTCCCCCTCACCGAAATCGAAAGTGGCCTGCGCGCCCCGGTCAAAACCCTCCCCAGCAAGCTGTTCTACGACGCGCGCGGGTCGGAGCTGTTTGAGCGGATCACGGGGCTGCCGGAGTATTATCTGACCCGGGCCGAGCAGGCGATCATGGACGTTTACGCCGGCGAGATGTGCGCCGAGATCGGGGCGGGGGCGCTGCTGGTCGAGCTGGGCAGCGGGAGCAGCCTCAAGACGAGGGCGCTGCTGGACCGGCTCGAACGGCCGGCCGCTTACGTCCCGGTCGATATTTCCGCCCGGCACCTGGCGGCCTCCGCCCGTGAGATCGCCGGGCGCTATCCGGGGCTGGAGGTCATCCCGGTCAGCGCCGATTACGATCGGGATTTCGCCCTGCCGGCCGCAGCGGTCGCGGCCCGCAAGGTCGTCGTCTATTACCCCGGTTCAACGATCGGCAACTTCCACCCGGAGGACGCGGTCACATTCCTGCGCAAGGTTCGGGAGATCTGCGGCGGGCCGTCCTCACCCGGCGCGGGCGCGGGCGCGGGCGCGGGCGCGGGGCCGGAGGTCCTGATCGGGGTCGATCTGAAAAAGGACCCCGGGCTGCTCCACCGGGCTTACAACGACTGCGAGGGCGTCACCGCCGCTTTCAACCTGAACATCCTCGTCCATCTCAACCGGGTTTACGGCCTCGATTTCGACCCGGACCGCTTTGAGCACCACGCCTTCTACAACGAGCCGGCCGGCCGGATCGAGATGCACCTCCGTAGCCTGGCGGACCAGGCCGTCGAAATCAACGGCGCCCGGATCGAAATCGCCGCCGGCGAGTGCATCTGGACCGAGTCGAGCTATAAATATTCCCTCGGTGAATTCACCGCCCTCGCCGCCCGCGCCGGTTTCCGGACGAGGCGGGAGTGGACGGATCCGAACAGGTTGTTTGGGGTACAGTATTTGGAGGCTAATCAAGGTTGATGGAACGCGAAGCCCAAACCCTCATCCACCACCTCCGCGACGCCCGCAAACGCGAACTCGAGGTCCTCTCCGGCCTGACCCCCACCCAGATGGCCGGACAGAAAATGAAGGAGATCGAACCCCCGATCTGGGAGATGGGCCACGTCGGCTGGTTCCAGGAGCTGTGGACCTCCCGGCATCTCGACGGCGCTCCTCCGATCGACCCCACCGCCGACGAGCGCTACCACTCGTTCAGCATCCCCAACGCCGAGCGCTGGGAGCTGGCCTTCCCGACCTTCAAGGAGACGCTGACCTACATCAACGCCGTCCTGGAGCGGACGATCGCCCGGCTCGAGCGGGACGATGTGACCGAAGAAGACGTCTACTTCACCCGCCTGGCGATCAATCACGAGGATATGCACAGCGAGACGATGGTCCACATCCGCCAGACCCTCGGCTACACGCAGCCGGAGATCGCCGATACCAGGAACACCCCCGTCCCCATCGAAACCGCGTACGAACCCTTCGATGTCCGCATCCCCGGTGGGATCTACCTCCTCGGCGCCCTTAAAGATGGTTTCATCTTCGACAACGAAAAATGGTCCCACCCGGTCGAGATCGAGCCGTTCGCCATTTCCTCCACCCCGGTCACGATGGGCGATTATCTGCGCTTTGTCGAGGCCGGAGGGTACGGCGACCGCTCGATTTGGTCCGACGAAGGCTGGGAATGGCGCTCGTCCGCCGGCGCCGAACGGCCCGCTTTCTGGGCGCGCGACGGCGAGGGCTGGATCCGCCGGGTCTTCGCCGGCGATGCCCCGCTCGACCCGCACCTCCCGATGGTCCATGTCAACTGGTTCGAGGCGGACGCCTACGCCCGCTGGACCGGGCGCCGGCTCCCGACCGAGGCCGAGTGGGAGCTGGCCGCCTCATCGGAGCCGTCCCCGGACGGGCGATCCTTCACCACCGTCAAGCGCCGCTACCCCTGGGGCGACGAACCGCCGGATGAATCGCGCGCCAACCTGGACTCGGCCGCCCAGGGCCTCATCGACGTCCGCTCCTTCCCGGCCGGCGACAGCGCCTGGGGCTTGCGAGGGATGATCGGCAACGTCTGGGAATGGACCGCCTCCACCTTTGAGCCCTACCCCGGCTTCTTCCTCGACCCGTACGAGACCTATTCAGAGCCGTCCTTCGGGCAGCAGAAAGTCCTGCGCGGCGGCTGTTGGGTCACCCGCGGGCGGGTGATCCGCAATACGTTCCGGAATTTCTATACACCGGACCGGAATAACATCTACGCCGGCTTCCGGACGGCGGTTTCGATCCGATCCCGCCGCGTAAATTGAAGCGGCGAATTTGGGGCCGGATCCGCCGGGTGCAGCCCGGCGGATCCGGCCCCCAAATTCCCCCTCGTATAATTCTCCTGTGAAGACTCAAATCTTGCCCATCGAACCCCACGACGACGTCCACTCGGTCCGCGACCGGATGGCCTGGGGGAAGTCGGCCCGCATCCTGCTGGTCTGGCCCGATAACGGCCCGGGGGTGCTCGACCGGCGGTTGGACCTGCTGCTGCTGAAGCGGCGCGCCGCCGAGCTCGGGTCGCAAATCGCCGCGGTGACCGGCGACCCGGAGGTCCGGTTCCACGCCGGGGAGCTGGGCGTCCCCGTTTTCGGCTCGACGGCCGAGGCCCAGGCCTCCACCTGGCTCCGGCGCGGCGAGCCTGGGCCGCTGCCGGACCCGGAACTGGGCGACGTCCGTTCCGATCCGCGCGGGGCGCGGCCGCCCCGGCCCGGCGGCGGTTCGGGGGGGACGGCCGGGCGGCTGGCCGCCCTGGCGGCCGCCGTCCTGGCGGTGCTGGCCATCACGGCGGCGGTGCTGCCTTCGGCCGTGATCCGGGTCGAACCGGAGGCGCGGGAGCAGCGGGTCGCTTTTACCGCCGTGACCGGGCCATCCGTCACGGATGCCACGGCTTCCGGCTCGGTGCCGGTCACGGTTTTGACCGCCGTCGTTGAAGGCCGCCACGCCGTGGAGACGACCGGCAGCGTCCTGGTCCCGTCCGGTTCGGCCGGCGGGGAGGTCGTGTTCACCAATCTGACGGCCGAGACGGTCACCGTCCCGGAGGGGGCCGTCGTCCTGACCGGCGGGGAAGCGGCGGCGCGGTTCGTGGTCACGGCCGGCGGCACGGTCCCGGCCGGTCCCGGGCAGGCGATGACGCTGACCGTCACCGCCGCCCTGCCGGGTGCGGCGGGGGACGCTGCGGCCGGCGCGGTGACGGCCGTGGAGGGGCTGCTCGGTCTGCAGGTCACGGTATCCAACCCCGCCCCGCTCACCGGCGGCAGCGATGTGCGGCTGGCCGCCCCGAGCGATTCGGACCGGGAGCGGGCGAGCCGCGAACTGCTCGAAGCGCTGGGCCGCACCGCGGCGGAAGAGCTGGCGGCGCGGGTCGGGCCGGGGGATGCGGTGCTGACCGCCGAGCCGCGCCTGGCGGCGACCGAGCAGGAGAGCTTTATCCCGGCGGAGGCGGTCCCGGCCGACGTGGTCGAGGCCACGCTGCGGGTCGAGTTCCGGATCCTGGTGATCACGGCTTCCGACCTGGAGGACCTGGCCGCCGCCGTCCTGGACGCCGGG
>DATKDL010000068.1:0-6157 GCA_035512695.1 Anaerolineales bacterium | reverse complement strand
CGATTGGGGCGGGACGATCAGCAACCAGATCGTCACCCGGCGTTCGGGGCTGGGGCTGGACGCGGCCGGCCGGACCCTGTACTATTTCGCCGGGCCGAGCCTGAGCATGCCGGCCCTGGCGGACGCCATGCTGGCCGCCGGAGTCCACTACGGGATGCTGCTGGACATCAACCACTTCTGGGTCCACTTCACGGCAATCCGCCCGGATGAAACGGGCGAACTGGCGGCCGACCCCCTGCTGCCGGAAGAGATGATCGACCAGGTGGACCGGTACCTGGGCGCGTCGCCGGTAGATTTTTTCTATCTCACCCTGCAAGGGGACGACTCTGTCGCAGGACCCTGAGGTGTATTTGAAACCGGGAACGCCCTATTCCCCTTCGAAGTCCAGCGCGGCCGAGTTGATGCAGTAGCGCAGGCCGGTGGGCTGCGGGCCGTCGGGGAAGAGGTGGCCCAGGTGGGCGCCGCAGCGGCCGCACAGGACCTCGGTCCTTTGCATTCCGTGGCTCTGATCGGTCCGGGTCTCGATTTTGCCGTCCCCGGCCGGCTCGAAAAAGCTCGGCCAGCCGGAACCGGAGTGGTATTTTGTATCAGAGCGGAACAGGGGCTCGCCGCAGCTCACGCAGCGGTAAAGGCCGGGTTCGTCGTGGTCGTTGTAGACACCGGTGAAAGGCCGTTCAGTGCCCTTTTCACGGGTGACGTGGTAAGCCAGCGGGGAGAGCTGCTCTCGCCATTCCTCGTCTGTTTTTCGGATGGGTTCGTTTGGGGTCATTGGGGCTCCTTGGGGGTAAAACCGTCTTGCACCCTTGATCATACCTTAAGAACCTGACCGAAAATTGAGGCGGCGACCAGGTAGTCGTCAATATTGGTTAAAATGATGACCGGAACCCAATGGACGTGACCTTCCAAACCATCATCCGGGATCAATTCGGGGCCGCCATGGATATGCTTGGCAACGCCCTGCAAACCTATCTGGACCACGGCCGCAGCAAGTGCCGGGCCAGGCTGGAAACGCTGACCGATGCCATGCTCACGACCCTCACCCGGATCCGGGCGGACTGGTCCGGGATGACGGAGGCGGGGCTGCTGCTCTACAACATGCGCCACATCCAGGAGCACGCCGCACAGCTGAGCCTGTTTCTCGGGCAGCAAACGGGTTCGGCGCCGGGCTGGGTGGGTAAAGGAAGACCCTGAAGATCATGAGGACCCTTCGGGTCCTCATGATCTTCAGGGTCTTGATGAACTAAACCGTGTAGCTGCAGACGAGCGCCGGCACGGTCTCCGAAACCCCCAATATAATACCTTGTCGCCCATTTCGAGCGTAATCAGGTAAAGTAGGGGGAATGAGTAATCGGCCGAAAGTTCTTCAGCGGCTCAAGCGAGGATTTCGGCCGATTACTTCGCCCAGTGGCTGTTCGTTCTAATAACCGATCCGGGAATCCACCATGCGCCCTTATTTCAAGCCAACGAAAATATTCCTTCTGATTGTCCTCGCCCAGATCTTCACGCTGGCCGCCTGCAACCTGCCAATGGGCCGAGGCCCCACAGATGCGCTCCCCGCTACGCTCGATTCCCCCGCAAGCGAGGAACCCGCCTCCCCGGCAGCCGGCTCAACGGCGGTAATTGAAATCGCCTCCGAGGAACCTGACCTCGAAAGCACCCCCACACTCCAGGTGGTGGTTCCCTCCTCGCCGGTCCTCCTTTCCGAAGGACCCATTACCCTCATCACACTGGGCGACAGCCTCACTGAAGGCGCAGGCGACGATGAACGCGGCATCGGCTACCCCGGACGGCTGATAGAAATGCTGCAGGCGATCCGGCCCGGATCGACCGTGTTCAACTTCGGTATTTCCGGCTGGAATTCCGATTATCTCATCAACGGCGGGGACGGCTTGCCCAGCCAGCTGGAACAGGGCCTGGCAGAAGCCCGCCGTGCGCAGGCAGCCGGTCAGCCGGCGCTTGCCCTTGTCTGGATCGGAAGCAATGATCTCTGGTATCTCTATGAATACGGTCCTGACCCGATAACCGCCGAAGCCGAGAGCTTCGACCTGGAAAATTACACTAGCAACCTGACCCACATCATCACCGAGCTGCAGAACGCAGGTGCGGTCGTCCTGATCGGCCTCTCCGACGATCAGTCCCTGCGCCCATTTCTTACCAACCCGCCCGGTGAGCCGGTGCTGCCCTACACCACAGCCGACGATCTCCAGCGCATGTCCCTTCAAGCCCAGGCGTATAACGAAGTCATCGTCGCCCTTGCCGCACAATTCGGCGCGGGCGTGGTGGATTTCTATCACACAGACATCTTCACCAACCCGGAAACCGTATATGAAGATGGCATCCATCCGAACCCCCACGGTTACGACCTGATCGCGGAAATCTGGCTGGAAGCCATCCGGAAAATATTGCCTTAAGGAGCCCACCATGCACGAAACACAAAAGATCGTCCCCTCGCTCTGGTTCGACCAGGACACGGAAGAGGCCGTCAATTTCTACATCTCCGTCTTCAACGGCTCACCACACAAAGGCCGCGAGTCTCGGCTCATCAGCATCCAGCGCTATGAGGAAGGCATGGAAGTCCCAGGGGGGGAATGAGATGGAGGGCAAGGTCCTCACCGCCATCTTCGAGCTCAACGGCCAGAGGTTCTTGGCCCTGGACGGCGGTCCGATCTTCAAGTTCAACGAATCCATCTCCCTCTACGTGGAGTGCGCAGACCAGGCCGAGGTCGATTACTTCTTCGAGAAGCTCTCGGCGGTCCCGGAGTCGGAGGTGTGCGGCTGGCTCAAGGACAGGTTCGGCCTCTCCTGGCAGATCATTCCGGTGCAGATGGGAGAGCTGCTGGGCAGCTCCGATCGGAAGAAGGCCCTGGCCGCCACCAATGCCATGCTGAAGATGAAGAAGATCGTGATCGCCGATCTCCAGAAAGCGTACGACGAGGCGTGATAGATAGCTAAAATGACCACGATCGGCGTTAAGGAGGCGAAGAGCCGCTTTTCTGAATTGATCAGGCGCGCAGGCCGTGGTGAGCAGATTGTCATCACTCGTTACGGTGTGCCTGTCGCTGTACTGGCTCCGGTTGAGCCGGCCCGCGCCCAATCTCCCCAGGATTTGATGGCTGCCTTGAAAGCGTTTCGAGCAGGCCGCAGTTTAGGCGGCTTATCGATCCGCGATCTGATCGCTGAGGGACGGGCGACCATCCGGCCCCAGTAAAGCAAGTCGGCGTTGAACACGCTGATGACAGACGGGGTGACAGTTGCCATACGCCGGAACAGCCAGCTATGCGGGGAAATGAGGTATAATCATCCTAAGAAAATCTAACTTATCATAATCTGGATTTTCTTGTACCCGATCTAAAAACCCAGCCGCCGCTGTTCCCAGGCGGAGAGTGGAGGGCGTCCTGTTCGTAAACCGGGTTGCCGAACTCGAGCTTCTAGAAAAACTGCACGCCTCCGGTAAAGCGGAGTTTTTCGTCCTGTACGGCCGGCGGCGGGTCGGAAAAACCGAGCTGCTGGCGCATTTCTGCGCGGACAAGCGGGCCGTTTTCTTCGTCGCGGACCTGGGTTCGGAGGCCTCCCTGCGCAGCGCCCTTTCTAATGCAGCGAATACGGTCCTGTTCGGCCCGGACCAGGCCGGCGCAGTCTACTCGACCTGGGAGGATCTGTTCCAGGCCCTGGGCCGGGCTGCGCAGACCGAGCGGCTGGTGGTGGTACTGGATGAATTCCCTTACCTGGCCGGCGCACACCCGCCGATCGCCAGCGTGCTCCAGCGAATTTGGGACCGGTCCTTGAAGAGCAGCTTGATCATGCTGATCCTGAGCGGGTCTACGATCGGGATGATGGAAGATACCGTACTCGGCTACCAGGCCCCGCTCTACGGGCGGCGGACGGGAGGTTATCTGCTCGAGCCGTTCCGTTTTCAGGAAGCCCGGCTGTTTTTCGAGAGCTATCCACCGGAAGACCAGGTGCGCCTTTACGCCGTCTACGGCGGGACTCCCGCTTATCTGCAGACCCTGCGGACGGAACTTTCACCGGCAGAGAATATACGCGACGGCATCCTGACGCGAGGCGCCTTCTTATATGACGAAGCGCGTTTCGTCCTGCAGCAGGAGCTGCGCGAACCGCGCAATTATTTTGCGGTGCTGGAGGCGATCGCAGCAGGCAGGACCCGGTTGAACGAGATCAAACAGGCCACCGGGATCGACGGGGCAGCCGCCTATCTGGACACCTTGCAGCAGCTCCATCTCGTAGAGCGCCGAGTGCCGGTGACGGAGCGCCAGCCCCACAAAAGCCGCCGGGGGATCTACCGGCTCAGGGATCCGTACCTGCGCTTCTGGTTCCGCCACGTGCACCCCAACCGTTCGCAGCTCGAGCGCAGCGGCGCAGAGATCGTCCTTAAAACCCAGGTTCTACCCCAACTCGACCTGTTCACCGGGCCGGCGTTCGAGGACGTTTGCGCGCAGTGGCTGTGGTCGGCAGGTCTGTCCGGCCGGCTTCCATTTACCCCCATCGACGTGGGCGGCTGGTGGAGGGCGAACGAAGAAGTCGATCTGGTCGCTCTCGGCGAGACGGAGGCCCTGCTCGTCGAGTGCAAATGGTCTGCAAAACCCGCCGGCGGAGATATCCTGGAGGGCCTGGAACGCAAAGCCGGCCTGGTCCGGCCCGAACTGGGGGACCGCCGCATCCTTTTTGCGCTGTGCGCGCGTGCCGGCTTTACCGGCTCGGTCCGGCGGGCGGC
This sequence comes from Anaerolineales bacterium, assembly GCA_035512695.1. Taxonomy (GTDB): domain Bacteria; phylum Chloroflexota; class Anaerolineae; order Anaerolineales; family JABWBV01; genus DATDOR01. The sequence goes on along the minus strand of DATKDL010000068.1, from coordinate 1,425 downwards.
CGAGGAGCGGTCGGACCTGCTGCTGTTCGACCTGCCGGCGATCCTGGAGCGCTGGTGGTAAATCCCATAAGGAAATAGCAGCCGGATCTTTATACCTTTCGGAGGAAAGAGAGCTGAACCATACCCTGACCTGGGAACAGGTCGCCGCATTTCGTCTCGCCCGCCACCACCTGGCCGGGCGGGCGCCGGTGGAGGCGCTGGTCTCGGTCGTGGACGACATGACCGGGGCCCAGGCGCAGCTGCTCTCTGCGGCGCAGATCTCGCTCTGGGCCAGGGTGCAAAACCTGGAGGTCGCCCACGTTGAGCAGGCCCTCGTCGACCGGCGCCTGGTCAAGGCTGCAGCCATGCGCCGGACCCTGTTCCTGCTGCCGGCCAAGGACCTGGCGGTCTACGTCCGCGGCACGGCCGGGCGGGCGGAGAAGGGGATCGGCTGGGCGCGGAGGAAGGGCGTGCCGGAGGCGACCATCGAGGCAGCGATCGATGCCGTGCTGGCAGCGCTGGACGAGCCCCTCACCCGCCCGGAGATCGCCGAACGGGTGGGCAGGACCCTGAGGGTCCCGGTTCAGGAGGTCCAGGGCGGCGGCTGGGGGAGCGCCCGGAAGCTCGCCGCGATCCCGGTCGGCGAGATCGCCTTCCCGGTCTGGGACCTGCTGCACCTGGCGGCCGCCCGGGAGGTCTTCTGCTATGGACCCGCGCGCGGCAAAGAGCCGACCTTCGTCCGGGCCGATGCCTGGATCCCGGGCTGGCAGGACGTGCCCCGGGAAGAAGCGGAGAGGCTGCTCCTGCGCCGCTACCTGCAGGCCTTCGGCCCGGCGACCCCGGAGGACTTTGCCCTGTGGACGGGGAATTCGCTGCGGGAGACGCGGAAGCTCTGGGCGCGCGAGGGAGCCGGCTTTGCCGAGGTCGAGGTCGAGGGCTGGAAGGCGCACGTACTGAAGGAGGACCTGGCTGCGCTGGAAGCGGCCCGGCTGGAGCGCCCGCACGTCCGGCTGCTGCCGTATTTCGACGTTTTCCTGCTCGGCCACAAGGACCGCTCGCACATGCTGACCGGCGAGTACCGGGCGAGAGTCTTACGCCCGCAGGGGTGGGTCGCTCCGGTCGTGCTGGTGGACGGGCGCGCTGCCGGGGTGTGGAAACACGATCTCAAACAGGGACGCTTGCTTGTGGAGGTTGAAAAATTTGGCCCGATGGCACGGCCAGCGGCCGCCCGCATCCGGGAAGAAGCAGGCGACCTGGCGCGCTTCCTGGGGGCTGCGGGGGCGGATGTGCGGATCGGGTGATTGGGGGGAAATTATGATTCCTTTCTGATCCACAGGCTGGCGCGCTGGGGCTGCATCGCCTTTTCGACGACCTCGAGCAAGGAATAGCCGAGGCGGTCCAGATCCACTTCATCCTGGGCCGTGTGCGCAAACCGGGCGAGCGTCC
>DATKDL010000067.1:0-1992 GCA_035512695.1 Anaerolineales bacterium | reverse complement strand
AGCATCAACAGGACCGGGATCCCCACGATCCCGATCATATAAATCGCCAGGTTCCGGCGCGAGCGGGTGATCGTCTTAAGGACGTCCAGGACGAAGCGCTCGTACCGGCGGTAGAAAAGCCCAATGATGAACACCGAAATCACCGCGACGCTGAGCATCTCCAGCAGGACCACGGTGAAAGCGTCGGCGTTCCCCAGCAGGACAGCGGCGATCAGCGTGTCGATGAAGGTGGTGATGTTGGCGCCCATCACATACGGGATGATGTTCTCCCGCCGGACGTAGCCCCGCACCGAAAGCGGTACCAGGATCGAAACCGAGAGCGAGACCGACATCGTCACAAACGTGACGGCCCCCCCGAGCAGGAAGGTCCACATCGGCCGGTACAGGATGCGGGCCATCCCCCGGAACCCACCTTTCTCCAGGTTGATTTCCGGCAGCGCCCGGTCCAACAGCGAGAAACTGCCCAATAGGACCAGCAGTCCGATCCCGAACAGGGCCCAACGCGGCAGCCAGGCAAGCAGGAAGGCGATCAACGGGTCGAAGACCTGGTCGAAGACCGAACTGACCGCCTCCACATCCGAGGCCTGGAACCGGTCCAGCCAGCCGGCGTTCAGGATCCAGCCGCCTAAAAAAAGCGCCGGGATATAGGTCGTCTGCGTGACCAGCAGCGAGAGCAGGCCTGTGGACAGGCTGCGTCCCTCTCCCTTGCCGCGCAGGTTGTAGATGAAACCGATAAACAGGACGATGAACGAGGCCCCCAGGCGGGAGCCGTTGATCATGGCGAAGGCCTCGAGCCGGTCCAGGGACCCGGCGTCCAGCAGCGTAAGGGTGATAGCCGCCACCGGCGACCCCGACATAACCCCAAAGGCGAACAGCCAGCCAAAGCCCAGCGAGTTGACGGCGTTGTCGACCCGCAGGTTGTTCCGCAGGAACGGCCCGAACTGTGCGGCGCCCTCCTTGAGCAGCACGAGTGCAAAGGTGAAGAGGAACAGGGCCAGGAGCATGAGGCCCAGTTTATAGAGATGGCGCGGTTGTATTCGCTGCAGCATGCTCGATGGGCCGGTCATGGGTCGGCACTTCGCGAACTGCGGTTGAAACCGTTCAGGACCTGCAGGCAAATCTCGAGCGCTCGGACCCCGTCTCCGAGCGTGCAAACCGGTTGTTCCCGTCCCTGGGTCACGGCCAGGAAATGCTGCATCTCATCCAGAAACATGGTGTTGCGCACAAACCCGGCGGTCACGGGGTGCTTCTCCCACTCCGCCTTTTCGGCCCGGTAGATCGCGACACCGCCATCGGCTTGGTCCCATTTGACCATCCCCTCTGTCCCGATGATCTCCAGCCAATGCGCCGGCGGGCGCTGGATGTAGTCAAGGTGGACCGACCCGAGCGCGCCTGTTTCGAATTCCAGGATGATCTCCGCCGTGTCCTCCACCGCCAGCCCCAGCCCCTTGCGGCTGGTGACACCGGAGACGGCCGCGACCTCCCCGAGCAGCATCCGCAGGTAGTCGATCGGGTGGCTTAGCGTCAGGACGGCCCCTCCGCCCAGGTCCGGACGGGCAGCGTAGCCGCTCCGATAGTCCTCCCAGGGATGCCAGTCCGGCAGGTATTCGCCCCAGTGGGCCCGGGCGGAGACGGGGGCGCCGATCTCGCCGGCGTCCAGGAGCCGCTTGATGGTTTGGATGCCCGGATGCCAGCGGAACTGGAACCCGACGAGGACCCGCGCGCCGGTTCGGGCAGCGGCCTCCTTCAGCCGGTCGACTCCATCCAGGTTGTGCGAGACCGGCTTTTCGAGCAGGATGTGGCAGCCGGCCTCCGCGGCCGGGATGGCGACGTCCAGGTGATAGGCGGTCGGGTTCGAGACGATGACGGCGGCCGGTTGGTGGGCGAGGGCTGCTGCCATGCCGGTCTCGACCGGGAACCCGGCCAGCTCGTCGTCCGGGAGGGTGGACTTGCCGGTGCGGTGGAGCAGGAGGTCGGTCTCGCCGAGGGCGA
>DATKDL010000066.1:0-2642 GCA_035512695.1 Anaerolineales bacterium | reverse complement strand
CCCCCCCCCCCCCCCCCACAAAACGCCAGTCCTCCCGAATTTCCGGATCGGGTTATAAAAGAAAAACCCTCCGGCGGAAGAGCCGCCGGAGGGTGTCAGAATTCGATCGTGCTCCGTTTACCCGGCCGGATCTCCCGCGCTGCCACTCCTGGTCCCGCTGGCCGGGACCGGGTTGGTAGGGGCGGGGGAAGCCTGCAAACCGGTCAACATGGCAAAAGTGTAACGACAGGCAGGGGACCTGTCAAGAGGAGGGGATCAAAAGTCATCTTCGTCGACTTCGAAATCCTCATCGTCCTCTTCGTCGTCGAGCCAGTTCTCGTCGTCCTCCTCGCCTTCATCTTCAAACCCGAGCTCGTCCCAGTCATCGTCGAGTTCGTCTTCCTCTTCCTCCCATTCAGCGGTGATCAGCTTATTGGATTGCGAATAGGTGAGACAGCCCGCATCCGGGTCGATCTCCACGGCGGAGGCCGAGCAGATCCCGTCATCATTGAACACGCAGTCGAGGTAGTGGCACCGGATTCTGGGCATGGCTTACTCCTCCATCAAGAAGTTTCCAAACAGTCTGGCAGAAGTGCGCCGTGGACTACTTATTTTTACCCTATTTCCGCGTAAATCATCAAGGTCAATTACCGGTTAACTGCCAGCGCCGCTTCGATCAGTTCTTTGACGCCTACCTGTTCCCCTTCCTGCTCATACGGAAGCACACCGACGTGACGGGCCCCGTTGATTTCGGTGGTCGGTGTGCCGGTGATCCCAAAGTCAAGCGCGCGGTTCGAGCGCTCGAGGATCGTTTCGGTGTGGGCGCCGAAATCGTAGCAGCGAGTGAACGCATCGATATCCATCCCGACCTCACCGGCGAAGGCGATCAGGCTTTCGCGGTTGTACGTCCGGACTCCCTGGTTGTTGAAGACGACATCGCGGTATTCCCAGAAAAGTTCCTGGTCGAGGGCACAAAGGGTTCCCTCAGCGGCCGGCAGCGACTGCTGGTTGACGAAGGCCAGGGTGTAGATCATGATGCGCACATCACCCGTGGCCACATAATCCCGCAGCACCAGCGGCTCTACATTCAGGTTGTACGTCCGGCAGTTCGGACAGCCCAGGTCTTCGTAGATCAGCATCGTGACCGGGGCGTCCTCCTCACCGATATACGGCAAACCCGTGGTTACATCGATGCCTTTCGGCAGGGTTTCAATCAGATCCAGCAGGTCCGGATCGGTCTGGCTTGGCCGGTTGCTGATCACGAGCACAGCCACGACGGCGATCGCAACGAAGGTCGTGATCCCGATGACGAGCAGGCGGCTGGTTTGATCGGTTTTTTGTCTTCTCACTGAGAGAACCTCCAGAATTCAATTTGTTCGCCGGCATCGAGATGGTTCACGCCGGCGGGGATGATGGCGATGGCGTTGGCCCGGACGAGTGAAAACTGGTTGCCGGAGCCCTGGTGGCCGGTCAGCGCAAGGCGCCATCCGGCCGTTTCGCGGTGTGCCCGCGCCCGCAAATAGCTCTCACGCCCGTCCGATTCGATCGGCGCCTCGATCTGGCCGGCGAAGGTCTCACGCTCCCAGGCCGACCAGCCCGACAGTTTCGCAAGGAGCGGCCGTAAAAACACTTCGAACCCGACAAAGGCGGAGACCGGGTTGCCGGGCAGTCCGATGAACAGCACCTCCCGGTAAAACCCGAACGCCAGCGGTTTCCCCGGCCGCATATTGACTTTCCAGAATTCGAGCCGTCCGTGCTGCTCGACCACTTCCTTGACAAAATCGTATGCCCCGACGCTGACCCCGGCCGACGATACGATCAGGTCGACCCCGGCAGCGGCGGCCGCATCCAGCTTATCACGGACGTCCTGGGCCGAATCGCGGGCAATCCCGATCCGGTCGACGTCCGCCCCGGCCCCGCCGAGCAGGGCCGACAGGGTGAGGCTGTTGCTCTCGAAGATCTTGCCCGGCGCGGGTGGTTCACCGGGGCGCAGCAATTCGTCCCCGGTCGACAGGACTGCCGCCCTGGGCTTCCGGTGGACGGCGACGGCAGCCGTTCCCGTCATCGCCGCCATGCCGACATCCTGGGGCCGCAGCCGGACACCGGGCTCAAGCAGCATCTCCCCGGCGGCGACATCTTCGCCGCGCTGCCTGACGTAGCCGCCCGGACCCACAGCGGCGTAGATCTGCACCGAAACCGGAGCGGCGGCGCCCGAGAAGCGCACCCCGAAATCCGTTTTCTCGACCGGCACAACGGTGTCTGCACCCGGAGGCAGCGGCGCGCCGGTCATGATCCGGGCGGCCTGGCCGGCCTCGAGTTCCGGCACGGCCTCTGCCCCGGCCGGGATATCGGCGATCACAGGCAGTCGACGTGGCGCCGAAGCGGAGGCCCCGGCGATGTCGGCCGCCCGCAGGGCGAAGCCGTCCATGCTCGAGTTGCTGAAAGCCGGCAGGTCGAACCCGGCCACAACCGGGCGCGCCAGCACCCGACCGGCCGCGGCCTCGAGCGGAACCTCTTCCACGTCCAGCGGCTCGACGGCAGCCAACAGCAGGCTGCGGGCTTCTTCCACGGATCGCATCTCGTCTCTATATTACCCGGAAAAATGGGGGCGGGCCGGCCTCGCCAGGGTAGAGACACCACATGTGGCGTCTCTATCCTGGCGA
>DATKDL010000065.1:0-12270 GCA_035512695.1 Anaerolineales bacterium | reverse complement strand
AAATCGCCCCCCTCACGGTCCCCCCCGGCGGCCAGCCCCAGCAAATGCGAGCCCTCCTGTGCCGCCAGGTGCAGCGCGTGCGCGACGGCCAGATCTCCCGCAGTCCCGCTTTCCACGAGGACGACGATGTCCGCAAACAGCCGCCCTCGCTCGAGCGCAAGTTGTCGCTCGCGCCACTTCCCGGTTGAGCGCTCCGGACCGGCGGCGGCCGCCAGCCGGGCCAGCGGGCCGCGCGCCGCGCCGGGACCGAAATCCGCCGCAACCGTCTCCAATTCAACCCCCCAACCGAACTCGCCGGCCAGCGCCTCCCGGTTCTCCAGGATCCAGATATACAGGTCCGTCTCGGTGCGGTGGGGATAATGCCTGAGCAGGTTGCGGCGCCGCAGGACCTCGATGACCGGGAGATATCGGTCCTCGTACCAGTCCCGGGCGGCGTCCGGGAGCGGCCGCTCGCCGCCGGCCTCGGTGCGGAGCGCCTCGATCTCGCCCAGCAGGACCCGGTAGGCGGAAGCCTCGGTCGCCAGGCAGGCCAGGTCGTCGAAGTGCTCGTCCAGCCGGGTCGCCTCCAGGAAGCGGTTGTACTCGGCCTTGCGGGCGACCTCCTCGACCGGGTCGTCCGGCGAGAACGCCACCCGGGCCGGGATGCGGGTCACCCGGGCGCGGATCTCCGCATCCCCGCGCCGCTTTGCGATCGAGACGCGGTGGTTGCCGTCGATGACGAAGTAGACCTCCCCGACCTGGTAGACCTGGATCGGCGGCAGCTCGACCCCGCTTTCCATCGCCAGCCGGACGGAGGTCCAACGCTCGCGGTCGTGCTCGCTGCGCGGCAGGAAATCGCGGTTGAAATCATTGTAGCGGCCCACACTGCCGATCACGGCCGCCAACGGGATCGCGCGGACCACCTCTTCCGGGTCGGGGGGCGCCGTGAAACGCTCGCGGATGTCTTCGAAGGGGATCAAGCCGGCGGATTTGCGGCGCAGACCCGCTAAAATGTCCTGCAGGGCAGCTTCTTTGCGCGCCTGGTCGAAATCCTCCCTGGCGCGAGCGCGGGCTGCCTCAGAAGCCATCGTCCTCGGGGCCGACGAAGATCCACTCGCCGAGCGCCTGCGACCGGTACGGGTAGCGGTGGACCTCGAACTGCCCGTCGATCACGGCGGCATAGACGACGTTGTCCGAGAGCCGGTCCAGGAACCGCCGGGTCTCGTCCCCATCGGTGAACTCCAGCGCGCCGAACTGGTACGCATCCCCGGTTGCGAATACGACCGCGTTATCGACCGCGTGCCGGGTCATCATCTTGATCACGATCAGGACGGTATCGACCTTGATCAGCTCCTCTCCAAATTCCTGGAGCAACTGCAGCAGGCGGATGGCGTATTGCTGGGAGGTGAGGGTGGTGGTTTGGGTCAGGTTTGGGGTTGCCATGGGGATTCGATTCTAATGTGTTTTGGGAATGAGGGGGACGAAAAAACGGATCGCAACGGCGGAGCTGCGCTCCGCCGTTGCGATCCGTTTTTTTCGTTATGCCTCTAAAGCCTCTTTGGCCCGCTTCGCGGCCCGCCCGCGCTCGTGGCGGTCGAGGACGCGCTTGCGGATGCGGAGGCTTTCGGGGGTGACCTCGAGCAGCTCGTCGTCGGACAGGTATTCGATGCACTCGTCCAGGCTCAGGTTGCGCGGCGGGGTGATGCGTTCGTCGATCTCCCGGATCGACTGCCGCATATTGGTCAGGTGCTTGGTCTTGGCGATATTGACGTCCAGATCGCCGGGGCGCTGGTGCTCGCCGATGACCATACCTTCGTAGACCTGTGTGCCGGGCATGATGAACAGCGAACCGCGCGTCTCAACCCCCTTGATCCCGAAGAGGGTCGCCGTGCCCTGCTCCCAGGCGACCAGCGAGCCCTTGCTCCGGGTCGGGATCGGGCCGGCCTGCGGGCCGTAGCCGTGGAAGATCGTGTTCATCAGGCCCATCCCGCGCGTGGCGGTCAGGAACTGGTACCGAAAACCTAAAAGGCCGCGGGTCGGGACGATGTACTCGAGGTGGACGAGTCCCTGGGTGGTGTCGACCATGTTCAGCATCTCACCGCGGCGCTTCCCCAGCATCTCGACCACGGCCCCGACGGTGTCCGGGTTGGTCTCGATATGGACCTCTTCGAAGGGCTCCAGCAGCTCGCCGTCCGCACCTTCCTGCAAAATGACCTCCGGGCGGGAGACCTGGAACTCGTAGCCCTCCCGACGCATGGTCTCGATCAGGATCGCCAGGTGCAGCTCGCCGCGGCCGGAGACCAAAAAGGTGTCGGCGCTGGCCGTCTCTTCGACACGCAGGGCGACGTTGTGCCGGAGCTCCTCGAACAGCCGGTCGCGGATCCGGCGGGAGGTGGACCAGCGGCCCTCGCGCCCGCCGAACGGGGAGGTGTTGACACCGAAGGTCATCCGAACGGTCGGCTTCTCGACCATGATCGTCGGCAGGGCGACCGGGTTGGCCGTGTCCGCCAGGGTCTCGCCGATCGCGACCTCGTCCAGCCCGGCGACGGCGACAATCTCCCCTGCGGCCGCCTCCGGCACCTCGACGCGGCTGAGGCCTTCGTGGACGTAGAGATACTGGGCAGTGACCGGGCTTATCTCTCCGGCGGCGGTGATGCGCGCCAGCGCCTGCCCGGCCCGCAGCTTGCCCGCAAACAGCCGCCCGACGGCGACCAGGCCGCGATAGGGGTCGTAATCCAGGGTCGTCACCAGCATCTGGGCCGGGGCGTCCGGGTCGACGGACGGCGGCGGGACCTCGTCCAGGATGGTCTGGAACAGTGGGGCGAGGTCGGGACCGAGTTCGGCGGTCAGCGAAGCCCGGCCTTGCGTGGCGGAGGCATAGACGACGGGGAAATCGGCCTGCTTGTCGTTGGCGCCCAGTTCAATGAACAGATCAAAGGTTTCGTTGAGGACCCGCTCCGGATCGGCGTCCTTGCGGTCGAGCTTGTTGATCACGACGATGGCGTGGTGGCCCATCGCGAGCGCCTTGCGCAGCACGAAGCGTGTCTGCGGCTTGGGGCCCTCGGCCGCATCGACCAGCAGCAAGACCCCGTCGACCATGTTAAGGACGCGCTCGACCTCCCCGCCGAAGTCGGCGTGGCCGGGGGTGTCGACGATGTTGATCTTGACCTCGGCTCCCGTGGACGGATCCGGGATCCGGATGGCCGTGTTCTTGGCCAGGATCGTGATCCCGCGCTCGCGCTCGAGCTCGTTCGAATCGAGCACGCGCTCGGCCACCTGCTGGTTCACGCGGAAGACCCGCGCCTGGCGCAGCATGTGATCGACCAGGGTCGTCTTGCCGTGGTCGACGTGGGCGATGATGGCGATGTTGCGGAGGTCGGTTCGGGTGGGCATGGGAGGTAGCGAATGGTCGACGTAGTTGAATGGGCGAAAAATAAGGACCCCGCAGGGCGAGGTCCGGGTGCAACGATATAGTGTAACAGAATAAGAGGGTTTTCGGAAGAGTCTATTGTCTGGTCCTTAAAAGATCTCTTATCTCCGCCAGCAGCCTCTCCTCCGCCGACGGCTCCGGCGGAGCGGGCGGGGCCTGTTCCTCTCTCGCTGCGACGCGCTCCCGAACCTCCTTGACCGCCCGCAGGACCATGAAGATGGCGAAGGCGACGATCAGGAAATTGATGACCGTATTCAGGAACAGCCCGTAGTTGATCGTCGCCGCCCCGGCTTCCTGGGCGGCCGCCAGGGTCTCGTAGCCCTCCCCGGAAAGGTCCAGGAAAAGGTTCGAGAAGTCCACCCCACCGAGCAGCAGCCCGATCGGCGGCATCAGGATGTCGTTGACAAAGGAGGTCACGATCGCCCCGAACGCCACACCGATCACGACGGCGACGGCGAGATCGAGGATGTTGCCCCGCATGATAAAGTCGCGGAATTCTTTTAGCATCGCTCCTCCAGTTCACTTGATGCAAAATTGATGATGGCACGGGGCGGAGCCCTGTGCCATCATCAATTTTGCAAATTTAGTTTGCAGGAATCCATTCCAACCCGAGCCGCTCCAGGGTCTCACCCTTCGGGTTGCCGGTCTCGACGTCCCAGCCGGCCATCTCGTAGTAAATATCGCGGTGGGCCAGCCATTCGTCTTTGTCGAGGACGCGGCCGTCGCTTTTGCCGCCGACCAGGGCTTTTTTGAAAATCTTCTCGGGGAGCGTGTCCTGCTCCTTGCCGATTCCTTCGCGGGCGTTGAAGGCGCGCAGCAGGTTGACCCGGCGCTCGCCGAGCTCCTGGAGCTCGTCGACGGTGACGTCCCAGCCGGTGACGGCGTTGACGATCTCGGCCAGCTGCTGCATGTGGTAGAGCTGCCAGGTCGGACCCATGACGAACTGGCAGACATTGACGCAGTCGGTGGCGCTGTAGGACCATTGGGTCCGAATCGCAAATTTGACCTTTTCGGCGTTCATCACCCTTGGGTGCATCGGCTCGGTCAGGCCGATCTGGGCCAGCTTCTCGCCGTAATGGGCGTGGTAGTTGGGGTCGTGCTCGCTGGACTGGTGGTCCGAGCCGAAGGGGTTGACGGCGTAGATCAGGCCCAGGCTGATCTTGGACTGCGGCATGTGCGCCGGGGTTTCCTGTTTCTTGGAGACGATCAGGAACTCCTGGCCCTTGCCGAGCAGGTCGGCGGCGCGGGCGGAGCCTTCGGCCAGGACGGCCCCAAAGCCCTCCTTGCGGCCGATCATCTCGGTGAGGCGGACCATGGTCTCGGCGCTCCCGTAGCCCAGGTCCATCCCGCCGGTGTCCTCGTCGGTCAGGACGCCCTCGTGGTAGGCCTCCATCGCCCAGGCGATCGTGGCGCCGCAGGAGATCGTGTCCATCCCGTACTTGTTGCAGTACTCGTTTGCCTTGCTGACGGCGACGAAGTCGTCGATCCCGCAGTAGGAGCCGAAAGTGGCCAGGGTCTCGTATTCCGGGCCGCCGTAGAACGGGTCGATCTTGTAGCGGTCGTCGGCGGTCTCGACGACGCGCTTGCAGCGGACGACGCAGGCGTAGCAGGTGTCGCGGCCCTTGGAATCCTGGCGGCCCTCTTCGGCGCCCCGGAGAAATTCATCGTACATCCGCTCGCCGGTGATCTGCTCCCAGCCGTCGTCGAAGACGCCGCTGTTGAAATTGAAGGTCGGAAGCCCGCCGGTGCGCTGCTGGACGGCGACGGTCTCGGCGGTGCCGTATTTCCCGGTCCCGGCGACGTCGGATTCGGCGAAGTTCTGGACGCCCCAGCGGGTCAGCGCACCGAGGGCGGCCTTGTCGTGGACGGTGGGCTTGTTTGCACCGCGTACGGCGATGGCCTTGAGGTTCTTGGCGCCCATCACGGCGCCCATCCCGGTGCGGCCGTGGGCTCGGTTGCTCATGCTCATCACGGCGGCGAAGCGGACCCCGTTCTCCCCGGCCGGGCCGACCTGGAGCACTTCGATCTTATCGTCGCCGAGTTCCTCTTTGATCATCGCCTCGGCTTTGCCGGTGACCTGCCCCCACAGGTGCGCGGCGTCGCGGATCTCAGCCGCGCCATCCTTGATCCAAAGGTAGACCGGGCTGTCGGCGCGTCCGTAGAGGACGATCCCGTCGTAGCCGGCCCATTTGAGCTCGGCCGGGAAGAACCCGCCGCTCTGGGAATCGCCGATGCAGTCCGTGAGCGGAGATTTGGCGACGGCGGTCAGCCGGCTCTGGCCCGAGATCGCGACCCCGGTGATGACGGAGGCGAAGAAGCTGAGGACGTTGTCCGGCCCGAGGGCGTCGACGCCGGGTTCGGTGTGCTTGAGCAGGTAATAGGCCCCCATCGCGCTGCCGCCCATGTATTTGCGGTAGAAAGCCTCATCCGGCTCCTCGACGCGGGTGGTCCGGGCGGTGAGATCGACGTGGAGGATTTTTCCGTTGTATCCGTGAGGCATGGTTTTTGTTTCCTTGGGCAGCAGGTGTAAATGGTTGCGGTTGATCCGGTTACTCGAAGAACGACTGTGCCTGGTGCTTAGTGCCTGGTGTTTTGTGCCAAGCACCAGGCACTAAGCACCAGGCACCAAGCACTGCCTTACCCTCCGCCTGCGACGCGGAAGAGTTCGACGCGGTCGCCGTCGGTGAGGGGGTGGTCGGGGTGGAGTTCGATCTCGTCGTTGACGGCGATGCTGACGATGCCGTTGAGGTCGAAGCGGTCGAGGACGGCCTGGGCGGTGGCGCCGTCCGGAAGGGTGAGGGTGGTTTCGCCGCGGTCCGCGGCGGGGAGGCGGTCGCGGAGAATGCCGTGGAGGCGGATGTCGACATGGATCACAAATTAAATTGTAGCAGAAAAACAAACCCCGACCGGTGCGAAGCCCTGGTCGAGGCCCAGCTGGTCCTGGCGACGTTGCTCCAGCAGGTCCGGCAGGTGAAGATGCCCGGCTACACTGTCGAGCCGGATCCGGTGTTCACGTTGCGGGTCAAGGGTGGACTGCCGATGAGGGTTTTGTCTAGATAAAAAAGGACGCGGATTTTTGGATAAAAACCGGATCTACGCAGATCCGGTTTTTATCCAAAAATCCGCGTTCTATTATTTCATCTAGGTATACTTCTTTCATGACCACCTTCCCCCGCAGGCTGCTCGGCCGCGCGGCGCCGTATATCCCGCTGGGAGTCTACCGCCGCCTGATGCCGCGGGGACCGGTCGGGTTTTTCTACCACGTCGTCTCGGACCACCCGCTCCCGCACCAACGGCACCTCTTTCCATATAAAGACCCGGCAGCGTTCGAAACCGACCTGCGCTGGCTGGCTGAAAACACGACCCCGCTCGACTACGCCGCCCTGGCCGCTCACCTGGACGACGGCGCCCCCCTGCCCCCAAACGGTTCATCCCTCTCCTTCGACGACGGGCTGGCCGAATGTTTCACCGCCGTCCGCCCGCTCCTGAAAAAACACGACATCCCGTGCATCTTCTTCCTGACGACGGATTGGATCGACAACCGGGCCCTGTTCTACCGCGGCAAGATCTCGCTGGCGATCGAAGCGCTGACCCGCCTGCAGGACGGCGAACGCGAGCGGGTGCTTTCCGACCTGGTCGAGATGACCGGCCCGATCCTGCCCGCCGGCCTGTCCGCCGCGGGCTTCATCCCCTGGCTCAAACGCCGCCAGCAGGCCGACGAAGCGCTGATCGACCGGGTCTGCGTAGCGCTGCGTATCGACGTGTCGCGCTACCTCACCGAGGCGCAGCCATACCTGACGACCGAGCAGATTGCCGAAATGCGGGTCGAAGGCTTCGTCTTCGGCGCTCACACCCGTCGCCACGCCAAACTGGCCACGCTCCCGCCTGAGGAGCAGGCGGCCGAAATCGTGGAGTCCTGCCGGATCGTGGCGGAACTCACCGGCGAGCGGTCCGTCCCGTTCGCCTTCCCGTTCTCCGGTACCGGGGTCGACCGCAATATGCTGCGCGACCTCCGCCGGACCCATACCGAGATCGGGCCGATCTTCGACACCCTCAAACTCCGCCGGGAACCCGGTATCCTGCACCGCATCTGGGCCGACAAACCGGTCCCGGATGTCCGGCCCGAACATAACCTCGAATTCTGGTTCCACGACGCCTACCGCCGCCTGCTCACCGAAGGCCGCCCCTGATACCGAATATCCCCGCTGATCCCGTCCCCCTTCCCCGGCCTCGGCTCCCCGACCCCGGTCAGCGGGCAGGTCAAGCACTGGTGGGGGACCCTCGACAACTCTCCGTACGGCTTCCCGCCGCGGGAGCTCGCCAACTACATCGGCCAATTTCACCGAGGGCCGGACCTTCATTTTTCATCATCTTGACCTGAACCCGCGCGCGGTTATAATTCAGTCATTGAATTTTGGAACGCGCCATGGAATCCAACCCCGAACTCACCCGCGAACTGCACCTGCTCGATCACATCGAATCCGACCCGGACATCAACCAGGCCACCCTGGCCTCCGCGCTCGGGATCGCCGTCGGGACCGTCAACTGGCACCTCAAGCGGTTGGTCGCCAAGGGCTACGTCAAGGTCAAGCGCGCCGAACGCAAGAAGCTGCGCTATATCATCACCCCCGAAGGCCTGGCCTTCCGCGCCCGCCTGACCGTCGACTATATCGAGCAGTCCTTCAATCTTTACCGCCGGACCCGCAGCCGCGCCCGTGAGCAGCTCAAGAAACTGCGCGAGCAGGGCCACACCCGCGTCCGCATCGAAGGCGAAGGCGACATCGCCGATGTCTGCCGGCTGACCTGCCTCGAACTCGGCATCGCCGTCGTCGAAGACCCGGACGCGCCGGTCATCCACGTGGATGGGATGAAAGTCGTGTTGAAGGTTGAAGGTTGAAAGTTTCCAACATGGACAACGCATCCAATCACATTTTGATCACAGGCGGCGCCGGATATATCGGCTCATTGCTCACCGGTGAACTGCTGCGGCGGGGATACCGGGTGACCGTCGTCGACACGCTGCTGTTCGGCGGGGAGTCGCTGGTGGCTTATCTGCCGCACCCGAACTTCCGCTTCGTCAAGGCCGATGTTTGGGAGCCGCGGGCGGTCAAGACGGCTGTCCGGGAAGACTGGCCGGTCCCGAGCGGGATCGTCCACCTGGCCGCCATCGTCGGGTTCCCGGCCTGCCAGGCCGTCGGGCCGCAGGTGGCCCGGCGCTACAACGTCGAGGCCACCGAGCACGTCTACGCCCAGGCCTCCGAGCTGGGGATCGGGCGGATGGTCCTGGCGTCGACCTACAGCAATTACGGGATGTCGCCGGACGGGAGACCGGTGACGGAAGAATCACCGCTCACCCCGCAGTCGCTCTACGCCGAGACGAAGATCGCGGCGGAGGAGTTCATGCTGGCACAGGCGGATGGCCCCGTCGCCCCGCTCGTCTTCCGGTTTGCGACCCTGTTCGGCCTGTCCCCCCGCACCCGGTTCGACCTGATCGTCAACCAGTTCGTCCTGGAAGCCCTGACCGAGCGGCGGCTGCTGATCTACCAGCGCGGCTACTCGCGCTCCTTCCTGCACGTCTTTGACGCCGTCCGCGCGATCGTCATGGGGCTGGAAGCCCCGGAGGCGAAGATCCGCGGCCAGGTCTTCAACGTCGGGACGGACGACGGCAACAAGACCAAGGACGAGATCGTCGGCCTGATCATCAAGCGGCTGGCCGAGACCCGGGTCGAATACAAGGACCTGACCTTCGGCGGCGACATGCGCGATATCACCGTTTCGTTCGAAAAGATCCGGCGGGATCTGGGGTTCGAAGCGACGCGCTCGATTGACGATGGGATCCGGGAGGTACTGCATG
The DNA here is from genome assembly GCA_035512695.1 of Anaerolineales bacterium. GTDB lineage: Bacteria > Chloroflexota > Anaerolineae > Anaerolineales > JABWBV01 > DATDOR01. The sequence continues at coordinate 3,007 of DATKDL010000065.1, read as the reverse complement.
CACTTCAGGATGGCATTATTCAAGATCCGATGAACGAGCGCTATCGGAACGCGAGGTTTATTGTTCAGTGACTCGGATATTTGATCCCTGCGTGCGGCGAAGCCGCACGCAGGGATCAAATATCCGGTTCCCATTATTGGAAGTAAACATGGCAGATAACTTTTGGGAAAACAAGCGCGTAACGGTCACCGGCGGCTCCGGTTTCCTCGGCTCTTTCGTCGTCGAGAAGCTCGAATCCCGCGGCGCGGACGTCTTCGTCCCGCGCAGCGCCGATTATGACCTGACGAAGCCGGCCGGCGTTGACCGGATGCTGGCGGACGGCGAACCCGAGATCCTGATCCACCTGGCTGCCCTGGCCGGGGGGATCGGGGCCAACCGGGCGCGGCCGGCCGAGTTCTTCTACGAGAACCTGATGATGGGCGTCCCGCTGCTGCACCGCGCCTGGGAGGCCGGGGTGCCAAAGTTCGTGGCGGTCGGGTCGATCTGCTCATACCCCAAGTTTTCGCCGACGCCATTTAAAGAGGAAAACCTCTGGGACGGCTACCCCGAGGAGACCAACGCCCCCTACGGCCTGGCCAAGAAGATGCTACTGGTCCAGGCCCAAGCCTACCGCGAACAGTACGGCTACAACGCCATCTACCTGATGCCCGTCAACCTCTACGGCCCGCGCGACAACTTCGACCTGGAGACCTCCCACGTCATCCCAGCCCTGATCCGAAAGTGCCTGGAGGCGGGGGCGCTCGGCGACGGCGAGCTCGTCGCCTGGGGCGACGGCTCCCCGACCCGCGAGTTCCTCTACGCCCCCGACGCCGCCGACGGGATTATCGCCGCCGCCGAGCGCTACGACGGCCCGGAGCCGGTCAACCTGGGCTCCGGCCAGGAGATCTCGATCAAGGACCTGCTCGAGAAGATCGCCGAGTTCACCGGCTTCAAAGGCCGCATCACCTGGGATACGACCCGCCCCAACGGGCAGCCCCGCCGCGCCCTCGATACCTCTCGCGCCGCCGAGTATTTCGGCTGGCGGGCGTCGACGCCCTTCGAGACGGGCTTGCGGGAGACGATCGACTGGTATAAAGACCGCCAAAAAGTTTAGGCAAATTGGGGGGCAGCGCCGGTGAAGCCGGCGCTGCCCCCCAATTTGCCATTCCTTCCATGACAACCTTTCCCGAACCGGAAACCACCCTCATCCGCCCCTCCCACGGCTGGTCCGCCCTCAACCTGGGCGAGCTGTGGCGCTACCGCGAGCTGGTCGGCTTCCTGACCTGGCGGGATCTCAAGGTCCGCTACAAGCAGACCCTGCTAGGCGCTTCCTGGGCGATCCTGCAGCCGGTGCTGTCGATGGTCGTCTTCACCCTGATCTTCGGGAACCTGGGGCGGATGGCGGAGGGGCTGGAGATCCCCTACCCGATCTTCGCCTACGCCGCCCTGCTGCCGTGGGGCCTGTTCAGCAAGGCGCTTTCGGACGCCGGGCGTTCGCTGGTGATGAACCGGAACATGCTCACCAAGATCTATTTTCCGCGCCTGGCGATCCCGATCTCATCGGTCTTCTCGGGGCTGGTCGATTTCCTGATCCAATTCGCCGTCCTCGTCGTCCTGATGTGGATCTACCGGGACTCGATCGCCCCCACCGCCGCTGTCTGGACCCTGCCGCTGTTCGTCCTGCTGGCCCTGGTCACCGCCCTCGGGGTCGGACTCTGGCTCTCGGCCCTCAACGTGATCTACCGCGACGTCGGCTACACCCTGCCCTTTTTGACACAGCTGTGGTTCTTCGTCACCCCCATCGTCTACCCGCTGAGCACGGCCGTGAACCGCTACCCGGATTGGGAATGGCTCTTCGCCCTTAACCCGATGACCGGCGTCGTGGAGGGCTTCCGCTGGGCGCTGCTGGGACTGGAAACGCCGAATTTTGGGATGATGGGGCTGTCGGGTGTGATCGCGCTCCTGATCTTTATCTCCGGGCTGTTCTATTTTCGCCGGATGGAGAGGAATTTTGCGGACACGGTCTGACATGCCCTACACCGCCATCCGCGTCGACCACCTCTCCAAACGCTACACCATCGGCGCCGCGCCTGAAAAATACCGGACGCTGCGCGATACGATCGCGCATACCGTCAACGCCCCCCTCCGCCTCCTCCGGTCCCCCGTCTCCCGTCCCCCGTCCATTTGGGCCCTCGACGACGTCTCCTTCACCGTCGAGCGCGGCCAGGTCCTCGGCGTGATCGGGCGCAACGGGGCCGGGAAGAGCACGCTGCTCAAGATCCTCAGCCGGGTGACCGAGCCGACGCGGGGCGAGGTCGAGATCAAGGGCCGGGTCGGGTCGCTGTTGGAGGTCGGGACCGGGTTCCACCCGGAGCTGACCGGCCGCGAGAACATCGCCCTCAACGGCGCAATCCTGGGGATGAAGCGAGCGGAGATTGACCGCAAGTTCGACGAGATCGTCGCTTTTTCCGGGGTCGAGCAGTTCATCGACACCCCGGTCAAGCGCTACTCCTCCGGGATGTATCTGCGGCTGGCTTTCGCCGTCGCAGCGCACCTGGAACCCGAGATCCTGGTCGTGGACGAGGTATTGGCGGTCGGGGATGCGGAGTTCCAGCGCAAGTGCCTGGGCAAGATGGACGACGTGGCGCAGGAGGGCCGCACCGTCCTGTTCGTCAGCCACAACATGAGCGCCATCCTGCAGCTGACCCGCGAGTCGATCCTGCTGGAGGGCGGGAAGCTTTCCCTGCGCGGTCCGAGCACGGAGGTCGTTGACCACTATCTCTCGGCCGGGTTCTCGCAGAGCGGGGAGCGGGCCTGGGCCCCGGCGGAGATCCCGGCGGACGCCGCCCCCTTCTGCCCGGTCGCCCTGCGGGTCCGGAACCCGGCTGGGACGATCGTCGACACCATCCGCTCGGTCGAGCCGGCGACGCTCGAGATCGAGTACGAGCTCGAGCGCCCGATCACCGGTCTGCGGGTCGGGCTGTACCTGATGAGCATGCGCGGCGAGCTGATCTTCACGTCGTTCGAC
>DATKDL010000064.1:0-31818 GCA_035512695.1 Anaerolineales bacterium | reverse complement strand
GATCATGATCGTGTCGCTCACCCCGGTGGTGTTGTTGTCCGGGATGGATACACCCGGCGCCGAGCAGTACGGGTACTCCTCTTCCTCTTCGGTTGCCGTGACCTCAAAGTAGTTGCCAAGGTAATAGGTCGCCTCTCCGGTCGTCTGGTCGATCGCCTTGACCCGGTTGCCGTCGCCGTCGTAAATGAAGCTGAAATGGGGCGCGCTGTCTTTTTCGACCTCCACCAGGCGGTTGTCCTGGTCGTACAGGAAGGAGAGTGGCTCGGCGCTCACCGTGCGCGTGATCATGCTCCCGTTGGCATCATACTCGAAGCTGTCCCCGCTTGCCGTACTCGCCACCGCGTGGAACGGGGTTTCGGAAGTCGCCGGGTAAGTGTAGGTGCCCGGGTCCGGCAAACCTGCCAGTCGGCCGTAGTCATCGTACGAATAGGGCACCGGGGCCGCGCAGGACTGAGATTCCGGGCACAGCTCCCAGCTCTCTAACCGGTCCTCGTCGTCGTAGGTGTAATTTTGCGTATCGTTGATGAAATAGTTCGAACCCGTCTCGATGCGCGTGATATTGCCGGCGGCATCGTACCCGGGCGAAGGGGTCCCGCCCGAGGTCCCATAGAAAAGGTTTAGTAGATCAAACCCGGCCGGCGTTTGTGCCAAAATCGATTTCAAGCGTCCTATGCCGTTGCTCGTGTTCCAGGCCCAGTAGTCGTAAGTCAATTCCAGGGGGTCAACATCGTCCAGGAAGTAGCGCGCCACCGTCCGGCCGGCGGCATCGTAGACGCTCTCGACCAGGTAGTCGGCATTCCCGAGCACGGCCGCGGGCAAGCCCTGCGGGAGATATCCGAACGTGACCACCTCCTCGCTCGGATAGGTCATGCTGGTCAGTTGATTCCCGTTGTTATAGTCGAATCCGGTTACGAAAGGCTCCCCATATCCATCGATCGTTTTGGTTTCGGTGATCACACGACCGCGGGCATCATAATCCCAAAATGTATGGCCGCTGTCATCGTCCATCCCCGTACGGCGACCAACAGAGTATTCACCCGGACCGGAGTAGGTGAAGGGGAGATTGTCATAGTCATCATAAAAGAAGGTTACGGTTCCACCTTCTTCACCGCAGTCATCCCCTGTTTCAGGTTCTTTGGTCAACAAGCGACCAAGCGAATCGAAGGTGAAATCGATGGTGCAGTTTCGGGCGTCGGTCTGGGATATCAAGTTGCCCTGAGAATCATATTCATAAATCCATATCCCCATATCGGGATCGTCCAGGGACAGCTTGCGGCCCAGAAAATCGTAATCGATTTCTATGGACGTCATATTCGTTCCTTCCACTGACCAACGACCGCCCGCTTCCACCTTGTGCGCCTGGGTCAACTTTCCCGAAACGTCATATTCGTAATACATCCAGGGACCCACTGTTTCAAGAGTATTTGTGTTGATAACCGCCGGACGCGACTCAATCGTCTGCCCCCATACATCAGTGATTGTCCAGCTGGTGACATCATTGGCGTTGGTCATCGTGGTATAGCGAAAACCAAAGGGATCTCTGGCAGTAGGCGCAATCAGACCATAGCCATATTCTGCCTGCACGGTGCCATCTGTTGATTTTTGCTTCCATAGTCTTCCGACTTCATCAAACACGGTCTCTGTATAAAATATTGGGTCAGTCCAGTTCGGAGTGGTGTAGCTTGTGACAGAAACTGCGTATGGCACGGACTGTTTGATCAGCCGCCCGGCATAATCATATTCAAAGGATACTAGAATCTCGCAAGTGTCGGGGTCCGTGTCACCGTCCGCACTGCAGCTATCGTCCTCGATTGTTGCATCGACTAAGTGGGTCTGCATCAACTGCCCCAGCCCGTTGTAATATTTTCGCACTTTAAGAATCGTGGAACCGTCCACTTTTTGGCTGGCTTCTGTGTACATGAACGGACTGGCGGTATCGTAATAATCGATCTCGATAGTGCTCGTGGTGCCACAATCATCCCCAGACATACAGACTGCGATCATTCGCCCCAATCCGTCATAGGATGCCGTGGTCGTAATGCCGTTTGTGTCCGTGACGATTGTCGGAACCCCCAAGGAAAAATCATAATTCATGGCGACGGTCTGCTCTAGCGAGTTCGTGATCACGACCGGAAATGTATTGTAGGTTGCGTCAAATTGAATCGTGGACGTATATGGTGTCCCAACCCCAAAATTGTTCGTAAGACCGGGATTCCAGGTCCCGTAATCACTATAAGTCGTAACCGTCGTTTGGTTTCCGTAACTATCGTAGCCGAAGGAGGTGTCGACGTACTGGCTGATATTAGCGGTCACGTTGTGATCCGTACAGCTTGAAATGGGGGGCGGCGCGTTCCAACACACGAAAGTCCGCCGCCCACTCAGCACCCCAGCGTCAGGCGAGTCGCTGAATAAGACGCTGTCGTCATACAGGAACCAGGTAGAACTCACCAGATCTACTTCTCTCCCACTCGTGTCCGCGCAATCGTCAACATCTTCCGCCTCGCCCGGACAAGCATACGTGTTGCGGTAGCCTGGTAAGCCCACGAGATACTCTGTTGAAGAGGTATTTGGAAAATACCCCGTCTCCGTATTGCGATATGCATCCCAATCTACCGCATCCCAATCCCAGACCTTCTCGATGACGTCGGTCACGTTTCCATATTGCTCATTTCCCTGTTGTGACTTGTCGTATTCATAATGGACGCCCGTCAATACCGCTTCGCCACCACCCTCGAACGTCATGGTGGCTGTCCATTTCCGTCGGACCCACGTGATCCGGTCCATGTCCTTGAAATCTCCGTCCGCCGCCCCGTAAGCCGTCAACAACGCCTTCGTATCATACTGATTCGCATTATGATCGAGGACCTCTTGGTAGAGGGCTGAAAGCTTATAAAGAACCCCTTCTCTATACTCATCAACCCAGGCGGTCGCGGTGCCGTTTGTGTTGCTGGCCGCCCAAAAATGACTCCGCCACGTTTTTCCGGAGAAATCAGTCATTGGGCAGGAAATGCCGGGGCCCCCGGAGATCGTTGCACCGCAGATGACCGCATATGCCGCCGGAGCGTCCTCGGACCAGATTAGCACGCGGATATTTTCGTCATCGATCAAAAAGATGACGTTGTACCACTCGTCGTATTCGAAATCAAAACTCGCTACCGAAATACATTCCTCCTCTTGGCTACCGGTGCCGACCTGGTAAAACAATGTCAGCTCATGCACGCATGAACTGTAGGTGTCAAAGTCCACGTCCCCAAAGCGGAGAAAGAACGACCGGTAACTGTCATCGTTCCACGTGCCGGCATCAATTCCGAACTGAACGACCGTGTATTCATTATCCGCTTTGAAGCGGAACAGGGCAGCCTCCCCATCCTCAAGAGAATAATCATTTCGATAAAACTCCGCCCAAGTGTATGCCAACTGATCGGTGTCTTTCATCTCGACGGCCCGGTCCCCGTCCTTGGTCTCAATTGTGGCTCCGGAAACCCCGGACCAGCCGCTGAAGGTGCCGCTTTCGAAGCTGGAGTAAAAGGACTGCGTCATCGTCAGGTCTTGATAGGATGTGCCTCTGCGTTCATCATCTTGATGGAAGTAGTTGATCGTAACGACCCCATCCGGGTTTGTCGTGCTGACGAAGGAGTGCCCGCGAAATTCTCCATACCGGGGGGACATGAGATGGTCGTCGTATTCCGTGGCAGATACAGCAACAGCATCGGCAACCGCCTGCGAGACGTTAGTGTCGTTAGTAGCCGCACCGTCGTAGGCATAGGTGTGGATAATGGCTCCTCCAACATTGCCTTCATCATAAATTTTGCGCTCGGTCACCCGGTATTGCGTTGTGAGGGGCAGCGCTTTGAATTCGCCAGCCAGCTTGCAATGACCGCTGCTGCTGATCGGATCGCATAGAAAATGGATCTCCGCCCAGATCGCGCCAACCGGGAGGTAAAGAATGTCCATTACATCCAGCAGTGTGCCGGAACCGTTGATTATGATCTCTGTTCCTTCTACCGTGCCGGGCGGCTCATTCCCATTATGGATGATATTGAACTGGATCGTGCCACCACCGGCGGCGTTTACCTCCTCCACATAGATGACATAATATCTTCCTGGGCGAACGTGGTCTTTCGCCAGGGCTGTTTCAATCTCTCCATCATCATTCGGCCCCGGCGGAACGAGTTCGATCTTCTGAGTGTTACACTCAACGGTTGTATCCCCTACCTCGTCCCAGCCGGGATCATTGTTGTTCGACGCGCAATTCGCGTCAATATCCTGGAGGGCCCCCGCAGATGCGGCGGCCTGAACACCGTCTATGTCATACCAGGCCTCGTACTTGAACTCAACAATTCCTCCATACCCGTTATCGACCTTCGTCAGATGCATAGCGTCCCCATACCAAAACTGAACCGCCGGTAGGGAGCTGCCGCCTAGACCGAACTCCTGGATCTTTTCAAGGGTGGGCGTTAAACCATCGTTGCCTGGTACGCCATTCGGCCAGGCCAGACAAATGAAGACCCGGCCACTGCAAGTTTGATCATCAATATAGGTCAGGACGTATTTACGAATGATCACCTCATCGCTGCCGCCCCAGCTTCCGTCGTTATTGTTTTGCTGAATCTGGATTTCGCTCAGCAGCTTGCTCTCATAGTTGACTCGAGAATCAGCGTCCTCCCACCCGGCTACATAATCAAAGCGCTCTTCGTACACAAAGAAGACTCGGTAAGTCTGCGCATTCATCGGGCTCACCGGGAAACGTATGTCCCACAGACGGATGGCTGTATCGGCGGCGCGATCTGATCCGTCGCATTGCAGATTGACCATTTTTGTATCTTTATCGTAGGTGTAGACCAGTTCCTTGCCATGCGTATTGACTAGGCGACGCAGCCCCCAGTACCAATTTTTGTGCTCGTCCCAGCAATTTTGACCGGTCTCGTTGTACCGAGGGAAGATGGCCCGCGTGGCGGCGGTTTCTCCGAAAATATAATGATTGCCGACTTTATCCCAGGCGTCCCATTTAGAAAAATCATCGTCGCCGTCCAACGTCCCGTAGATCCGCCAGAAGCTTTCATCCGCTGTCCGAAACTCGACAATGCCCGCATTCTCGGCAACTGGAAGTAATGCGCTGCTGACCCCACCGGCCGTAAAGCTGAAGGTGTCATCGCTAAGGTCATCGTTCGTACCGTTCATGTTGCGAGTGATGCCCATCTTGGCATTCAGCGACCATCCCATCCCGGCGATGCCCGCCTGAGTTCTGCCATTGGCACTATCGACTGGCTGAGAACTGTAGGAGATTGATACAGATGGCTGCAAACCGCCTGGGCCGGGCGGCGTCCAGATGGGGATACTATAAGAAGCCGCACCGCTGAAGGGGGAAACCTGGAACGCGTCCAGGGAAGGCAGGGTCGCCATTTCCCAGGACTGCACTTCCACATCGAAATCGGTCAGGTGATTCGTAAATCCGGTCAAGATGTTGTTTTCTGTGTCCACGATCGTACCGACTGGTCGCCATGATTCGGATTTCTCGTCATAGTAATGTAGCAATAGTCCCGCCTCATCTCCCTGAATGCGACCTTCATCGTAAGGGATCTGAATGCTGATTTCTTTTCCAAAAACGTTCACCGGTTTGCCCGAGATCAGACCGATCGCTGTGATGCGGATTGGCCGGCCGCTCAGCGAATCGGGTGGCGCAGAAAGCTCACCGGTATCGTTGATGCGGAGATCCACCGTCTCGGTCAGGGCCCCGCCGGGGATGTTAACCGTCACCGTGATTCCCCCGACGAATCCGACTGCGCTTCCACCGGTCACGTCGATCGTGGTCTTATTAGCCTCCTCGATGGTCAAGGCATCTGTGGCCAAACCCTCCCCCAGATAGGTCAGCAGGCCTGTAAACGTATAAGGCCCAAAAGAAGCGTCCCCGGCAACCCAGTACACTTCTCCTTTCGCCTCAGACGGAGTGAAAGCGACCGTTTCGTCCTCAGCCGAATAATGGCCGCCCAGCCAGCGTGTGAGCACAAATCCGTCCGGCGCAGTGATGGTGAGCAGAAGGTTTTCGTCTTTGGTCAGTTCATCGAAATTGTCGATTTGATAGTTGAGAATAAACGCGCTCCCGGGATGAATGTCCCCCAGGGAGGAGGACAAAGTCAATGTGATGGGAACGGTGGTGGTGATGGGTTTGGGGGATGGCTCTGGAGTTAGCGTCGGCTCAGTTTCAATCGGTGTCGGGGTAATCGTCGGCGTTATCGTTTCAGTCGGCGTGACCGTGATCGTTGGGGTAATGGTTACCGTAGGAGTGAGCGTAGCGGTTGGCGTAAACGTTGGCTCCGGCGGGGAAGTAGGTGTCACCGTTGGCCCGGGAGATGGCGTTTCTGTCGGATTTTCGGTTGCCGTTGGCGTAGGCGTGGGTTCAGGGGTATCTGATTGAACCTCGGCGGCCACGACCGATAAAGCTGCAAATCCCGGCCCCGCGCTGCTTGTAAAAATTGCCAGTGCGGCGATTAAATGAAAAACGCGCACCGGTAGCGACATGCGCCGTGGTGCGCGTCGATTGTTTGCTGAAACGCGCTGCAGATTCCCGGCTCTTCGCTGTTTCCGACCGTCCATGACTCCCTCCCCGAATCTGACAATCTATAACCCCCCATGGCGATGAAGTAGCGGTGATGTCGGCGCTTATAAGATTAAAGGCTTATGAGTGACTTGTGTACAAGTATAAAGCATAAAATTACCGACCATCTGACGCATCAGTAGGATAAAAGTACTAATTTGTCAAATCCATCGTTGGTCAGCCGTCTTTCTGGGTCCGCTCTTTACGAAATATTGCCTCTTTATATCGGTTGTCCCGGAGGCCAGCTTCATTCTTTTTGAAACCCATGATCCGGTTTCAAGCTTCTCATCCGCGTAGCTGTTTTTCAATCCCCGCAACAAGAACCATCCCGAACCTCATCGTAATCGAGCCTCCAAGCGACGTGGTTTGGCTTTGCCAGAATGGGATTTTTCAAATCAACCTGAACAGGAGACGATTCACATGATTTCAAATTACCGATTGTCGTTTGCACAAGCTCTGGATTGGATCGAACGCATCCAGAGAGAACGTTATCCCGCGTTCAACGGCGCTTTCCGCGCCCTATCCGAATATCTGCGCTTCTGGGAACTGGCCGAACTGGACCGCCTGCTCTATCCGCACACGACCACCGGGATGACGACGGCGACGAGATTCCTCAACCGCTCGCCTGCCGCCCTGGCCCGGTCCGGGTTCGAGGAGCTTTCGCCCGAGCTCGAGGCCCATTTCGTCGACCCATTCACGGGTCTTTTCCCGCTCACGGAAGACTGGTCGGAGCGCTTCCTGGAGGGCAATGATCCGCTGCTCGAGCCCTACCCCATCGGCCCGAACTTCACCACCGAAGACCTGGATCTGGAGTACGTCGACCTGAGCTATCTTGACCCCGGCTTCGCCTTCTTCTGGCTCCTCAACGCCGACTGGGCCATCGAGCCGGAAGAGCGGCCGGTCTGCTGGAAACACCTCACCACCGCCTTCGGCTTCCCCGACGTGCCACCCCCGGTCAAGACATTGGGCCTTGCGGCGGGTGAATACACCTTTGACGCCGAAGCCTTCCGGGCCGCCCTCGAAAGCGCCGGGTTGGCCGACTTCTACACGCTTCTACTCGTCGCCCTGGGCGAGACGGACTCCCCCTTCGTCGATTACCGCCCCTTCGAGGACGGCATACTGCCCTGGGAGCTGGACTTCACACCCGGGAATATCCAATTGCTCAGGAAGCTGTACCGGGAAGGCCAGGAGATCATGGCAGTCTACGAACAGGCGCTCGCCCGCCTGCAGGCAGAGCCCCAAATCTTCCAACAGCTGATCGACCAGATCGAAAACAAGCACACCAAAAGGAGACGACGATGAAAGACCTCTTCACCCTGCTCGAATTCGCCCCGGCACACGCGGCCCTCTTCTTCACCGAAGGGGGCCATTTTTTATTCATCCATCGGGATAAGGAAACGGGCGAAACCACCAGCAAGTACCTGCGCACGCCCCAGGTCGTCCAGGCCTTCACCGAGATCTCGCTCGACACCGGCTACCTGCCGGAAGGCGTCGTGCGGGCCGGCAGCCGGCGCGGCGTGCCCTGGTTCGCCCGCTTCGTCCCGCCCGGCCGGCACACCCTGCGGCTGGTCATCGACGACCAGGTCGAACCAATCCAGATCCGGCTGTCGGCGCTCGTCTTCGTCGCCTTCGGGGCGGCGTACCGCATCTGCGCCGTGAAGGGCCGGACCTTCGACCCCGGCGCGCCGGCCTTCCACGCCCCGCTGCCCAACACTTCCGACACCGGCGCCGTGTGCTGGGGCGCAAATGACAAGTACCCGGCCGTTCCGGAGAACGCCGCAGCCATCTGGCAGATGTACCTGCACACGCCCTTCAACGACCATCACGCGGCCGGCCGCTCCCGCAAACACCCGGGAGACGTTCGGCTGATGCTCAAGGACCGCGCCGGCTTGGACCGCCCTTACCCCACCGGCGACCTGGTCCCGATGGACACCGGTGTCGACCGCTTCATCGAGCGCGCCACCGGAGGCGGCTGATGGTCCGCCACGTTTATGTCGAGGAGGGCGGTGAGCCTCCGGATCCCGCCGGCGTCCTGTACCAGTACCTGACCGGCCGGAACGGGACCTTCCTGCAGGCCGACCGGCCGGGGCTGGAGATCTGCCTGCCGGTGACGCGGCCCGTCCTGCCCGTGCGCGGGCTGGCTGAAATCCAGCCCCACTTCCGGTTCGCCCGTATCCCGGCCGGCTTCCTGGCTGGGATGCTCCAGGAATCCCGGCGGCAGGCGCCGTACGAGACGCTGTTTTACCTCATCCGTGCGGCCGGGCGCTGGCGGTGCGAGATGCCGGCGCAGGTGCAGACCCGCATGAGCGTGTTTCCGGTCGACCTGGAGGATCCGGCCTACCGGGGGGCGGTGGTCGAGGTCCACTCCCACCCGCCGGGGGCGCGGGCGTACTTTTCTCCGTACGACAACCGCTCGGAGCAGCTTTTCCGGATCTACGTCGTCCTGGCCCGCGTCAGCGAAGACCGGCCGGAGATCGCCGTCCGCGTCGGCGTGTACGGCCAGTTTTTCCGCCTGCCGCCTGAATGGATCTTCGGGAAGACGGCGTTTGAACAGGGACGGCGTTCCCGATACCTCGAACCGTTTTTAAGCCGTGCTCAGGGAATATAGTTGGCGATGAACCAGGAGAATAAGCGGTTAGAATTTACAGATTGAGACAAGGAGACTGCCATGGTTGAAGAACGTGAACGCATCATCCACATTCACATCGAAAGATTGCCGGAAGGAGTTTACCTGGCCACTTCAGAGGATGTACAGGGCCTGGTCGCTCAGGGACGCACCGTCGCGGAAACCCTGGAAATCGCCCGCGACGTGGCCCGGAAGCTGATCGAAGCGCAGGAAGGGTTGAAGCTTCCTGAAGTGGGCGAGAGCTTTGATTATCCGCTCGTGGTGGGGTGAGCGATGGGCCGTCTGGCAGGCTTTCGATACAGACAGGTCGTCAAGAAACTCAAAGCGTTCGGCTTTGAGTTTTTTCGTCAGGCCGCGGGAAGGCGCAATCCCCAAACGAGGCGCTATACGACGATTCCCAACCATCCGGCCGATCTGCCATCCCGCCGGCAGCGGTTCCATCTTGGCCAGGCCTTCGCGTAAGACCGGATCGGAGCGCAATCACCGCAATCTCCGGCCGGCACCGCACCCGCAGCTGCAGCGCCGTCGTCCCCAGGCCGCGGTTGACGTACAGGTGCATCGCCCCGACCCGGTACAGTCCCCGAACGTACTTCTTCGCCAGCTGCGGTAAGTACAGCGGCCCCACCACCGGGAAATTCAGCTGCCCGCCGTGCGAATGCCCCGAAAGCTGCAGATCGAACCGGCCCGTCCCGGCAGCCTCGTCGGCGAAATCCGGCTCGTGCGCCAGCAGGATCGCCGCTCCATCCTCCGGCAGCCGGGTGATGACGGCCTCGAGGTCCGCCCGGCCATCGTAAACGTCGTCCACACCGGCCAGGTAGAGCCGCTGCCCCGCTCGCTCGATCCGTATAAAATCGTTCCGCAGCTCGACGATCCCGGCCTCCCCCAGCATCGCCGAAACCCGATCCGGGTCGGTCCAGCAGTCGTGGTTGCCCCGGACCGCGTACACGCCGTCCGGCGCGTGCAGCCGGGCGAGGACCTCGGCCAGTTCGTCCAGCGATACGTCCAGCGTGTAGGAGACGAAGTCGCCGGTGATCGCAACCAGGTCCGGCTTTTCCTCCAGGACCAGCTCGACGACGCCCTCCAACCGCTCGCGGTTCATCCAGGTGCCCATGTGGATGTCCGAAAGATGGATGATCCGGTACCCGTCAAAAGCCGCAGGCAGCCGCTCCAGGGGAAGATCGAACTCGTTCACGTCAAAATGCTTCGGAGAATACCTCCCCCGATCGACGACCCGGCTGACCAGCCAGAACAGCTCCTGCAGGACCAGCCCGGCCGCCAGCAGGATCGGCTTTCTCTTGCGCGGGTGCCGGCGGATCGCGGTTCGATCGCGGGTAGTCGTCACACCTGCACCTGGATCGCGCTCCCGCTCTCGTACCGCCGCAAACCGCGCTGGAAGACCCAGATCGCCAGCGCCAACAGCCCGACCGCCGCCAGCGACATCTGCGCCAGCTGCTCCCAGCTGAATGCCCGCACGAATTCGGCCGGGACCGAACCGATAAACGCCGCCGGCAGGATGGTGAACAGGATCAGCTTGGCCGTCCCGTCGAACAGGGTCAAGGGGTAGAGTGAAAAAGTGACGATCGCGTTCGAAGCCTGCATGGCGATCATCGAGGCGCTCCCGATCCAGAACGCCAGGCTCTGGGCGATCGTTAAAAAGGCGACTAAAACCGTCGTCCCGACCACGACCCCCAGCGCGAACCGCAGCACGGCGTCCGGCGAATACTGCCCGGCCAGCGCGAAGCTGATCAGCCCGTAAATAAAATCACCCAGCCCGCTGATCGTGCTGCGGCTGGCCAGGCTGTGCAGCAGGACCGGCCGAGGCAGCGAAAGATAATAGTCCATCCGCCCCTCCGCGATCATGTCCGCCAAAAAACGGATGTTCCCGAACAGGAACACCCCGAGACCGAAGGAGGCTGCCACGATTCCGAACAGGACGAACATGTCGACCAGCCCCCAGCCGCGCACGCTCTCAAAGCGCTCGAAGAAGATGAACCAGAACACGAAATAGGCCGCGTTGTTCAGCATCATCCCCAGGACCTGCAGGATGAACGAAACACGATACTCCATCGCACTGAGGAGGTTAGCTTTCCAGAGGGCCAATAAGAAACGCATTTCCCGAATCATGTGGAATGTCGATTTGAAGAATTTGGATCCTGGGAGTGGTTTCACCACTCCCAGGATCCAAATTTTTCATCCTCCATTTATCGCCAGCCTCCGCATCCCCCGCGCGAAGACGAAACTCAAAATCAATGCAAACAACGCCAGCCAGGCCAGCTGGCCGCCGAGCAGCGGGAGGACATTTCCAATCGACGGATCGATAAACATCCGCGCCGGCGCATATGTCGTGTAGGCAAACGGCAGCGAGAGGGCGAACGACCGCAGCCACTCCGGGAAGAAATCGAGCGGGATCAGGACGCCGCCCAGGACGAGGACCAGCTTCGAGTAGATCCACTCAAAAGCCGAGACGTCTTCCAGCACAAAAGCCAGCAAGCCGATCAGGGCCACGATGCAAAAGTCGAGGGTCCAGGCGAGCAGGATCGCCAACAGGGTCAGCGGCAGTGCAGCCGGATGCGGCGGCGGGCCGACCAGCAGCCAGACCAGCGCGCCGCCGAAGACCAGGTTGACGGCCATCCGCATCAAGCTCTCACCCAGGCTGACGCTGAGCTGGTAGAGCAGGAAATTGTACGGCTTATTGAGCAGGTACGCCACCGAGCCGTCTTTCACCTGCGTCGCGATCTCCTGCCCCAGGCGCGGCTTACTGAGCAGGACGGTCTCGGCGACCATCAGGTACCAGAGCGTGTCCGCCAGGGTCAAGCCGGCGATGACGTTCTGCCCGGTGGAAAGGTAAGTGGCCTGCCATAGCTGGAAAAAGACCCACATGAAGATCAGCATCATGAAACTGCGGGAGAACAGGTCGGCCGGATATGCCATACTGTTGATCAACTGGGTCCGGAAGATGGCTATGTAGATGGCTATCTTCTTCATGCCGCTGCCACCGCCACGCCGTCCGCCTGGTAGATCGTCCGGATGACCTCCTCGAGTGACGGGTCCGAGATGGTGACGTCCAGCAGGCTCCCGCGCCCGGCCAAATCCGCGATCACCCGTTCGACCGGGGTGGCGCGCACGTCGAAACGCAGCTTGGCCCCATAACGACCGACCTTCAGGGTCTCCACCCCGGCCAGCGCGAAATCCGGGGGCACTTCTTCGGCGTAGCGCACGTCGACCTGCTTTGTGGTCAGATAGTTACGCTTGAGGGCGCTGACCCGGTCCTGGTAGATGATCGTCCCGTGGTTGATGACGATCACCCGTTTGCAGAGCGCCTCGATATCGCCCGCGTCGTGCGAGGTCAGCAGCACGCCGACCCCCTCAACTTGATTCATTTGACGGATCGTGTCGCGGATGCGCTGCTTGGCGACCACATCCAGCCCGATCGAAGGCTCGTCCAGGAGCAGCAGGTTGGGTTGATGGATCAGCGAGGCGGCCACCTCGCAGCGAATCCGTTGGCCGAGCGAGAGCTTCCGCACCGGTGTCTCCAGCAGGTGCCCGATCTCGAAGGCTTCCGCCAGGAAGGCAATCCGCTTTTTCACCTCCACGTCGTCCCGCTCGTAAATCTTCCCGAACAGGTGGAAGGTATCGATCGCCGGGAGGTGGTACCAGAGCTGCGGGCGCTGTCCGAAGACGGTTCCGATCCGGTAGGCCAGCTTGCGGCGGTCCTGCCAGGGGACGAAGCCGAGCACGTTCGCCGCTCCACGGGTCGGGTGCAGGATCCCGGTCAAGATCTTGATCGTCGTCGACTTCCCGGCGCCGTTCGGCCCGATAAACCCGACCAGCTCGCCCGGCGCCATCTCGAACGAGATCGAGCGGACCGCATGGACGATCCGCTTCTCGGGCTGGACGAGGGCGCGCAGGCTGCCTTTGAGGCCGGGCTGTTTGACGCGCGTCTCGAAATCTTTGACGAGTCCTTCTACCTGGA
Source organism: Anaerolineales bacterium (assembly GCA_035512695.1). GTDB lineage: Bacteria > Chloroflexota > Anaerolineae > Anaerolineales > JABWBV01 > DATDOR01. The sequence goes on along the minus strand of DATKDL010000064.1, from coordinate 18,624 downwards.
TGGCGGTCACCGGATGATTCTAACCGCTAAGCCCCGGCCGATGCCTGTTTAGCGGTTAGAATCATCCGGTATCTCATGAACATCCTCGCCATCAGCGACAAGGTCATCGACTACCTCTACGGCCCCGGCTGCCGCGCCAGGTTCGGTCACGTCGACATGGTCATCAGTTGCGGCGACCTGCCGTACTACTACCTGGAATTCATCCTCAACACCCTCGACAAACCCATGTTCTACGTGCGCGGTAACCACGCCAACAAGATCGAATACACCCGCCACGGCAACCTGACCGGGCCGCGCGGAGCGGTCGACCTGCACCGCCGGACAAGCCGGCACCAGGGTCTCCTGCTGGCCGGCGTGGAGGGCAGCCTGCGCTACAACCGCGGCGACTACCAGTACACCGAAGGCGAGATGTGGTCGCACGTCCTCCGGCTGATCCCCGGGATGCTTTACAACCGCCTGTCGACCGGCCGATTCCTGGACGTGTTCATCACCCACGCCCCACCGTTGGGCGTGCACGACAAACCGGACCGGGCTCACAATGGGATCCAGGCCTTCGCCTGGCTGAACCGGGTCTTCAAACCGCGTTATCATCTGCACGGTCACATCCACCGCTACCATCCGAACGATCCGGCGCAGACACGTTCGGGCGACACCCTGGTGGTCAATTCATACGGCCACCAGGAACTGGTGATCGAAGGGAATTAGCCATGTACGAACATCGAGCGCGAGCCGATTTTTCGCGAGCGCGCCGCAGGGCTTTCTGGCAGGGAGTGCGTAAATGGTTCTCCGGCGAGAGCGACGCCCTGCTCCCGTTTGACCAGGTGCGCGCCGCGATCCCGATCAAGGGCCAACGCTACCGCGGCCTGCGATCCATCCCGATCGACCAGATCGTCGGCAGTATGGGCCGCTATCACGAGTTCAACCGCGCCTTCCTCCCGATCCAGGACCACACCGAGGACCGCTGGGTAAACATCGGTCGTGCGCACTACCAGCAAGTCTCGCTCCCGCCGATCGAGGTGTACAAGGTCGGCGAGGTCTATTTCGTCAAGGACGGCAACCACCGCGTCTCTTTCGCACGACAGATCGGGATGGACCAACTCGACGCCTACGTGACCGAGATCGATATCCCCGTCCGGCTGACCGCCAAAACCAGCATCGCCGACCTGGAAATCAAGCAAGAAACGTCCGAATTCCTGGAGAAGACCGGGATCATGACCTTTTTCCCTGATGCAGAGATCGAGCTGACGCTTAAAGGCGAGGTCGGACGGCTGTTCGAGCACGTTGATACGCACCGCTATTACCTGGGTCTTAAGACCGGTCGCGAACCGACCTACGAAGAGGCCGTCCGCTCGTGGTACCGGGAGGTCTATCTCCCGCTGACGGCCGAGATCGAAAAAGAGGGCCTGGCCGCCCATTTTCGCGGTCTGACGAAGACCGATCTCTACCTGCTCGTCAGCGAATACCAATGGCTGCTGCGGGAGGTTTACGCGGATGAGGCGAGCCGGGAGGAGGCCGACCGGCGTTTCACCGAAACCCTTGCCAAGATCTCGCCCGCCGCCGGCGAACCGGCCCGGCAGATCACGCGGACGCTCCAGAACGCCCCGTGGCTGGATGCCTTCATCCTCGAGCAAGAGCAGGCTGAATTCCAGCGCACGACCGGTCTCGATTTGAACGCAACCGTCCCGGGGGCTTACGCAAAACTGGTCCGCCATATCCAGGACCACCGTTGGATCCTGGGAGTGGAACAGGACCGTGAGGTACCCTGGTCAGAATCCATCGCTTCCTGGTATGAGAACGCCTATCTCTCGGCCAGAGTGCTGATCGAGGAGTTGGACATCCTTTCGCATTTCCCGAATCGGACCGAGACCGACCTCTACCTGTGGATCTATGACCACCGGCAACAGCTGTCCGAACAGCTCAGCTGGGAGATCTCGGTCGAGACCGCGGCCGAGAACCTGGTGGGCCATGCCCGGGAAGAAACCGGTGGAGGCCAACCGTCCGGGGACGCCTCGAGACCGATGCGGTCAGACGCCCCGCAGCTCCTGTTCGTCGACATCCTGGTGCCGTTCGGAGACGACCCGGAGGACCTGGTCGCACTCGACCAGGCGCTGGTGGTCGCGCAGCGCAACAGCGGGCGCATCCACGGACTGCACGTGATCACGGCTCACGACCCGGGGGACGACGATCTGCACGAAAGCCTGAAGACCGAATTCGAACGGCGCTGCGAATCTCTCGAGATCCCCGGCCGGGTGGCGATGGACACGGGCAAGATCGCCCGGACGATCGCCGAACGTTCCGGCTGGGTGGACCTGATCGTCCTGCCTCTCAGCCACCCTCCTTCCGGCGCAGGGCTGACCCGGTTTGGCTCGGGGCTGCGCTACCTGCTCCACCGCACCGGCCGGCCGGTTCTGACCGTACCCGGCAAGGCCACCGCGCTGCAAAAACTCCTGTTGGCGTACGACGGCAGCCCGCTTGCCGACGGAGCCCTTTACCTGGCGACCGGCTTGATGTCGTTCTGGGAAGACACAGAACTGGTCGTCGTCACGTCCGGGAAGCGCAAGAAACCGTCCGCCAACCTGCTGTCCCGCGCCCAGGGCTTTCTCGACTCGCACGAAATCCACGCGACTTACGTCCGTTCTGGCGACCCGGTCCCCGATGCGATCCTGGGCACCGCCAGCCGTTTCGGCTCCGACCTGATCATCATGGGCGGCTACGGAAACCGCTCTATCTTCGAACTGGCGCACGGCAGCACGATCGAGGCGGTACTCCAGGGGAGCGGTATCCCAATTTTGATCCGGACCTGATGGACAAATTGAAGGGTGGGGCGGCGGTAGTACCGCCGCCCCACCCTTCAATTTGTCTAATCTCGGTTTACCCTTCTTCGGGAAGATAAAAATAGAACGTCGCTCCCGCTCCCGGAGCGGCCTCGTACCAGACCTCGCCCCCGTGCCGTTCGATGATGCGCTGGACGATCGCCAGGCCGACCCCGGAGCCTTCGAACTGCTCGTCCGGGTGCAGGCGCTGGAATACGCCAAACAACCGCCGCCCGTCCTCTTCGCTGAAACCGACCCCGTTGTCTTCCACGAAGATCGCGCAGCCGCGCCAGTCTTCCTTTTCACCGATCCGGATCCGGGCATGCGTGTTCTCCCTGGTGAATTTAATCGCATTGCCAACCAGGTTCGCGAACACCTGCCGGAGCAGCGCACGATCGGCGTGAACGGGGGACAAATTTTCGACAGTGATGGAGATCCCCCTCCGTTCGATCTCGTCCGCGTGGTCCTCGAGCACTTCGCGAACCAATTGATCCGGTTCCAGTGCGCTCATCCGCAATCGCTGCCGGCCCAGCTTGGAGAACGCCAGGATCGCCTCGATCAGTTCGCCCATGCGGTCCGCGCTGGCTTTGATCTTCTCTGCGAATCTGCGGGCCTCCTCTGAAAGATCGGGCGCGTGGTCTTCGAGCAGGATTCCTGCATAGCCTTTGACGGCCCGCAGCGGTGTGCGCAGATCGTGCGAGATCGAGTAGGAGAAGGCTTCGAGGTCCTTGTTCAGGATCTCGAGCTGGACGGTGCGCCAGCGCACGCGCTCCTCCAGATCGCCCGCATAGGCCGCCAGGCGGGCATGCAGCCGGGCGTGCTGTACGGCAAAGGCCAGCTGGTCGGCGATAATTTGCAGGACGGCGACGTCGTCGCTGTTGAATGCGGACGGATATACGCTCTGGACCGTCAATGCGCCGATCGGCTCGCCGTGCACCATCAGCGGCATCGCCAGCTCGGAGCGTGTCTCGGGCAGCGCCGGATTGGCGAACCGGACCTCGTCCTTTCCCGCGTCGGGGGTGATACGGGCCCGCCGGTGCTCGAGCGACCAGCCGATCATCGAATCCGGGCCGATCGTAAGGCTGTGACCCGCCTCGAGCAGCTGCTTGCCCTGCGGGGCCGATCCGGCTGCCAGCACTGCCTCACCTCCCTCGACGAGGAAGACTCCGACGTAGTAGAAGGAAAACCGCTGCTTGATGATCTCGACCGTTTGGTTGAGCAGGTTCTTCAGATCGAGAGTCGAGGCGATCGAGGTGGATACTTCAAAGGCAGTCTGGATCTGACCGGTCCGCTCACGCAGGCGCTCCAGAAGGTCCGACCTCTCGAGATCCACGCGTTTGCGATCAGAGATGTCGCGGAAAAATATCTGGTACCGGTCCGGCGAATCACCGCCATCCGGAACCGAACCGGCGTGGATTTCAACCGGAAGGCGGGCTCCATTCGAACGGATCAGGCTGCACTCATAATGGCGCGGACCCCCGCCGGACGACAACCCTTCGACGATCTCGAGGTGTACCCTCCGGTCCGATTCGAATACCAGTCCTTCGAATTCCAAACCGATCAGGTTCTCCTTGGGGAAGCCCAGCATCGCGGCAGCCCGGTCGTTCGCCTCCCTGATCACGCCCACCGTATCCATGATCAGGACGCCGTCGTCGCTGCCTTCGATCAACGATCGGTAATGGCGTTCGACCTCCTGAAGATCCTGTTCGGCCGCTTTCCGGCCGGTGAGATCCCGCGTGATTCCGATCACACCGGAGATCTTCCCCGAGAGATCGTAAAAGGGAAGCCGGACCGTTGAGAAAACCCGCCTCTCGCCGCGGATCGTGACCGTCGATTCACACCGAAAAGGTTCCCCGAACTCCGAGACGCGGCGATCCAGCGCCCGGATCTCGGCGGCCTCGGCATCTCCGAACAGATAGCGGTCGTCCCGGAAGAGGATGTCGATCGCGGGCCGGCCGAACATGTTGGCCCCGGCCGGATTGATTGTCAGATAGGAGCCGGTCAGGTCCTTGAGATAAACGGCTTCTTCGGTGTTTCCGAAAAACGCTCGCAGCTGCTGCTGGCTTTCGTGCAGCGCGGCTGCCGTTTCCGTTCGCTGGGTCCGGTCATTGATGATTGCGAGGATCCTGCGATCCCCTCCATTCCCATATGGGACGATGCATTCGTCGACGAGGGCGGTTACAATCGTCCCGTCCTTGCGGGCGAACCGCCGCGAGCGGGCCGGGAGCCCCTCTCCGGACCAGATCCGTTCGTGGTCCCGGGAGACCAGCGACAGCTCCTCGGTCAGGACAAGGCTTGAGAACGGTAGGCCGATCAGGGCTTGACGGGAATAGCCCAGGATCGCCGCACAGGCCGGGTTGGCGGAGACGATCGCACCGTCCCTGTCGATGAGCATCACGCCGTCGCCCATCCGGTCCAACAGGGTTTCGAAAATTTCTACCGTTTCCATCGAAGAATGTTCGGCAAAATTGGAGTGTGTGCGCAGATGCCACCATTGCACGCACCGCCACTTTTGCCGATACTCCCCATTGTATTGAGGATTCCGGAAAGTGAAACTCAAAATTCCCCTCATTTTCCACTTCAACCAGCACCTGGTCGAGTTCGCCGGATTGGCGAACCGGGTTTGCTATCGCGGGCTGCTCCGAACCCTGCTCGACTCCAACGAGCGCGCCAATATCCACATCTCCGGCACCTTGATCCAATCGCTGAATTGGATCGATCCGGAGCCGCTTGACCTCATCCGAAGCGGACTGGCAAGCGGTCAGTTCGAATTGATGGGTTCCACCCACTCGCAGAACATCCTCCTTGCGTGCGATGATTGGGATAATCGCGAGCAGATGAAGCTGCACCGGGAAATCCTGGAAGACACCTTCAGCGTCCGGCCCGATTCCTTCTGGAACCCGGAACGCTGCTGGAGCCAGTCGCTCGTCCCGCTGATAGCGGAAGCCGGCTACCGGACCGTCACGGTCGAGGACCATATCCTCGACCGGAGTGGGGGCCGGGAGCGGGTCATGTATGAGACCAATTTTGCCGGCGCATCTCTCCGGGTCGTCCGGGACGACGAGCGCTTCAAACACCTCTTCAACTATTCGGCCTGGTTCGGAAAGCCCGAAAGGGTACTGCGGTATCTCGATCGGGTTGCGGAAGAAGTTGGCGATGAAAGCGCCGTTTTTGCCTACGCGGAGGACGCCGAAGCGATGGGACTGTGGGGCTACGCCTTCGACGTCGTCCCAGGCCAGACCTGGGACCGGCTGGGAACCCTGCTGGAAGCGATCGCCCTGCGGGAGGATGTGGAAACGATCCTGCTGCGAGACCTCCCGGCGCCGGCCCGATCACTGGAGCGGATCGAAGACGGTTCGGCGGCCTGGATGGATGCCTCGCTGGGAGAGGCGGACCGCCCGTACCATGAGGACGGCTACAGGGACTGGTTCCATTTCCTTGACACATCTCCAAAGCTGCAGCAGGGTCGTCGACAGTATACGGCCATCCGGGAGAAGCTGCAGGAAGCGCCCGCGGACGGACCGCTGGTCGACCTGGCACGGCACGCATTCCTCACCCACCAGTACGAATTCGGCTGCATCGGGATCGGCGGACCGGGGACGCGCGTCTGGAGCGGGGCCGGCTCGGCCGTCTCTCTGCTGCAAATGGCGGCGGCCGAGCCGGGAATACGTACAGAGGATTGGAACGAAGACCGGGAGGAAGAGATCGTCGTTCGGACAGCCGACCAGGTTGTCGTCCTCACCCGCAGCGGCGGGCGGGTCCTGTATTGGGCCGATCTGGGAACCGGGCGGTTGATCGTCGGAAATCCGAGCAGCGTTGTGCCAGGGCCGTTCGCGGGGGAATCCGTCCCGCCTTCACCGCTGAAATACCCGTGGAGCGATCTGCCGATGATTTATGACTATACGCAGTATATCGAGGGGGTCGTTCCCCCCACCCCCATGCGGAAGTACTTGCCGGATTGGATATGGACTGAGGAAGACGGACCCCTGACGCTGGCACTGTTCGGCGACCGCACCCCGGTCGAGCAGCGCGAAACCCTCACCGCCCAGCAAGGTGCCTTTCTGGACGAACTTCACCCCCGCGGCGGACCGGCGATCCGTTTCCCGAAGTTCACCCGCACAGGGTTGACTTTCACCTCCCGGTCAGACAGCGGGTTGGAGCTTTCGAAGACCTACACCCTTTCTCAAAAGGGCCTTTCCATAGCCTACCGCCTGTCAGGCCGCGTCGAAACGCCGATCGGGCTGCGAATCGCCGCCGAGATCTCCGGGGACTACGCCGAGAACCTGCGATCGGGCCGCTCCGCCGTCGAAATTCTCGCGGAAGAACGGACCACCGGTGTCCGCTCGACCTCGGGCGAGACGATCCGGATGAGCGCATCGCCTCCGGGTGGTGCGTTTTCCTTTCGCGAGAGCTTTCATGCAATCACGATCGTCTACAGCCTGGAGTTGGAAAATTTGGGAGGAGATCCGTTCGAATTTACGCTGGACCTGGTGAAAGATCCGAAAGATTGAAAGACCGGGCGGAGCACCGCACGTATTTCAATCTTTCTTCTTCCGCTTCAGATCCATCATCATGGTCCGCACCGGGTATTCGATCTCGTGCCGGAACGATTTCCCTGGCGACGAGCCGAACAGGACTTCCCGGTCGCCTTCCTCCGAACGGATAATGTCGCCGTCGGCGATCGCCCACCAGACGGGGGCAGTTCCCCCGCCGTGCTCCGGATCCGCGCAGCGGATGGCGGCCTCCGGACCGGCCGCCTCCACTGCACCCATGTGGACGTGGACGCCTTTGTGGGACCGCTTGGCGAAGACCTGGAATACGGTTCCTGCGGAGGCCCCTGCATCCTTGTCGGGGCGGGTCGCGTCGAGCTGTTCGCGGGTCCGGGAAAAAATGGACGCATCCCGGACGACCCACATCGCCGTCCGCCGCGGGCGGCGGGCGAAGGTGTCGCGGGCTGCCAGCAGCGCCATCTCTCCGTCCGGGGCGTGGACCGACCCGGCCAGGATGAACGCCGCACCTACCTCAGGCTGCTCGAATACGTAATAGCGCGACCATTGCGTGTCCCCCACGGTCAGTTTGCGTCCTTCTCGGCGTAGGCCTGCAGGGCTTCCCGCACCCAGGCGCCGTCGGCGTGAGCCTTTCGCCGGGCTTCCAGCCGCTCCCGGTTGCAAGGGCCGTCGCCGCGGATCACCCGCCAGAACTCGTCCCAGTCGATCGGGCCGTGTACCCAGGTCTCTTTCTCTTCATCGTAACGGAGACCGGGGTCCGGGACGGTCAGCCCCATCTCGTGCAGCTCCGGGACGATCTGGTTGACGAAATTGCTGCGGAGCTGGTCGTTCGTCCTGGTCTTGACGCCCCAGCGGATCAGAATCTCGCTGTTGGAAGACTCGCCGTCGTGCGGGCCGAACATCATCATGGAGGGCCACCACCAGCGGTTGATGGCGTCCTGGATCATCCGGCGCTGGAGCGGTGTGCCCTGCGAGTACCGGATGACCATCTCCTTGCCCTGCTGGAAGTGAAAGCTCTCCTCGGCACAGATGCGGACCATGGCGCGCGAGTACGGGCCGTACGAGCAGCGCGCCAGCATGGTCTGGTTGAGGATCGCCGCACCGTCGACCAGGTAGCCGATGGCACCGTTGTCGGCCCAGTTGAGAGTCGGGTAATTAAAGACGCTGGCGTACTTGGCTTTGCCGGCGAGCAGGGCGTCGATCATCTCTTCGCGGGTGGCGCCCAGCGTCTCGGCGGCGTGGTAGAGGTACTGGCCGTGCCCGGCCTCGTCCTGCACCTTGGCGAGCAGGACCAGTTTGCGCCGCAGGTTGGGCGCCCGGGTAATCCAGGCGCCTTCCGGAAGCTGCCCGACGATCTCGCTGTGGGCGTGCTGCGAGATCATCCGGATCAGCTGCCGGCGATATTCGTCCGGCATCCAGTCGCCGGGCTCGATCTTCTCGCCGCGCGCGATGCGGGCCTCGAAGGCAGCCAGGGCTTGTTCGCCGGTCGTGATTTCGCCGATCTCCTCGACGGTGGATCCGTACATATGTCCATTCTAACGGAAAAAGTAAGGGCGGTGTGGGGGAGAACCCCCACACCGCCCTTACTTTTTCCGGTCAACCCACGCCGCCTGCGCAATTAAACCAACCAGCGCAATTCCCTGCTCAAACCCGATCATAAATCCCGCACACGCCCCCAGGACCAACCCGTCGGCGAAGCGGTTCGTCTCCACAGGCAAAGGCTCGCCCGATCCCAAAAACAACCCGATCGCCAGGACCAGGATCCAGGCCATCAGCCAGCCGACACCATTGGCCAGGAGCCACCAGGGCGCCCCCTCGAGCCGTGTGCGCAGCAGGACCCACTGCCAGCCGGCTGCGGCCGCACCTGCCAGTCCGGTCCCGGCGAGAATGAACCCAAGCCGGAACCCGTCCGGCAGGTCAACGACCAACGGGCGGATCCAGACCGAGAACCCGACCACGGCCGGCAAGCCGAACGCCCACCCGAGCGCGCTCGCCGCCGGCCACGCCCCGGATAGCTCCAGCAAATCGGCGCTGATCCGCCGCTGGACCAGGCCCAACACCAACCCGCCTGCCCCGCCGGCAACCGCGAGCCGGATCCCGACCCCGGGGAGGTCGATCCCAGGCAAAAGCGGCTCGAGGTAAAGGAAGATGCCGTAGACCAGGGCCCCGCTCAACGTCGTGACAAGGGTCCAGGCGACGAGGATCCGGCCGAGGGCGCGCCCCAGTTCCGCCACCTAACCGCCCGCCCGGTTCAGAGCGGCGATCCGCTCCGCACGCGCCTCGGCCCGCGCCCACCGGCGCAGCAGCCTGCAGGGCCGGTAGCGGTCCTCCCCGTATTCAGATTGAAGGTGTTCAAGCACGGCCAGCACCCGCCGCCAGCCGAGCGCCAGCCCCCACTCGAGCGGTCCGTGCGGGTAATTCAACCCGAGCTTCATCGCCAGGTCGATCGTCTCCGGATCCGCCACCCCTTCCTGGACGGCGAAGGCAGCCTCGTTGACCAGCATCCCCACCACGCGCGGGATCACCAGTCCCGGCGCATCGTCGATCCAGACCGGCTCCCGGCCCAGGTCCCGGACGAAGTCCTGCGCCCGTTCACGAACGGACGGAGACAGATCCGGTCCAGCGACCAGGGTAGCGACCGCACCGGCCGGCAGGAACAGGGGGTCGAACCCAACATACCGGTTCGTGTTCGGGACGGACGGGAGGGCGCCTTCCAGGGTCGTATCCAGGCACTGGATGAAAACGGGCACGTCCGCCGGGAGGGCGTCCCCCAGGCGCTCGAGATCGGCTGCGGTCCGGCCGGAAAACGCATCGAGAAAGACGACGGCGGCCAGCCCATCGAAGGTCTCCGGGTAGGCTTCCAGCCGGTAACCGGCGCCGGCGATCAGGTCCCCAGTCCCGTGGTTCCAGAAACCGTCGTAGACCAGGACGGCTCGACCGGGCACACCAGCGGCAGGCCCCTGCTCCGCGGTGTGCTCGCCTTCTGTCCCCGCGGCTTTGCTTGACCCGCCGGCGGAATAATCGTAAAACCCGCGCCCGGTCTTGCGGCCGAGCGTCCCGGCTGCCAGCTTTTGGATCTGGAGCGGGTGTGGGCGGTAGCGCGGTTCCCCGTAAGTCTGCATATACATCGAGCGCATCGCCTCGGTGTTGATATCGATCCCGATCAGGTCCATCAGTTCGAACGGCCCCATCCGGAAGCCGGCCCCATCCCGCAGGGACCGGTCGATATCCTTAAAGCTCGCCACCCCTTCCCCCAGCAGCCGCAAGCTTTCCCCATAGAACGGCCGCGCGACCCGGTTGACGATAAAACCGGGCGTGTCAGCCGCCCGCACCGGGGTCTTCCCCAGCTTCTCGGCCAGCGCGACGACCGTCTCGACGGTCGCGTCCGAGCTCTCCGCACCCCGCACCACCTCCACCAGCGGCATCACGGAGGCCGGGTTGAAGAAATGCATCCCGGCCGCCCGGCCAGGATCCTGCATTCCGGCCGCGATCGCCGTGACCGAGAGCGTGCTGGTGTTGGTCGCCAACACGGTCTCCGGCCCGCAGATGGCCTCCAGCTTCCGGAAGATCTCTTGTTTGAGGTCCAGGTCCTCGAGCGCGGCCTCGATCACGACCCGGCAGCCGCCCATGTCCTCGAGCGAATTGGTCATCATGACCTGTTCGATGTGATCGCCCAGACCTTTGCGATCCAGGAATTTGACCATGTAGTCGCGGGCTTTCTCGAGCGCATCCGGATACGGGTCCTGCAGGACGACTTCCAGCCCGGCGAACAGGGCCGCCAGGGCGATCCCGCTCCCCATCGTCCCGGCGCCGATGACGCCGAGCCTGAAACCCGCCCCAAATTCACCGCCGGTATTCTCGGATCGATTCTTTGAGAGACCTTGTTCTTCAGCCATCATTTTCCCTTGAACTCCGGAGGCCGCCTTTCGAGGAAGGCCCGCATCCCCTCGGCGTGGTCTTCGGTCTCGAAGCTGAGATAGAAATTTCGCCGCTCGTTTCTGAGCCCCTCCCGCAGGGTCGTCGCGATGCCCTGGCGGAGCGCCTCTTTTGCCAGCCGGACGGCGACCGGTGGGCGCTCGGCGATCGTCCGGGCCAGGTCAAAAGCCTCCTCGAGGAAACGCTCCACCGGTACGACGCGGTTGGCCAGCCCATAGGCGTGCGCCTGGGCGGCGTCGATCGGCTCTCCCGTCAGGACCATCTCCATCGCCCGGTACGGACCGAGGGCCCTGGCAAGCCGCTGCGTCCCACCGGCGCCGGGGATAATCCCGACCCGGATCTCGGACTGGGCGAAGCGGGCCGTCTCAGAGGCGACGATCAAATCGCAGGCCATCGCCAGTTCGCAGCCGCCGCCGAAGGCGTAGCCGCTGACTGCGGCGATGACCGGCTTGCGGATCCGGGCCAGCCGTTCCCAGTAGCGGATCGTATCCAGGGCGATCATGTCCTGCGCGGAGGCCTCCGCCATCACTTTGATATCGGCGCCGGCGGCGAATACGCGTTCACCACCGGTCAGGATCGCGACCCGGATCTCCGGGGCGGCGTCCATCAACTCCAGCGCCTCGCAGATCGCCTCGAGCATCGGCGGGCTCAGCGCATTGAGGGCCTCGGGCCGGTTGAAGGTCATTAGGCCGACCGGGCCGTGGAATTCGGTCAACACCAACGAGCCGGTCATCATGCCCCTCCGGCGGAAGCCTCGTTGAGCGCCTTCATCTCTTCATCCGTGAGCTTCATCCCCGCCGCGCCGAGGTTGTCCTCGAACTGTTCCATGTTTCGAGGGCCGATGATCGGGCTGGTGACGACCGGGTCGGTCAAGAGCCAGGCCAGGGCGATCTGCGAGATCGAGGCGCCCCGCGCCTCCGCGACGGTCTCGGCCGCCGCCAGGATGCGCCAGCCGCGCTCGTTGAAGTACCGGCGCCGGACCCCGTCCGAACGGTCGCTCTCGGGAACCGGGTCGTCCTCGCGGTACTTGCCGGTCAGGAACCCGGCCGCCAACGGGCTGTATGGGATCACACCGACCCCGTACTTCCGGCAGACGTCAGCCAACTCGCGCTCGTATTCCTCCCGGTGCGCCAGGCTGTAATGCGGCTGGAGCGAGTCGAACCGGGCGAGATGGTTGGCGTCCGAAGTCCAGAGCGCCTGCATCAGCTGCCAGGCCCGGTAGTTCGAGCAGCCGATGTAGCGGACCTTGCCCTGGCGGACCAGGTCATCCAGCACCTGCAAGGTCTCATCGATCGGGGTGTCGGGATCCGGCGAATGGGTCTGGTAAAGGTCGATATAGTCCGTGTCCAGCCGGCGCAGCGAGTTCTCGACCGCGTCCTTGATGTGGACCCGTGAGAGCCCGACGTCGTTCGGTCCGGTCCCCATTGTGCCGCGCACCTTGGTGGCGATCACCAGCTTCTCGCGGGGGATCCCGGCTGATTTCATCCAGCGCCCGATGATCCCCTCGGCGACGCCGCCCGGGTTGCCTTCAACCCAGCGGGAGTAGACGTCGGCGGTGTCGATAAAGTTGATCCCGCGTTCGTAGGACGCGGAGAGGACCTGGTGCGAGGTGGGCTCGTCGGCCGTCCAGCCGAACTGCATCGTGCCCATGCAGAGTTCTGAGACTTTGAGGCCTGTGCGGCCTAGTTTGCGGTATTCCATGAATTAACCTCCGGGGGACAACACTGATTGCATCCTGAGCGCATCGATCAACCTGCCGACATCTTCGCCGGTATTGTAGCCTTGAATCGAAATCCTCAAAAAATGCCGGTCCCGCCAGGCCGTGACAGGGATTTCGACCTGGTAGGTTTCAACCATTTTCCGCTTGAACGCCTGCGGATCGGTGAGCTGCGGGAGCGCCGTGGTTGCCATTTGAGCGTAGAACGTATCGTCCGTATAAACCGGCTCGCACCCGGACAGCCGCTCGACCGCCGCGAGGGCCTCCCCCAGCAGTTCGTGACAGGCTGCCCGCACCGCAGGCCAATCGTGGTCCGCCATAAACTCGATCGCGGTCGGGACGGCCAGGTAGGCGGAAAGGTCGTCCGTCCCGAGCCACTGCTGGTTGTCGATGAAGTCGCTCTCGAAGGCGATCCCCGGCTGCCGGCTCCAACCCCAGCTGACGACAAGCGGCTGGACCCGCTCCTGCACCCGGGGATGGGCGTACAAGAACCCGGCTCCTTTCGGGCTCAGCATCCATTTGTGGCAGTTGCCGGTGTAGAAATCGGCGCCGAGGTCGTCGAGGGCGAGCGGGATCTGGCCCGGGGCGTGGGCGCCGTCGATGACGGTCAGGATCCCGGCCGCGCGGGCCCGGCGGCAAATTTCCTCAACCGGCAGGATCACGGCGGTCGGCGAGGTGATGTGGCTGAGGTAGATGACCCGAGTCACTTCGGTGACGCCTGCCCAGAAATCATCGACGAAAGCGGCCCGCGTCCGGACCGGCAGATCGACGGGCCGGCGGATGTAGCGAGCGCCGGATTTCCGACAGAGGTACGACCAGGCATTGTCGCAGGCCCCGTATTCGTGGTCGGTGGCCAGGATTTCGTCACCGGCAGCCAGGTCCAGCGAGCGGGCGATCACGTTGACGCCGAAGGTCGCGTTCGGGACGAAGACGACGTTCTCCCGGACCGTCCCGAGATACCCGGCCAGCACCTGCCGGGCCTTCGACAGCAGCGGGAACAGCCGGTTTGAGATGAAGTCGACCGGCTGAAGTTCGAGTTCGCGCTGGTAGGCCTGGTAGCGCTCGAAGACCGGGCGCGGGCAGGCGCCGAAGGAGCCGTGGTTGAGGTAAAAAACGCCGGGGTCGAGCAGAAACTCGGGTTTGAGATTGCGCGGCATGTGACGGCTCTATTCTATCCGATCGTCGGTGACTTACCTGTGTTATCATTCGGTCGAAACCCCGCGCGCTCGTTAGGATGGAGGAAGTTCATTGGACCCTCAAAGCAAAACCCGAAACAGGATTTTCGCCGTTCTTTTCACGCTGCTTTCGCTGCTGCTCCTCCCCGCTGCAGCGGCCAGAGCTACCGGTAACGGCCTCACGAACCCGGTCATCAACGAATACGTCGCCAACCACACCGGCTCGGACACAAACGAATACGTCGAGATCAAGGGCGATCCGGACACCGATTATTCGGGCTTCTGGATCCTCGAGATCGAAGGCGACTCGGGCGCCTCGCTGGGCGTGATCGACCGCGTATTCCAGGTCGGCACGACCAACGCGGACGGCTATTGGGTCACCTCCTTCCAGAGCTCGATCGAGAACGGCACCATCACCCTGCTGCTCGTCTCCGGCTTCACCGGAAGCGTCGGGAACGACATCGACGCCGACGACGATGGGACCATTGACAACCCGCTCTGGACCGCCATCGTCGACGACGTCGGCGTCAACGACGACGGCGCCGGCGATCTGAACTACAGCGCGACCGTCCTCAACCCCTTCTACGACGGCCTGGCCTTCGCTCCCGGCGGCGCCTCGCGCATCCCGGACGGGACAGACACCGACACCACCGCCGATTGGGTCCGTAACGACTTCGACGGCTACGGCCTGCCCTGCTGCACCGGTACCCCCGATCCGGGCGATGCCGTCAACACCCCCGGCGCCGTGAACGAGGTCGTGGGAGGAGATACTCCCACGCTGGTGATCAATGAGATCGATTACGACCAGGTCGACACGGACGACGCCGAGTTCATCGAGATCATGAATACCGGACCGCTGACCGTCACGCTCGATGGAGTCACGCTCGAACTGGTAAACGGCACCGGCGGGGGGGCGGCGGTCTACGACTCCATCTCCCTTCCGGCCGTCGACCTCGGACCAGGGGAGTATTTCGTCATCTGCGCCAATGCGGCCACCGTCGCGAACTGCGATCTCGACGATGGCCCGGACACCAATTTCATCCAGAATGGCTCACCGGACGCCGTCGCGCTCCGGTTTGACGGAAATATTCTCGACACGGTCAGCTATGAAGGCGACACCGGCGCTCCTTATACCGAGGGCACCGGGACGACTGCCGCCGACAGCAACTCCGTTCCAGGCAGCATTTCCCGCTGCCCGGATGGTTCCGATACCGATAACAACGATGCGGATTTCACCTTCGGCAACAGCACCCCCGGTGAACCGAACGACTGCGGCGATCCGCAGTCCTGCACCGGCACGCCGGTCTTCATCCACGACGTGCAGGGCAGCGGCGCTTCAAGCCCGCTGGTGGGCAGCGCGGTCGAGATCGCCGGGGTCGTAGTCGGCGACTACCAATCCACCACCACCGGCCTGTCCGGATTCTTCATGCAGGAGGAAGACGCCGACGCAGATGCTGACCCGCTCACCTCGGAAGGTATCTTCGTCTTCGACGCCGGGTTCGGCATCGACGTCAGCGTCGGCGACCTGGTCCAGGTCGGCGGGACGGTGGTCGAGTTCTTCGACCTGACCGAACTCGGCTCCGTCACCTGTCTCTCGGTGCTCAGCACCGGCAACCCCTTGCCCACAGCGGCCACCATCGTCCTGCCTGTGGACGATATCAGCGACTTCGAACCCTTCGAAGGCATGCTGGTCACGATCGCCCAGGAATTGACCGTCACCGAGACCTTCAGCCTGGGCCGCTTCGGCGAGGTCACCCTCTCGGTCGGAGGCCGGCTGTACAACCCGACCAACGTCGTCGATCCGGGGACGCCCGCCAACGATCTGCAAGACCTGAACGACCGCAGCCGCATCCAGCTCGATGACGGCAGCAACGTCCAAAACCCGCTGCCGCTGCCGCCCTACCTTGGAGACGGCAACACGCTGCGGTCCGGCGACACGCTGCCTTCGCTCACCGGGGTGCTCGGGTTCGCATTCGGCGTGTATGAAATCCACCCGACCGGCCCGATCACCTTCACCCGGGCCAACGAACGCACGACCGAACCGGATGACGTCGGCGGCTCGCTGGAAATCGCCAGCTTCAACGTCCTCAACTACTTCACGACGATCGACGCCGGTCCGGACGTCTGCGGTCCGCTGGCGAACCAGGAGTGCCGCGGCGCCGACAGCGCCACCGAGCTGACCCGCCAGACCGACAAGATCGTCAACGCCCTGCTGGCGATCGACGCCGACGTCGTCGGGTTGATCGAGATCGAGAACGATGCAGCCGATGCGGCCGTAGCAGGTCTGGTTGCCGCACTCAACGCAGTGGCCGGCGCAGGGACCTACGATTACATCGCCACCGGCCCAATCGGATCGGATGCGATCCGCGTCGCGCTGATCTACAAACCGGCCTCGGTCACCCCGGTCGGGGCTCACGCCATCCTCGACTCCAGCGTCGACCCGACCTTCCTGGACGACAAGAACCGGCCCGTCCTGGCCCAAACATTCGAGGAAATCGCCTCGGGTGAAACGTTCACCGTAGCGGTCAACCACCTGAAGTCCAAAGGCTCTAGCTGCGACGATGTCGGCGACCCGGACACCGGCGACGGCCAGGGCAACTGCAACCTGACTCGGCTGGCCGCGGCGATCGCCCTGGCCAACTGGCTCGCCGGGGATCCGACCGGCAGCGGAGATCTCGATTTCCTGATCATCGGGGATCTGAACGCTTACGCGATGGAAGACCCGATCGTCGCCCTCGAAGATATCGGCTTCATCGATCTTGTGGAAGCTTTCGTGGGAACGGACGCCTACTCCTATGTCTTCAGGGGTCAATCCGGTTATCTCGATCACGCCTTGGCAAACCCGGCGATGGCTACCCAGGTGAGCGGGGCGACCATCTGGCACATCAATGCCGACGAGCCGATCTCGCTGGACTACAACACCGAATTCAACCAGCCGGGGCTTTACACCGACGAGCCGTACCGATCGTCGGATCACGATCCGGTCATCGTCGGCCTCGATCTCGGACCCGTCGCCGGCGCGCCGGATTTGCAGCTCACGAAGGATGACGGCGGCATCACGGCGACCTACGGCCAGGTCGTCGCGTATACCCTGACATACACCAACGCGGGTTCCGTTGCAGCACACGGCATCGTGATCACCGAGACGGTTCCGATTGGAACGGACTTCTACGCAGGTGACAGCTCGCCGGGGTGGAGTTGTGCGAACGGCTCGCCTCGCGGGACGGTCTGCTCCCTGTCGGTCGGGTCGCTTTCTACCGGGCAGTCCGGCAGCGCCGTGTTCGCGGTCCACGTGCACATCAACGGCGCCTTATCGGAAGTGGAGAACACCGCCGAGATTGGCGACGACGGCTCAAACGGTCCGGACGGAAACCCGGCGGATAACACCGCCGAGGATACGACGCCTCTCATCAGTCCCATCGTTCATATCGACAGCCTGGAAATCGTCGAAATCCCGCATCCGGATTTCTACCTGGTGGAAATCACCTACCGGGTCGTCAATCAATTCGGCTTCGCGGTTATCAACGCGATCTTCCACGGCGATCTCTTCGAGCATCCGGACGAGAAAACCGGCACGTATTCGATCCGAACGAGGGAAGACGGCGAGGCCATCCGGCTGAGCCGCTCGCGCAACCCCGGGGTCTACAGTGTCTGCGCGGTCAACGTGACCGGGCCGGGCGTCGTTTACGATCCTGGCGCCAACGAAGTCACGTGCGGCAGCCTGGGAGTGAGCGGGCCTGTCAAGACCGGCTGGGTATTCGCCGGCTCGGACCAGATCGTCCAGGCCGGAGAAACGGTCGAGTTCAACGGCGCTTATATCCCTCTTAACGGCGAAGTAGAACCGGTGTATATCTGGAACTTCGGCGATGGCTCGTCTGCGGAGGGAACGCTCAATCCCAGCCACACTTACGAAACGCCGGGCGCATACCTCGTTTCGTTGACCGTCATCGACGATGACGGTCCTGAAACGCATACGATTACGGTCACCGTGCTCGGTCCGTTCCAGGTGTTTATGCCGATCATCGTCAACGGCACGGATTAGAACGCGGTCGAAAACTCGGAACCAGGGCGAAGTGTGGCCGCCGGCGGGCAGGTGACGATTCTCTGATACGATAGCCCGGTATGCAGACGAACCCGTCGCTTACCGGGCTGTTGTGCGATCCGCTCACGCGAGCGCCGCTCCGTGAACTGGACGACGGCCGGTTCACGGATGATCACGGTCGGGTCTACCCCATCACCGCCGGCTTCCCGGACTTCCGGACGAGAAACAGTCCGCTGCGCCACCGGTTCTGGGGCTGGGTTTACAACCGCGTCTCGTTCGGCTATGATCTCGGGGTCCGTGTCGGTTGGCGCCTGGCGCTGGGCGGCGCCCCGATCGAACGCGACGAATATCTCGCCAGGATCGACGCCAGTCCCGGGAACCGCATCCTGGAGACGGCGGTGGGGACCGGCACGAACCTGCTGGCGCTGCCGCC
>DATKDL010000063.1:0-7668 GCA_035512695.1 Anaerolineales bacterium | reverse complement strand
GCAGCTGCAGCAACCCTCAAAATCGCCCGTCCCCAGAATTTTCCGATCGGTTGAAACCATGGAGTAAAAAATACAATGAGTGAAAAACTAAAAATCATCCCAATCGGGGGACTGGGAGAAATTGGGAAGAACATGACCGTCTTCGAATACAAGGAGAACCTCCTGCTCGTCGACACCGGGCTCATGTTCCCCGAAAACGACATGCTCGGGATCGATTACATCATCCCGGACTTCCAATACGTCATCGACCGGGCGGATAAGGTGCGCGGGATCGTGATCACCCACGGCCACGAAGACCATACCGGCGCAATTAACCACGTGCTCGAACACGTCGACGCACCGATCTTCGCGACACCGCTGACTCGCGGTCTGCTCGAAGTCAAAATCGCACGTGAGAAGCGGGATCGGAGCCCGAACCTGATCACCGTCCAGGCCGGGCAGACGATCGAGATCGATCCGTTCAAGATCGAGCTCTTCCACGTCTGCCACTCGATCCCGGACTGTGTCGGCCTGGGGATCACGACCCCGGCGGGGCTGGTGGTCCACACCGGCGATTACAAGTTCGACCACACACCGGTCGACGGCTGGCCGACCGATTACGGGAAACTGGCCGAATTCAGCGCCCGCGGGGTGCTGGCGCTGCTGGCCGATTCGACCAACGCCGACGAACCCGGCTGGACGCCCTCCGAGCGGGTCATCGATCCGGCCTTCGACCAGGTCTTCCGGGCGGCGCCCGGCCGGATCATCGTCGCCTCGTTTGCCTCGCTGATCTCCCGGCTGCAGCAGGTCGCCAACGCCGCCCATAATAACGGCCGCAAGCTGGCGTTTGTCGGCCGCAGCATGATGGACAACGCCAAAATGGCGCAGCAGCTCGGTTACCTGGACATCCCCGATGGGGTCGAGGTTTCCATCGATGAGGCGCTGAACATGAAGGAGTCCGCCGTCGTCCTGATGTGCACCGGCTCGCAGGGCGAGCCGAGCTCGATCATGGGGCGTCTTGCCAGGGACACCAACCGCCAGTTCGGAGTCAAAAAAGGTGACACGATCGTCCTGTCGTCGCACCCGATCCCAGGGAACGAAGAGACCGTCCACCGCACGATCAACAGCCTCTTCCGGCGCGGCGCACAGGTGATCTACGATCCGATCGCGCCGGTTCATGTATCCGGTCACGCCAGCCAGGAGGAGATGAAGCTGATGCTGCACCTGGTCAAACCGAAACACCTCATTCCCGTTCACGGCGAGCTGCGGCATTTGCACCA
The DNA here is from genome assembly GCA_035512695.1 of Anaerolineales bacterium. GTDB lineage: Bacteria > Chloroflexota > Anaerolineae > Anaerolineales > JABWBV01 > DATDOR01. The sequence goes on along the minus strand of DATKDL010000063.1, from coordinate 6,409 downwards.
GCATGCCCGTCTGGGCGAGGAGGTCGGGATCCCGGCGGAGAACATCGCCGTTGTCGAGAACGGCCAGATCATCGAATTCGAGAACGGCTCGATGCGGCTCGGCGAACGGATCCCGGGCGGCTACGTCTTCGTCGATGGTTCCGGCGTGGGCGATATCGGCCCGAGCGTCGTGCGCGAGCGCGACGTCCTCTCCAGGGAAGGCTTTGTTATGGTCAACCTGCAAATCGATCCGATCACCGGCCAGCTCGCGCATGAACCGGAGATCGTGACGAAAGGCTTCGTCTACGAACCGGAGTCGGACGAACTGATCGTGGAGACGATCCGGCGGATCGCAAAGACCGTCGAATCGGCCAACGGGAACCTGCAAAAAGACGTCGAGAAGCAGGTCAAGAACTTCCTCTACAATGAAACCCGGCGCCGGCCGATGGTGTTTGTCACGGTGTTTAAAGCGAGAGATTGACGCCATAAACAGAAAAAAAAAGCCCCCGCTGCGGATTTGACCGCAGCGGGGGCTTTTTTTATCCTGTTTATGGCGTGGGTGTAAGAGTCGCGATCGAACCGGGGGTCGAAACAGGTGCCGGCTCGCCCGGCGTGTTCGTCGGCGCCGGCGTGACCAGGTTGACCGGGATCAGAAGGATCTGCCCGACGAAGATGGCGTTCTCATCCTCGAGGTCTTCGTTGGCTTCCAGGATCGCTTCCACGGTCGAATTGAACAAGAAGGCGATCCCGCTCAGGCTGTCATCCGGCTGGACCCGGTACTCGATGATGAAACCCGGTGGGAGACCCTCCGGAAGCGGCGTGGCGCTGGGGGGGGGCTCGTTTGGATCGGGGATCAGGAGCTGCTGCCCGATGAAGATGGCCTCGTTTTCCAGTTCGTTGGCTTCCATGATCCGGATCACATCGACGCCGAACTGCTCGGAGATCGTCGAGAGGGTGTCGCCTTCCTGGACGGTGTAGATGAACGGCCCGGAGATCGTCGGCGTGGGGGTGATGGTTGGCGTTTCCGTCTCGGTCGGGGTGTTCGTGGGCGGCAGAGGGGTTTGCGTGGGCGGGACCGGGGTCTCGGTGGCGGTGGCCGTCGATGTCGGTGTGCTGGTGCCGGCCAGGAAGGCGAACATCGGCGCGTCCGGGTTGTTGTACCACTGGAACAGGACGACGCCTCCGGCGAAGATCAGGATCAGCGCCAGCGCGCCGAATACAAACGAGCGGGGGGCGCGCTGCTGCTTTTTCTGGAAATTCTCAATGACATCCTTGGCGGATTTCTGGTCGCTCATAAGCTTTCCTCAGGCGGCTTTTTCGGCTGCAATTTGTGATTCTACCCCATAAAAAGAAATCAGTAAGGGGTGGATATTGGTTGATATACACAACCTCGGCATCCTGCCCAGCTATAATTCCCCCCATGCCCAATCTCCTCACCTCCCTCGGGTTCCATGACCTCGGTTTCCTCCGCATCCTGGCAGGGTTGTGGGGGCTGCCGGAGCCGCTCGAGGATTCGGAGGCGGGGCGCCTGGAGCTGGCAGCCGGGATGCTCGACCCCATACAAACCGCGGAAATCGTGGGGGCGCTGCCGGCCCAGGGCAGCGCGCTCCTGGCCGAACTGTGTGCGCACGGCGGACGCCTGCCCTGGACCCGTCTCGATCACCGGCATGGGCCGCTGCGGCAGATGGGCCCCTCCCGCCGTGCGCGCGAGCGGCCCCACGAACGGCCCGCCTCGGCGCTCGAAACGCTCTACTACCGCGGCCTGGTCGGCCGGGCCTTTTTCGACACAGAGGACGGCCCGATGGAGTTCGGCTTTGTTCCGGACGACCTGCTGCCGCTCATCCCGGTTCCGACGCCGGCCGCCGGCCCGCTCCCCGGACGGCCGGCCCGCGATGACGAAACGGCCGTCCCTATTCCGGCGCAGGACGCGCTCCTGGACGATCTGGCAACCCTGCTGGCTGCGGTCCGGATCGGTGATCCCGCCGCGGCGGCGCTCGAACCGGTCCGGGAAGCCTTCTGCTCGGCGCTGCTTGCTGCAGCCGGGATCCTGACCCGCAAAGGCAGCCTCGATGTCGACCGCGCCAGGGATTTCCTCGAGGCCCCGCGCGGGGAGGCGCTCGCCGGGCTGGTTCGGGCCTGGCTGGAAACCGGTGCCGTGGATGAACTCAGCCTGGTCCCGGAATTCGAAATCGTTGCTCGCGATCCCCGCGACCCGGTCCGGCTCCGGGCGAAGGTCCTGCGCTACCTGGACGGTCTACCAGGCCGGACCTGGTGGAGCCTGCCGGCGTTCGCGGCCGGGATCGAGGAGATCGAACCGGAGTTCATGCGCCTTGCCGGCGAACCGGACAGCCGCTATTTCAAAATCCGGGCGACCGGTGCGTTCCTCGATGCGGCTGCGGGGTGGGAAGCAATCGAAGGAGCGTTTATCCGCTGGATGCTGGTCGGTCCGCTGCACTGGCTGGGTCTCGTCGACCTGGCAGCGGGCGATCCGCCCGCAGGTTCCCGGAGGGCAGCCCCTGCGCCGGCGGCTTTCCGGAGGTCGCGCTGGCGTGCTGCGCTGGGGGCAGGCCGGCCACCGGAGGGTTTCCCGGCGGAGGACCACCCGGTTCATGTCCGGTCGGACGGGCGCATCAGCGTGCCGCGCCTGGCCCCGCGGGCTGCCCGCTATCTGATCGCCCGCTTTTGCGATTGGGAAGACCCGGTCCGGGACGAGTACCGCTATCGGGCCAGTCCCAGATCGCTCCAGCGGGCGGGGGACCAGGGGCTCAAGGTCGGACAGTTGATCGCCCTGCTGGCCCGCCATGCCGAAGGCATCCCGCCAAACATCACCAACGCCCTCAAAAGCTGGGAACAATACGGCCGGGCCGGTCGGATCGAGACGGTCCCGGTGTTGCGGCTGCCTTCGCCGGAGGCGCTGGATGCGTTGCGCCGCTCGCGAGCTGCCCGGTTCCTGGGCGATCCGCTCGGACCGCAAGCCGTGGCCCTCAAACCCGGTTCGGAAGCGCGGGTGCTGGCGGCGTTGAATGAGCTCGGCTACCTGGCCGAAATCATCGGGGGTACTTGATGCGCAAAACGATAAAGCTGCTCTTAATAGCGGGATTGGCCCTGGTCGGGCTGTTCCTGTTGGTCGCCGTCGTCCTGCCCCGGTTCGGGATCAATTTCATCACCCTGTTCAACCGCAGCGGAAATAATTGAGATTTTCTCCCCTCACTCTAGAACAAATATGCTATAATGTGGAATTGGAAAAGTTATGCAAAAATGAATATGATTATGGGGCGAAGCCCCATAATCATATTCATTTTTGCACTTATTTTATACACATGAACAACATCCGCGTCGAAGGCGCCCGCGCCCATAACCTGAAAAACATCACCGTCGAGATCCCACGTGACAAGCTCGTCGTCCTGACCGGGCTGTCCGGCTCCGGGAAATCATCGCTGGCTTTCGACACCATCTTCGCCGAAGGGCAGCGCCGCTACGTCGAATCCCTTTCTTCTTATGCTCGCCAGTTCCTGGGCCAGATGGACAAGCCCGATGTCGATACCATCGAGGGGCTTTCCCCGGCCGTCTCGATCGACCAGCGCGGCGCCTCCCACAACCCGCGCTCGACCGTCGGGACCGTCACCGAGATCTACGATTACCTGCGCCTGCTCTATGCCCGGGCGGGGATCCCGCACTGCCCGGTCTGCGGGCGCGAGCTCAAGCGGCAGTCGGCCCAGGAGATCGTCGAAGCGGTCGAGAACCTGCCGGAGGATAGCCGGCTGCTGGTCCTGGCTCCCATCGTCCGCGGCCGCAAGGGGACTTACCAGGCCGTCCTGGATGAGCTCCAGAAAGAGGGCTTCGTCCGCGCCCGGGTCGACGGGCAGGTGCTCGAGCTGGAGACCGACAAGGTCGAGCTGGACCGCTATAAGAAGCACGAGATCGAGGCCGTCGTCGACCGGCTGATCGTCCGCCGGCATGAGACCCAGGACGAGGTCGACGCCGCCCGCTCGCGGCTGACCGATTCGATCGAGACCGCCCTCAAGTTTGGCGACGGGATGGTCATCGTGCAGAATCTCTCCGCCGAAACCGGCGGCGACCTGCTCTTTTCCGAGCACCTGGCCTGCCCGGTCGACGGGCTCAGCTTCCCGGAGATCGAGCCGCGCACTTTCTCGTTTAACACACCGCACGGTGCCTGCCCGGATTGCCAGGGTCTCGGCAGCCGGCTCGAGATCGATCCGCAGCTGTTGATCCCGAATAAGGAGCGCTCGCTAAACGATGGCGCGATCGCCGTCTCAGAGTGGGGTGGTCCGCGTGATGAGGGCGGCTACTACTGGTCCACCCTCGAGGGTGCGGCGCGGGAATTCAGAATCGATCTCGACGCCCCGTTCCGCACGCTGACCCAGAAACAGGTTGACGTCATCCTGCATGGGACCAACGGGCGGGAGGTCTCGATCGAGTACAAACGCAAAAACGGCAAGATCTCACATTTTCAGGCCACTTTTGAAGGTGTGATCGACAACCTGGAGCGCCGGTTTTCCGAAACGAACTCCGAGTACATGCGCGAGCGCATCCAGAATTTGATGAGCGACAAACCCTGCCCAACCTGCAGCGGCGCGAGGCTGCGCCCCGAGGCGCTGGCGGTGATGATCGGCGACAAGAACATCCTCGAGATCACCGATTGGCCGGTCGCGGATACGCTCGCGTGGGCCAACCGGCTGTCCGGCAAGAAGACGCCCCTCGACAACCGCCAGCAGATCATCGCCCGCAGGATCCTGAAAGAGCTCCAGGAGCGGCTGCAGTTCCTGGTGGACGTGGGGTTGGACTACCTGACCCTCGGCCGCACCGCCGCCACGCTTTCCGGCGGGGAGGCCCAGCGCATCCGGCTGGCGACCCAGATCGGGTCGCGGCTGATGGGCGTTTTGTACGTCCTGGACGAGCCGTCGATCGGTCTGCACCCGCGCGACAACGGCCGGCTGCTGCGGACGTTGAAATCGATGCGCGACCTGGGAAACACCGTCCTCGTCGTCGAGCACGACGAGGAGACGATCCTGGCGGCGGACTGGATCGTCGACCTGGGACCTGGTGCCGGCGAGCACGGCGGGGAGGTCGTGGCGGAGGGACCGCCGGAGTTCATCCTGGCGCATCCGAAGTCGCTGACCGGGGCGTATCTCTCCGGACGCAAGTCGGTCCCGATCCCGGCTTTCCGTCGGGAGGGAACCGGCGAGTATTTGAAAATTTTCGGCGCAGCCCAGAACAATCTCAAGGGGATCGACGCCGCCATCCCGCTCGGGAAGTTTGTGTGCATCACGGGGGTCTCGGGATCGGGCAAGTCTTCCCTGCTCAACGAGACCCTTTACCCGGCGGTGGCCCGCCATCTCCACGGCGGGCGGCACCTTCCCGGCGCCCACGAGCGGATCGAGGGGCTGGACCTGCTGGACAAGATCATCAACATCGACCAATCCCCGATCGGGCGCACGCCGCGCTCGAACCCCGGTACGTATACCAAGCTGTTCGACCTGATCCGGAGCCTGTTCTCCGAGCTGCCGGAGAGCAAGGTGCGCGGTTACAAGCCTGGGCGGTTCTCGTTCAATGTCAAGGGCGGGCGCTGCGAGGCTTGCGAGGGGCAGGGACAGATCCGGATCGAGATGCAGTTCCTGCCGGATGTTTACGTGCCGTGCGAGGTTTGCAAAGGCGCGCGGTTCAACCGGGAGACGTTGCAGGTCAAGTTCAAGGGGCTGAGCATCGCCGACGTGCTGGACCTGCCGATCGAGCGGGCGTTGGAAGTGTTTGAATCCTTCCATCCGATGGTTTCCAAGCTGCAGACGCTGATGGATGTCGGGTTGGGATACATCCGGATCGGCCAGCCCGCCCCGACGCTATCGGGCGGCGAGGCGCAGCGGGTCAAGCTGTCGCGCGAGCTCTCCAAGCGCTCGACCGGGCAGACCATTTATGTGCTGGACGAGCCCTCGGTCGGGCTGCACGCCGCCGATGTGCACCGGCTGGTGGAGGTCCTGCACCGTCTGGTGGACGAGGGCAACACGGTGATTGTGATCGAGCACAACCTGGATATCATCAAGGTGGCCGATCACCTGATCGACCTGGGTCCGGAGGGCGGTGGGAGAGGGGGCGAGATCGTGGCGGAGGGGACGCCGGAGGAAGTGGCGAGGGTAAAAAAGAGCTATACCGGGCGGTATTTGAAGGAGATGTTTGAAAAGGCGGCCAGACCCCAAAGGTCTTGAAGACCTTTGGGGTCTTTGTTGAGACTCTCCGCGTCCCGAAGAGACCGGGTATTTACCGGACAGCGTAATAACAGTTACATTAAGTTAATTGCGATGGGGAACAGGTGGTATGACCCGGCGATTGGAAGGTTCACTCAAGCGGATACGATTATACCCGATCCCAACGAGCCCATTGCGTGGGATCGTTATCACTACGCAAAAAATAGTCC
>DATKDL010000062.1:0-15640 GCA_035512695.1 Anaerolineales bacterium | reverse complement strand
AGCTGCGGGTTTTCGGCGACCAGGTTCAGCATCGACGCCACTTTGGCCCGCATTCCTCCGGTGACGTCCGGATCCTCTGCTCCCCGGATCCCGGCCCAACGATCCTTCGCCAAACCCGGGTCGATGACCGGGATCAGATCCGACCGCTGTGGATAATCCACCCAGACGCCGGCCTCGATCCCGGCGATCAGGATCCGGACCGGGTTCAACACGGGGACGAGATGGGCGAACAGTTTTTCGGTCGAAAGAATCGTCCCTCCGATCACCCGGTCGAAAGCGACGTCGCCGTACACAACCGGGATGAGCCCGGCGGCGAGCGCGGCGCGGATGGGGAGCGTATCCCAGGTCGCGATTTCGCCGGCTTCGGCGGTCACCACCGCGGAAGGCGGGAACCCGATGGCCTGGATACCCGCGTCCTGGAGTGCCCGAACCACCATGTGGTTTAGATCGCCGGCGGCCCGCCACACTTCGACAAACCCGCCCCAGCCTGCCGGATCGCTCACGCCGCCGCGCGTTCCATGCGCGGCAGCGGGGACGTGCCCGAAGGAGCCGGAGCCGTGTCCGATGAGCAGACCCGGCGCGGGAACAGCCGAAAGCGTTTCGGCGATTTCAGCGGCGATGCGCTCCAGGACGTCGGTCCGGGGCACGCGCGGGGCGGCCTTGACCGTGATCAGGGATCCGCCGAGTTTGAGGAAGGTGAGGTCTATTTGAGTCATGGCATCTCCACGATGGTCCGGATCGTCCCGGCCGCGCCGGCACTTCGCAGGGCGTTCTCCAGGATTTCAGCTCGACCCGGGACTGCCAACGCCAGCATATTTCCGCCGCGCCCTCCTCCGGAGAGTTTGGCCCCCTCTGCGCCGGCCTCCCGGGCGGCTTTTACCAGCCGGTCCAGCTCGCCGGAGGACACCGTCATCTCACAGAGCAGATCGTGGTTGCGGTCCATCAGGCGGCCGAGTTCGGCCGGGTCGCCGTTTTCGATCGCCGCGCGGGCGTTTTTCGTGAGCCGGCCGATCTGTGAAAAGATCCGATCGAACCGCACGGGATCCGCCTGGTGTGCGGCCCGCACGTCGGCGACCACCCGGCCGGTCGGGCTGGGGATCCCGGTCAGGCCGATCACGAACTCGAACGCTGCGGCCGGCCGGATGAACTCGACCGGGCTGCCGCGCCGGAAATAGACCGGCTGCGACCAGGTCACGGTCGTGTTATCGATCCCGGATGGCGTGCCGTGGTGGATTTTCTCCACTTCGTACGCGATCCGGCTGACGGTTTCAAGATCCGGCTCGAACCCGATCCGCGCCGCCAGGGCGCGGACCGCCGCCACGGCGATCGCCGCACCGGAGCCCAGACCGGCGGCGACCGGGATGGACGATTCGATCTCGAGTCGAAAAGAGCCCAGCACGCATCCGCAAGCCGCTTCGAGCGCCGTCACGAGGGCGGCGCCCCAGAAATCCGGGCCGGCATCGGAGAGATCGAGATCCAGGCCGGTTGCCGCCGAGACGAACCGCCGTTCACCGTCCGCCGCGGGGTGCACCCGGACGGCGGCGCACACCTGGGTCACCGGAACGGCGATCGCCGGCTGCCCGTGGACCACGGCGTGCTCTCCAAACAGGATCGCCTTGCCGGGTGCGGTGCTTGAATGAACGGTGGGTTCAAAAGACATACAGGATCGTCAGCACGGAAATCGCCCACATCACCACGCAGACCTGGAGCGGCCGGTCGGTGTAAAGCACCTCCGTGGGGGCTTCCCCCGAATTCTCGACCTGGACGAGGTAGAGATACCGGAAGATCCCATAGATCACGAAAGGGATGGTCAGCATCATTGAATGGTTTTCCGGCAGGTTCGGAGCCGAGAAGGTATAGAGACTGTAGGTCATGATCGCCATCCCGGAGACGATGATGGTCAGCGTGTCAAGAAAGGCGAGGGTGTAGCCTTCGAGGACTCTGCGGGTGTTCCCCGCGTCCTGCTGCATCAGGAAGAGCTCGGCCCGCCGTTTCCCGATTCCAAGAAACAATGCCAGGAAGGTCGTGAAGACATACAGCCAGGGGGAGAACCGCTGTACATCAACCAGCGATACACCCGCCCCGACGCGGATCACGTAAAACCCGGCCAGGAGGATCACATCCAGGATCGCGATGTGCTTGAGAAAATGGGTATATGCCAGGTTGGTCGCCAGGTAAAACAGGCAGAGCCAAAAAAAGAACGGGTCCAGCAGAAGGGCAGCCGGCAGACCGATCAGCAGCAAAAGAAGCACGGCTGCCCAGGCCGTCCAGATTGGCAGCTGCCCGGCCGCGATCGGCCGGAGTTTTTTGCGCGGGTGCTGCCGGTCGGATTCCAGGTCGGATAGATCGTTGATCAGGTAAACGGAACTGGCCAGCATAGAAAAGACGACGACGCCGAACAGGACGGTCCGGACTGCAGACGCTTCGACCAGTTTTCCGTCAAAGATCAGGGCGAACAACAAAAAGCCGTTTTTGACCCATTGTTTGGGCCGCATCGATGTAATCAGGGCGGTCAGCATCCGGTAGGAATGATAACGTAAATTACAATATTCTCGTGGCAAAACAGCGCGCCGATCTTCTCCTCGTCGAGCGCGGCCTGGCGGAAACCCGATCGCTTGCGCAGCGCCTGGTGATGGCCGGCCAGGTCCGGGCGGACGGGCAGGTCGTCTTGAAACCTGCCAGTTTGCTCGATGAGGGCGTACGGCTGGAAATTATCACGGGTCCGAAATACGTCTCGCGCGGCGGTGATAAGCTCGCGGCAGCCCTGGCCGCGTTTCCGGCTGTGGTCCCAGGCGCGGCCTGCGCGGATGTCGGCGCATCGACCGGCGGTTTCACCGACTGCTTGCTCCAGTCCGGGGCGCGGCGAGTTTATGCGATCGACGTCGGCCACGGTGTGCTGCATTGGAAGCTGCGCAACGACCCGCGCGTCGTCGTCATGGAGCGGACCAACGCCCGGTATCTCGAGCGGCTGCCCGAACCCGTCGACCTGGTGGTGATGGACGCTGCGTTCATTTCGGCCTCCGTCCTCGTGCCGGCTGCTGCGGGCTGGTTCGGTGAGCAGGGCGAGCTGATCGTCCTGATCAAACCCCAGTTCGAGGCCGGTCGGGCCGACGCAGCGCGCGGCCAGGGAGTGATCCGTGACCCGGCGATGCATGCCAGGATCTTGCTGGATCTGCTGCCGGCGATCGAGGGTTCCGGCCTGGCGCTGTGTGGGCTGATCCGGTCCCCCGTCACAGGGCCGAAAGGCAATATCGAATTTTTGGGTTATTTTCGGAAGCAGGCGTTTCCCGGATTGGAAATCGAGCAGGCCGTTCGGGATGCGATGGAAGGGTCATCATGAATACCGATTTTTTGCGTGGGGTGAGCATCGTCGGGATCGGGCAGATCCCGGTCATGCGGCAGAACCCGGAGCCGCTCAAAGATATGGGAGCCAGGGTCGCACGGATGGCGATGGAAGATGCCGGTGTGGACCGCGTCGATGCCCTGTTCGCCGGGAACATGCTGGCGGACGAGCTCCAGAACCAGAAACAGATCGCGGCTTTGATTGCAAGCGAATGCGGGCTGCGCGGAATCGAAGCGCTGCACGTCCGCGCCGCAACGGCCACCGGCGCGGCTGCCCTGCGGATGGCCTATTTCGCCGTCGCAAGCGGTGAGGCCCGTTTGGCGATGGCCGTCGGTGTCGAGAAGATGAGCGGCGGGCTGGTCACTCCGGTTCTCGCGAAGGCGCTTGACGCCCGCTCCGAGACGGACGCCGGTCACACCTTGCTCAGCCAGAACGCCGCCCTCATGCAGTTGTACATGGATCGCCATGCGGTCGATGTGAACGCCTTCAATCCCTTCGCCGTCATCGCCCACCACAATGCCAGGACTAACCCGTACGCGATCTTCAAAGACAAGCGCGTTTCCGACCGGACGGTGCGGGCTTCGCGGGTCATTTTCCCGCCGCTGCGTCTCTTCGACGCCTCGCCGGTCTGCGACGGCGCCGCGGCCGTGGTCCTGGCGCGGACGGAGGAGGCGCGCGCCTATTCCGACAACCCGGTCCGGCTGCTCGGCTCCAGCGTCGCCACGGATTGGTTCCGCGTCGCCGACCGGGAGGACCCGCTCGAGCTGTTTGCGGCAGCTAAATCGGCCTACGATGCATTCCGCAAGTCCAACGTCAACCGCAACGACGTCTCCCTGTTCGAAGCCCACGATGCGTTCAGCATCATGGTCTGTCTGCAGCTCGAGGCAGCCGGCTTCGCCGAACCGGGTGAGGGCTGGCGGATGGCGAAAGAAGGCCGTATCAAGCTCAAAGGCGATCTACCGCTGACCACCTTCGGCGGCCTCAAAGCCCGCGGCCACCCGATCGGCGCCACCGCCCTCTACCAGACTTGCGAGATCGTCCTCCAGCTGACCGACCGCGCCGGCCGCAACCAGGTCCGGGACGCCCGCATCGCCATGCTTCAAAGCATCGGCGGGGTAGGGAGCACGGTGATCACGCATGTGTTTGGGGTTTGAATGGGCGAATGGGCGAATGGGCGAAACAGGGTTCGCCCATTCGCCAATTCGCCCATTCAAAGGTATACTTCCCCGCGCTATGTCCACCGCCACCCCCCTGAACCGCATCCGAAATTTTTGTATCATCGCGCATATCGATCACGGTAAATCGACCCTGGCCGACCGGATGCTGCAGGCGACCGGCACGGTGTCCGACCGGGAGATGGTCGACCAGGTGCTCGATACGATGGATCTCGAGCGGGAGAAGGGGGTGACGATCAAGGCGTCGGCGGTCCGGATGATGTACACGGCCGATGACGGCCAGACATACGAATTCAACCTGATCGACACACCCGGCCACGTCGATTTCGGCTACGAGGTCAGCCGGGCGCTGGCGGCTTGCGAAGGTGCGCTGCTCATCGTCGATGCGTCGCAGGGGATTGAGGCACAGACGCTTGCCAATCTGTACCTTGCGCTGGAGGCCGACCTTGAGATCATCCCGATCCTGAACAAGATCGATCTCCCGTCCGCCCAACCCGACGAGGTGGCGCGTGAGGTCGGTGCACTGCTCGGTACGCACCCGAACGAGGTCCTGCGGATCTCCGCCAAGGAAGGCGAGAACATCCATGCAGTCCTGGAGGCGATCGTGGGTCAGATCAAACCGCCTTCCGGTGAAGTGGACCGGCCGCTGCGGGCGCTGATCTTCGACTCGCATTACGATATGTACAAAGGTGTGATCGCCTATGTGCGGGTGGTCGAAGGGGAGATCCGCAAGGACGATGTCGTCCAGATCATGGCGACGCGGGCCACGATCAAGCCGGTGGAGATCGGGATTTTCTCGCCTCATATGAAACCGGTCGACCGGCTCGGAGCCGGTGAGGTGGGCTATGTGGCGAGCGGTTTGAAGACGGTCCACGAATGCCGGGTCGGGGACACGATCACCCTGGCGAAGGCGCCGGCGCCCGATCCGCTCCCGGGCTACCGGAAGGCCAAGCCGATGGTCTTTGCCGGGATCTACCCGGTCGAAGGCGAGGATTACTCCGACCTGCGGGACGCCCTGGATAAGCTCCAGCTGAACGACGCCGCGCTGGTTTTCGAGCCGGAGACCTCCCAGGCCTTGAATTTCGGCTTTCGCTGCGGTTTTCTGGGGATGTTTCACATGGAGATCGTACAGGAAAGGCTTGAGCGGGAGTATGACCTGGATATCATCGTCACGGCCCCGTCGGTCCGCTACGAGGTCGTCATGCACGAGACGAGGGAGACGATGACGATCGCCTCACCGGCGGAACTCCCGGACGAAGGCACGATCGCCGAGATCCGCGAACCCTGGATGCGGATCCAGGTCTTCACCCCGACGGATTATTACGGGGCGGTGATGGAGCTGACCACCAAGCGGCGCGGCACGTTCGTGGACCAGGACTACCCGGCCCCCAAACGGGTCCAGCTCAATTTCGAGATCCCGCTCGCCGAGCTGATCGTCGATTACTTCGACCTGCTCAAGTCTCGGACGAAGGGCTACGCCTCGCTCGACTACCAGTTTATGGAGTACCGCCCCGACGCGCTTCAGAAGCTCGAGATCCTGGTCAACAACGAGCCGGTCGACGCCCTGGCGACGATCGTTCACAAGGACGACGCCTTCCATCGCGGGCAGGCGATCATCACGACTTTGAAAGACCTGATCCCGCGCCAGATGTTTGTCGTCCCGATCCAGGCCCGCTCCGGTGGGCGGATCATCTCGCGCGCCAACGTCAAGGCGATCCGGAAAGACGTGCTGGCGAAGTGCTACGGCGGCGATGTGACACGCAAGAAAAAGCTGCTCGAGAAGCAAAAGAAGGGGAAAAAACGGATGAAGATGATCGGCAGCGTGGAGGTCCCTCAGGAGGCATTCATGGCCGTCCTGCGCGTTACGGATGAGTAGCCTCCCCTCCGCATCGATCCTGCGGGATCTGCGGCGCAGCTGGCCGGGTCTGCTGATCAGCCTGATCTGCCTGGTGGCCGTTTTCTCGATCGCCGACTTTAGGAAATTAAAGGAAGCCATCGCCCTGGCCGATTATGGATACGTCGCTCCTGCCCTGGTCGTGTTCCTGCTGGCCTTCGTGACGCGGGCGTTCGCCTGGCGGGCGCTCCTGAAAGAAAAGGCCACCCCGGTCCAGACCTTTTTCGCCCTCAACGAGGGGTATCTGCTGAACAACCTGCTCCCTTTCCGACTGGGCGAGATCGGACGGGGATTCCTCCTCAGCCGCACGGCGAAGATCGGTTTTCTGCAGGTGATGTCCTCGATCCTGATCGAACGCGTCCTGGATCTCTCGCTGGTAGTCGGGATCCTGCTGATTGCGATGACGTTCGTGGTCGGTGCGAGCGAGTGGGCGCAGCCGGCGGCGATTTCGGTCGCCGTGGTTCTACTCGCCGCGGTCGTTTTCCTTTTTATCCTGGCTCACAATCGCGCCCGTGCGCTGGCCGGGTTCGAGCGGCTCCAAACGAAGGTGCGGTTTCTCAGGCGCTTCAGCCACGAACAGGTAGAGGCCTTCTTCGACGGCCTCGCCGCGCTGACGGATTTCCGCCGGTTCCTGGTCGTCGTGTTCCTGCTGGCAGCCACCTGGGGCCTGGTGATCTGGCATTATTATCTGATCCTGCTCGCATTCGTCCCCGAAGCCGGGCTGGCCTGGGCGGCATTCGGGCTGGGTGTGGTCGGGTTGGGCGTTGCGGTCCCTTCCGCTCCCGGCTCGGTCGGCGTGGTGCAGGGCGTGATCGTTGCGGTGTTTCCACCGTTGTTCGGCGTGGATCCGGCGGTCGCGCTGGCCTATTCGATCACGGTGCACGCGATTTACCTGGCGATCACGTCCGCCCTCGGGTTGATCGGTCTGCTCAGGGATGGGAACTCTTTGGGCGCCGTCTATGCGGACGTGCGCGCCTGGGTTTCGACCGGCGTCGCCCGGGAAGGGGTGGATTTGTGAGCGGCCGGACCGGAAAACGCTACCTGGTCACCGGCGGCGCCGGCTTTATCGGCTCGAACTACGCCGACCGACTGCTCGGCCGGGGCGAGGCGGTGACCATTCTCGACAACCTCGGCCGGGCCGGGGCGGAAAAGAACCTGGCCTGGCTGCGCGAGCGGCACGGAGAAGGCTCGTTCAGGCTGGTCGCCGGAGACGTTCGCGATTACCCCCTGGTCGTGGAAACCGTCCGGACCGCCGACGTCATCATCCACCTGGCCGCCCAGGTGGCGGTGACGACCTCGGTGGACGACCCGCGCACGGATTTCGAGATCAACGCGGCCGGGACGGTCAATGTCCTCGAAGCCGCGCGCCTTTCGAACCTGGACCCGGTGATCCTTTACGCCTCGACGAACAAGGTTTATGGTGAAATGGAGGCGACCCCATTGGTCGAATTGGAGACCCGCTGGGACTACGCCGATCTTCCGAACGGCGTCCCGGAGAGCCAGCCGATCGATTTTCATTCACCGTACGGCTGTTCGAAAGGGGCCGGAGACCAGTATGTGCGGGATTTCCACCGCATCTACGGGTTGCAGACCGTCGTCTTCCGTCAGGGATGCATCTACGGGCCGCGCCAGTTCGGCGTCGAAGACCAGGGCTGGGTGGCCTGGTTCATGATTGCGGCGCTGTTGGACCGGGAGATCACCATTTACGGCGACGGAAAACAGGTGCGCGATCTCTGCCACGTCGAAGACCTGCTGGACGCCTATGACGCCGCGGTCGAACGCATCGATACCGCCGCCGGCCGGATCTACAATATCGGAGGTGGAAAGGCCAACACGCTCTCGATCTGGGCCGAGTTCGGTCCGCGGCTTGAGGAATGGATCGGCGCACCGGTCGAGGTCGCCCGGAACCCGGCCTGGCGCCTCGGTGACCAGCGCGTCAATTATTCCGATCTCACCAGGGCCGGCGCCGATCTGGATTGGACCCCCAAAATCGGAATCGCCGAGGGGATCCCGGGCTTGTTGGACTGGATTAGGCAAAATATATCTCTATTTGAATAAATTATGCAAAAATTATTGCATAATTCCGAAATACGCGTGTTTTTCGTGATCCATTATTTCAACGGATGAAGATCCTGACCGTCCTGACTTACTACCGCCCACATACTTCGGGTCTGACCATCTACGCCGAGCGTTTGGCCCGGGCTTTGGTGCGGCGGGGGCACGAGGTCACGGTCCTGACCAGCCGGTTCGATCGGGATACACCGTTCGAGGAGGTGCAGGATGGTGTGCGGATCCTGCGCGCCCCGGTATTGACCCGGCTCAACAAAGGCGTCATCATGCCGACGATTGGTTTCCTGGCGACCCGGGAGGTTCTGCGCCACGATGCGATCCTCCTGCATCTGCCCCAGTTCGATGCCGCCGGGATCTCGCTGCGCGGCCGGCTGCTCAAGAAGCCGACCATCGTGGCTTATCACAGCGATCTGCTACTGCCGCCGGGGCCGATTAACCGCGTCGTCAATATCGTCGTCGACGTTGCCAACCGGTTGACGGCCGTCTTCACGCACCGGATCACCGCGTATACGGATGATTTCGCACAGCACTCGCCCTTTCTGCGCAGTTATGCTCGCAAATGCGTCATCCTTACGCCCCCGGTCCGGCTGGACCCGGCCGACCCGGGCGCCGTCCTCGAATTCAAAGCGCGCCACAACCCATTGGATCGGCGGGTGATCGGGATGGCCACCCGGTTTGCGAGCGAAAAGGGGGTCGAGATCCTGTTGGAGGCATTCCATTCGATCCTCGCTGAATATCCGGAAACCAAAATCTTATTTGCCGGGCAGCATGAGGAGGTTTGGGGCGAAGAAACGTATATCCGGCGGCTGCTGCCCGAGATCCGGCGGCTCGAGGCGGAAGGAAGGTGGGCGTTCCTGGGGGTTCTCCCGCTGGAGAAAATGCCGGCTTTTTATTCCAACCTGGACGTCCTCGTCGTCCCCTCATTGAACTCGACCGAAACCTTCGGTTTCGTCCAGATCGAGGCGATGATGTTCGGCGTTCCCGTGGTGGCCTCTGAACTGCCCGGCGTGCGCGTGCCGATCCGGATGACCGGGATGGGCGAAGTGATTCCAAAGGCCGATCCTGCGGCCCTGGCTGCGGCGGTGTGCCGCGTCTTCGGGGATCCACAGTCCTACTCCGGGGATGGTCCGGATCTGCGCGCCGAATTTAGCCCGGACCGCGCGGCGGCTGATTACGAACGGCTTTTCACCGAGATCGCCGGCGAACTCGAATCATGAACGATCAACCCAGCCTGCTCGACCTGCTCAAATCACTTCTCAACCCGCGCCGCACCCCGCTGCGGATCAAGGACTTGCTCGAAGAGGAGCCAACCGCTTCGATGGGTGTGCCGACCGTCCAGGCGCCGCCGCGCGGAGAACCTAACATTTCACCTCCCGAGGAGATCCCCGGCCGTCCACCGGCCGTCGATCCTGCGGCGGTTCCCCTGGTCCGGGATGCGGCCGCGGCGCTCCCGTTCGAGCAAGCCCATACCGGGCGGATGCCGTGGCGGACGCTCGCCGGGTTGGCCATCGCCGTGATCGGTCAGAGCGGTCTGGAACAGGCCGGGCGCCGGCCGGAGGTCGGGATCTGGTTTTACCTGGCTGCGGTGGTCCTGATCATCTGGGCTTACCGGTCGGGAGAACTCAGTCCGGCCCGGGCCGTGATGGTTTCGGAAAAGGAAGAGGGTTATCTCCTGCGCAGCCGGCTGCTCTGGACGGCGCTGCCGGCGCTGTTGGTGGCCTTCCTCGCCTTCGGGGGAAACCGGTTTACGGCTTTCAACCTGGTCCTCTGGCTGGGCGGACTGCTGCTTTTTGTGCTGGCCTTGTGGGAATTTCGCACCGGTCTGCCGGGTGCCTGGAGGCGCACGGTCGCATGGCTGCGGCCGCCGTATGCGTTTCGGATCACACCCTGGCATTTCGTCGTCGCCGCCGGGATCGTCCTGGTCTTGTTTTTCAGGTTCTACCGGCTTTCCGAGGTACCGGCGGAAATGTTCAGCGACCACGCCGAAAAACTCCAGGACGTCCAGGCCGTTCTCAACGGCGAGACACAGATCTTTTTCCCGCGCAACACCGGGAGGGAGTTCGTCCAGATGTATCTGACCGCGTTCACGGCGCAGGTACTGGGCTTCGATCTGACCTTCATGGCGCTGAAAATGGGGACGGCCCTGGCCGGGCTTGTCACCCTGCCGTACATTTACCTGCTCGGGAGTGAGATCGCCAACAAGCAGGTGGGGCTGTTGGCGGCCGTTTTGGCGGGGATCTCGTACTGGTTGAACGTGATCACCCGCGTCGCGCTGCGGTTTTCGCTTTATCCGTTGTTTGTCGCGCCGGTGCTCTATCACCTGGTGCGCGGTCTTCGCCGGCGGGATCGGAACGATTTCATCTTTGCCGGAATTTTCCTTGGGTTGGGGCTGCACGGCTACAGTCCGTTCCGGTTTGTCCCGATCCTCGTCGTCCTGGTCGTCGTCCTGTTCGTCCTGCACAGGATGAATCGAGAGGACTCGAACCGGGCCGGCTGGCACCTGGCGATCCTGGCCCTGGTTTCGCTGATCGTCTTCCTGCCGCTTTTGCGGTTCATGACCGAGAGCCCCGACAATATGTTGATCGTCATGTACCGTTCGATGACCCGGATTTCGACCGTCGAGACCGATTTCCCGGGCAACCCGGCCCTGATCTTTCTGGACAATTTGGGGAAGGCGATGACGATGTTCGCGTGGGACAACGGCAACACATGGGTGCATTCCGTCCCCCTGCGCCCGGCGTTGGACGTCATCACGGCGCCGCTGTTCTATCTCGGCTTTTTCCTGCTGATCTACCGGTATCTTACCCGCCGGCGCTGGGAGGATGGGGTGCTGCTGATCGCTGTCCCGATGCTGGTGCTGCCGAGCGCCATGTCGCTTGCTTTCCCGGCCGAGAACCCTTCCCTCAACCGCACCGGCGGCGCGATCGTACCGGTATTCCTGATCGCGGCGCTCGCCCTGGAGGCGATCCTCCGGGCGATCAAGGACTGGTTGCCCGGGAAACGCGGCCGGTGGGCAGCCTGGTTTGCAGGGATCGTCCTCCTGGCGGTGACCGCACAGGCGAATTACGATCTCGTCTTCGTCCGGTATGACAGCCAGTTCCGCGCCTCGGCCTGGAACACGTCGGAGTTGGGTTCCGTGATCCGGGGTTTTGCGGATTCGATCGGCAGCGAGGACAGGGCCTGGGTGATCCCCTGGCCGCACTGGGTCGATACGCGGCTGGTGGGGATCAACGCCGGAGTCTATATCCGGGATTACGCCATACCGCGCGAATTGCTCGCGGAGACGGTCCCGGCTGCCGGCCCAATGCTGTTCCTCCTGCACATCGACGACGTGGAGACGCTCACCGAGCTGTACCGGCTGTATCCGGACGGGGTCGAATCGCGCTATGTCTCTGAGACTCCGGGGAAGGATTTCATCGTATTCCTTGCGGTGGCGAGGTGACTGTCACTCCCCCCGGTGACAGTCACTCCCCCCGTTCACTGTCACCTACCGGGTGCCGTGCCGCCATTTGACCCCGGCGGATTATTGATATAAAATTTCCCGTTTTGAACGACAAAATGACGACCCCACCACTCTCCGAAGCCGAACAGCGGCCAAACCGCCCGCCCGATCCAGCGCAAGCCGATCGCCTAGGTATCCTGTTCGACGTGCTGTTCGTCGTCGTGCTGCTGGCCGGAGCGTATTTCCGCTGCGGGCCGATCGGGTCGAACGAGGCCGGCCGGCTGGTCTGTTCCGGCCATCAGTGGGATGAAGGGACCTATCTGCACCCGGACGAACGCTTTCTCGCCATCGTCGAATCCAAGATCGAACCGGCCGCATCCTGGTCGGAATACTTTGACACCGCCACCAGCCCGCTGAACCCGAATAACAAGGGGGAAGGCTTTTTTGTTTACGGGACGCTGCCGATCTTCCTCGTGCGCTACGTGATGGAATGGACCGGCAACGTCGGCTACGGTCAGGTGGCGGAAATCGGAAGACCGCTGGCGAGCCTGTTCGATCTGTTGACGATCTTCTTCCTGTACCTGGCCGCCGGCCGGCTGTACGGCCGGTGGGTCGGTCTGCTCGCGGCGGCGTTCTCCGCCTTCGCCGTCCTCCAGATCCAACTCTCGCATTTCTTCACTGTCGACATTTTTGCCAACGTCTTCGTCTGGGCCGCGATCTATTTCGGTATCCGGATCACGGCCGCCAAACCGCCCTCGGCGCGCATCACGGACGCCGATCCGCCCGGCCATCCGGAAGAAGCCCAGGCATCCCGTCCCCTGAACGATCCGGTTGAAATCGCCCGCCGGACCCTGGCGCATCCCTTGCTGGTCCCGTTTATCCTGTTTGGCACGCTGACCGGCGCGGCCGCAGCCTCCAAAATCAGCGCATTCCCGGTCGCCTTCCTGCTGCCGCTGGCAGCCTGGGCCTATTTCAGCCGGGATCGGGATGCGCGGGAAGTGGTTCCCGTCCTGGGCATGCTGGCCGCCGCCGGGATCCTGGCCGCGCTGACCTTTCGGATCTTCCAGCCGTACGCTTTTTCGGGCCCGGGGTTTTTCGGGATCACTCCAAACCCGCATTGGCTCGAGACGATCGGGCGGCTGCAGCAGCTGGTGGAGCCGTCTTCCGGTTATCCGCCGTCGGTCCAATGGTTTGACCGGCCGCTGTGGTTTTCCGGCTGGAACCTGACCGCCTGGGGTCTCGGGCTGCCGCTCGGACTGGCCGCCTGGATGGGTTTCGCCTGGATGGGTCTGCGTATCCTGCGCGGGGAGTGGCGGCAGCATATCCTGGTCTGGGCCTGGGTCGGCGGGCATTTCATCTGGCAGTCGCAGGTCCCGAACCCGACCATGCGTTACCAACTCCCGATCTATCCCGGGATGGCGCTGATGGCCGCCTGGGGGCTGCGAGCCCTGTGGGATTGGGCGGGACGCTCCGGTTTGCGAGCCCGGATCAGGCGGCCGGTCGCCGGTCTGGCCGGCGCGGCGGTGCTGGTGCTGACGCTGCTGTATGCCGCGGCGTTCAGCAATATCTACCGGTCCGGCCACCCGGACCGGTCTGAGATGACCCGTTTGGAAGGCTCGCGGTGGATCTACCGCAACGCCCCGGGTGCGCTTACCCTCACGATCCAGGGAGCGGATGAAGCGCTCACCCAGCTGCTCTCCTTCCCGAACGAGTCTTCGCTCAGACCGGGTGAGGCGTTCTCGATCCCGTTCACGCCGCGCGCCGCCGGCGTGCTTTCCGAGATCCGCGTACCGCATATCGATCCTGCCTCCTTCTCGTCTGCCGGATCGGCGCTCTATGTGACCCTGTTCGAAGAGAACGGGGATCCCGCCCCCATGGCATCCGCATTTACCGAATTGGAGACCGTCCTGGATGTCGAGACGGGGAGCCAGGTCCTGCTGCTCGATATCGGCGGACCGGTCGATCTGCGGGCCTTCACCGGCTACCGGATCGAGGTCGCACTCATCGGGATCCTCGGATCGGTAGACCTGTGCGAACCGATGAAGCTCCTGGTCCTGTTCGACGGCGGCGCCAGCGAGCTGGAGCCGCAGACGCCGGATGACTGCCGGCTGACCCCGGAAGCGCCGCTGCAGTTCAGGTTCACCCCCGAAGCGGATATCGCGCTCCAATTTGTCCTGCTCGGCCCTCCGCGGGACCTGCGCCGGAACGCCGAACCCCAGTCCGTCCGGCTGACGGTCTGGGGGCCCGGGATGACCGAACCCGCCGCGACGGCCGTCCTGGCGTTTTCCGCGCCGGTCGATGGCGCAGTGTTTCGGCTGGACCGCCCCGTCACGCTGGATCCGGGTCAAGGCTACCGGATCGAGCTTTCGCTGGATGCGGGATCACCGCTGGCTTTATCGGGCACGGTCCTGGCCCAGGAAACGTCCTGGGATGATCCGCTCCCGATGCGGGTGGATGAGTACGACGGCTTTGGCGGAATTTACAGGGGCGACAACAACCTGGAGCTGTATTGGGCGGACGACCCCGAGAAAGTCGAGCGTATCATCCGCGTCCTGGACGCGGTGGACCTCATCCCGATCTCATCCAGCCGCCAGTGGGCCAGCCTGACCCGGATGCCGGAGCGCTGGCCCCTGGTCGAAGCCTACTACCGCGCGCTGATGGGCTGCCCGGACGACCTCACGGTCGAAGCCTGCTACAACATCGCAGAGCCGGGGATGTTCACGGGCCGGCTCGGTTTTGAACTGGTCGAGACCTTCACCTCCCACCCGACGATCTTCGGGTTCGAGATCAACGACCAGGCCTCGGAGGAGGCTTTCACCGTCTACGATCATCCGAAAGTGTTCCTTTTTGAGAAGACGGCGGATTACGATCCGGATGACGTGGGCGCCTTCTTCAGGGGGATCGATCTCCCTTCGCTTGCGATCGATGGGGACGGCGACGAAGAACCGATCAAACCGCTGACGCTGGCGGATGCACATCGGGAAGCCCAGCGCGCCGCCGGCACCTGGAGCGAGCTTTTCGACACCGGGGCGCTGATCAACCGTTCGCAGGTGGTCGCCACGGCAGCCTGGTACCTGGTCGTATTCATGCTGGGGCTGGCGGTGTATCCCATCCTGGTGATGGTCATGCCCGGGCTGGATGACGGCGGATACCCGTTTGCACGGACCGTCGGTCTCCTGCTTTTCGCTTATTTTGTCTGGTTGGCCGGGTCGATGGGGGCGGCGGTCACCCGCCCGTTCCTCACGATTGTCGCTGCACTGCTTTTGCTCGCCGGATCCGGTGCGTTTTTGGCCGAGCGGAAAAGGATCCTGGCGTTCTGGCGGATGCGCAGCCGGTATTTCCTGGCCGTCGAGGCGCTGGCGCTCGGGCTGTTCCTGTTCATGCTGTTCATCCGGATGGCGAACCCGGACCTCTGGCATCCCTGGAAGGGGGGCGAGAAACCGATGGATTTCGCCTATTTCAACGCCGTGCTGAAGTCGATCCACTTCCCGCCGTATGACCCATGGTTTGCAGGCGGGTATATCAACTACTACTATTACGGCTACGTCATCGTCGGGACGCTCGTCAAGTGGCTGGGGATCGTCCCGGCAGTAGCCTACAACCTGATCATCCCGACGCTGTTTATGCTGGTTGGGATCGGGGCGTTCTCGATCGGCTGGAACCTGGTCCGGGCGCGGACCGGGCAGCCGGCTCTTGCTCCGGATGATCTGCAGCTC
>DATKDL010000061.1:0-32336 GCA_035512695.1 Anaerolineales bacterium | reverse complement strand
GGACCTGCGCGAGCAGTCCGCCTTCCTCGACGAAACCACCGCATGGTACTTCAGCGCAGACGAGGCGGACGACCTCGCCGGCGCACTCGTCGCCCTTCCGATTCGCGCCGGCCAACCGGTCCCGCGCGATACCCTGATCGCCGGCGCTGCGGCCGCCGACCGGTTCGGCGCCCTGCTGGCCGATTTCCCGGGACACAGCCTCTTCCCGCTCCCGCTCGACCAGCCCAACGTCATCGCCCCGCCCGCGGCCGCCTTCCTGCCCGGCGATGTGGTCGGGATCACGGTCGTCATCGAGCACCGCCCGCAGCCGCCCGCCTCCCCGACCCCCGATACCTTCGCCTTCACGCTCCCGGGCGTGGTCGACGAGATCCCGCCGGTCCTCCCAACCGTCCTGCCCCCGGCCGACCCGGAAGAGGCCGAGCGCGGCTTCCCTCCGCTCGCCAAGGACCTGTTCCCCGGCGGGGTCCGCGTCATCACCGTCCAGGGGCTCCCTGAACCGCCGGACCCGGACGACCCGGCCCCGGCCTTCAGCGGCTTCGAGTCGCCTCGGATGCTGATCCTCCTCGTCCCCGACGTGGACCGCGAGCTGCTCTCGCTGGCCATCCAGCAGGGCGACCGGATCTTCATTTCCCTGCTCGGCCACGCGGATACAGCCGTCACGACCGCGGGCTTCACATACTGGGATTTCGAGGCCTGGTTCCGGGAAGACCGGACGGAGCCCTGAGATGCAGGTCCTCCTGATCGGCTCCGGCGCGGTCTCCTCCGCGCTCCAGCTCCGGCTGAGCGAGTCTGGGTTCACGATCGCCGCCTCGCTCTCCGCGGCCAACCCGCAGATGCTCGAGTTCTTCGATTACCGGGCGCTGCTCGTCGTCGCCCCCGAGGCGGCCGTCTCGCCGGACACGCTGCGGACCGCAACCGGGCTCGGCAAACTGCTCTTCCTCATCGCCGGCGAATCGGACGGCCTGGCCGCCTGGGCCAACGGCTCCGGGATCCCAACCTACGCCTACCCACCCACCGGTGTCGAGACCGACCGGCTGCTCGCCGAACTCCGCCGGGCCGAGACCGGCGGCCGCGGCGCTGACGATCAGTTCCGCCGCTCCCTGCTGGGGAGCGAGGCCAGCGCCCGGCTGCAGTCCGGGATGGCGGTCCGCAAGATCGCCGTCACTTCCCCCAAGGGCGGCACCGGCAAGACGACGACGGCCGTCAACCTGGCCGTCGCCCTGGCGCTCTCCGGGGTCTCCACCTACCTCGTCGACGCCGACGCCAACGCCGGGGCGCTGCAGTATCACCTGCGGATGACCTGGGCCCGATCGACCCTGCTCGGCCTGCTGCGCCGGGAAGCGGCCGCGCCGCGCGCCGCGGAGCCGCTGGACCGGATCGCCGCCGGGGCGAAGTTCCTGGACGCGTTCACCGAGATCGAGAAGCTCCCGACCCTGAAGGTGCTCCCGGGCGTCGTCACCGGCGAGCTGTCGGATGCGGCCCTGCAGGACGAGGACGTGATCGGCCGTGTGATCGAGGGTGTGTTCGATGCCGGGGTCGGGGCGAACGGGGTGGTCGTGATGGACGTCGGGATCAACCCGGCCCACCCGCTCCACCGGGCCGCGCTGCGGGCCGCCGAGGGGATCGCCATCGTCATCAAGCCCGAGATCCCGGACGTGGCCGAGGTCAAGCACTGGCTGGACCGGATGGTCGGCGCCCTTGCAGGCCGGGTCGGCCGGGAAGCGGCCTACGAATTCATCGGCAGCCGGGTCAAGCTCTGCTACAACATGGTCGTCGCCGGCGGGTTCAAGAGCATCCACGGCCTGCTGAACCGCGAGCTGGCCGCCGGCGATGTCGCGCTCAAGCTGACTCCCAACGGCGTGCTCCCGGTTGTCGAGCCGCACGCCGCGATCCAATCGGTCAACTCGGCCCGGGCCGAGGATATCTTCGCCTGGCGCTACCGGCGGGAGAAACCCGAAGAGCTCCAGGCCTACACCGAAGCCCTGCTGGACTTCGCCTGCCATTTCGTCCCGCTGGCCCGCGAGTCCGCCTACCGGACCGGGCTGCTCAGCCCACGCGGTCCGAAGCTCGGCTTCCTGCGGAGGTTGTTCACGTGAGATCGCTCGGCATGAAGATTCTGGATGGGGAAGACGCCGACGAACTCGCCCCGCCGGACGGACCGGGGCGGGAGACCGCCTATTCCCCCTTCGAGCTCACCGACGGCACGATCGCCACGGTCGCGCTGGAGGAGAACCCGTCCGAGCTGGACGGTCTGTGGGATGGCCTGCTTGCGGAAGGTTTGGCTCGCAAAGCCGCGGCGGCGGTGTCAAACGCCCTTTCGCCGCAGGAGGTCGAGAACCTGGCGCGCGCCGTATTCCGTGAGTTTGAGGAGGTCAGCCACCGCCGCGGGCGCCGCTTGCCGGAGGCCTTCCTCACACGGCTGATCGGAGAGATCTCCGGGCTCGGCGGGCTGCTGGAGCTGATCGCCCGCCCCGAGGTCGAGGACATCGCCGTCAACCTGAACCACGTCTACGCCTTCACCCGGACCGCCGGCTGGGAGCCGGCCGGGCGGGCACCGGACGGTCTCGGCGATGCTCTCCGCGTCCTGATGGACCGGGCCGGGCAGCGCACCCCGACCCCGGATTTCCCGGTCGCCGATGCAATGCTGCAGGTCATGGTCCCGCTCCCGGACGGCTCGGTCGAGCGCAAGGGGTTGCGGATCAGCTATATCATGCCGCCCGCCTCACCTTACGGCGACCTGATCACCCTGCGGGTCGGGAACTACCAGTCCCGCTCCGGCGGGGGATTGGCCGAGCTGTGCCGGTCGCGGCTCCCGGCCGTCCGGCGGCCGACCTTCACCCCGCGTGATTTCCCGGACGGCGACGGCCTGCTGACCCCTGCGGCGGCCAACTACCTGCTGGCCGTCATGGTCCGGGGCGGGACGCTCGTCATCGCCGGGTCGACCGGGTCGGGGAAGACCTACCTGGCCCAGCGCTTGCTTCAGGAGACGCTCGATTTCTACCCGCCCGGCGCGATCCGGCTGTTTGTGATCGAGGATGCCAACGAGATCGTCCTCAACGGCTGGTCCGGGGACCCGACCGAGGACACCGGCAACGTCATCTACACCGTCACCCGCGGGGATACCCGCGGCGGCCCACCTCCGGTCTCGATGTACGACCTGATTCGGGCAGCCCTGCGCGCCCGGCCGCACGGGATCATCATCGGCGAGTCGCGCGGGGCCGAGGCCTGGGAGCTGGTCCGTGCCGCGGCGACGGGGCACGGTTTCTCGGCCTTCACGATCCACGCCACCGGGGCCGATCACGTCTGGGGCCGGTTCTTCCAGGTCGTCCAGGCCCACCCCGATGCCCGGAAGCTGGAGGACTACCAGATTGCACAGAGCTATGCGGAGGCGGTCTGCGCCGTGGTCCATATCGAGCGCCATCCGGTCGAGGGGCAGGTCGTCCGGGAGATCTGCGAGGTATCTCCCGTCGTCGAGCGGGCGGCGGCCCGTCCGGCCTTCTCCCCGCTGTTCGTCCGCCCCGCCGGCGGGAAGCTGGTCCCGACCGGTTCCCGTCCGGTCCGGCCGGGGTTCCGGCCGGAGGACCTGGGATTGCCGGAAACCCAGTTCCGGCCGCGCTGATGGACCGCATCACCCGCCCGCCGGGCCGGGCGCAGGATTTCGTCGCCGCGCGCGGCTTCGACCGGTCCGGGGACCACACCGTCCTGCTCGACCGGGACGGCCGCGGCCGGCTTTTCCTGGAGCTGGCGACCGACGCCGATCATCCCCGTTCCGATCCGGAGGCCGCTTATGAGAACCTCTTCTCGACCCTGGAGCCCGGTGCATCCATCCGTTTCCTGCAACTCTTCTGGCCGGACGACGAGCCGCGCGCCCGGTTCATCCGGCAGACCGGAGGCTGGCCGGAATCCGAATCTGAATTCCTTGCCACGATGAAGCGCGACCTGACCGGCGATCTCTCGGCAGCCCCCCTGCCCTACCTGCGGCGGACCGTTCTCGAGATCGTCCTGGCCGGCGGTGAAATGACGGAATGGGTCGCCGGGGCGATCGAGATTCTGAGGGCAAACGGGATGAAGGCTCGGCTGCTCGAACCCGCCGAAGTGCAGGAGCTGGCCGGGTGGGTGTTCAATCCGGTGCTGGATTGATGACGGATGAGACGTCCGAAACATAATGGGCGAAGACAAACCAATCCCCAAAGCGACCTCCGAATACCTCGAAGCCGTCGCCCCCGAGTCCCTCGCCTTCACGGACGACAGCATCCGCTTCCCGGAGACCGTTCTTTACCCGCTGACCCTCCGGGCCGAAGGCCTCCCGGGCCTCCCCCAGCGGCCCTGGTCCCGGCTCGAGGCGGAGGATCTGATCGGGGGCGGGCCGGCCGTCGTCTCGCTGGCGTTGGTACGCGAACCGCCGGAGGTCCTTCAGCGGAGCCTCCGCGCCCGCCGGACGCTGTTCGAAGGCGTCCTGCTCGCCCTTGCCGAGAAGACCGGGCGCCGGCCGTCGCAGGCCGAGCAGGCGGCGGATCGAGCCCTGGACGAAGCCGAAAGCCGGCTGGCCATGGGGGAGCCGGCTTTCCGTGCTGCACTCCTGGTGGGCTTGTTCGCCTCCCATGACCGGTCGCACGAGGCCGAATCGGAGCGGCAGCGGTTGACGGCCCACCTGCGGGCGCGCGGATTCCGGGTCCAGCGGTTGATGTACGTCCCCGAGCGGGCGCTGCTGCATTTCCAGCCGGGAGGCGTCCTGTTCCCCAGCGTCCACGAACCGGTCCTGATGCTGGACGAGGCCGCCCGGATCGCGCCGAGGCCGGGCCGGCGGGTGGATCCGCCGCCGGACGCCGCCTTCCTCGGCTCTGCCCTGCGCGATGGGCGCGATGTGTATTACTCCCTCAAACACGGTTTCGAGACCGGCGCCCCACAGCCGCCGCACGCCACGACGGTCCTGCTCGGCGAGATGGGATCGGGGAAGACGAGCCTGATGCGGACGATCCTGCTCCAGCGGCTGCTCCAGGGCCGCTCGGTCGTCAGCCTGGATCCGGAAGGCGAGAACAACCGGCTCTGCCTGGCCGCCGGTGGGCGGGTGATCCCCGCCGGCCAGCCGGAAGATCCCGGCACCTGCCTGCTGCACCCGCTCGAGGCGGATTCGGCCGGGGAGCTGCTTTTCGCCGTCCGCTTCCTGGTCTCGGCGCTCGACCCGGGTGGGAAGCTGCCCCCGGTCGCGCAGGCCGCTGTGCACGACATCGTGCAGGCATACTGGCGCGACCATCCGGGGCAGCTTCTGCCGCTTTCCCGCCTGGTACGGGATCTCAAGGCGCTGGCCGGCGCGGAAACGGAAGCCGTCGCTGCCCTGCTGCGCCCGTTCGAGGCCGGCGGTCTGTGGGCCGGGTTCTTCGACCGGCCCGAGGCGCTCCTGCAGAAAGAGATGTTCACAGCGGAAAGCCGGGGCAGTTGGTGGAACTTCGATCTCTCCGGGCTGCGCGAGGAGAACAAGGCCATCGTCCACGCACTGCTGACCTGGTTCCTGTACCGGGTGATCTCGGTGCCGGAAGCGCCGGTGGACGTTTTTCTGGATGAAGGCTGGCGGCTGCTGCGCAGTCCCGGTTTCGCCGGGCTGCTCGACGAACTCGGCCGCCGGGCGCGCAAGCGCGGGATGGGGGTCATGCTGGCCACCCACCTCCCCGAGGACCTGGCCGCCAGCCCGACCTCGCTTGCGCTGGCTTCGACGGCCTTCATTGGCCGTCTCGGTCCCGCCGGCGCGGAGGCTTTCCTGGCCGGACTCGGGATCCCGGCCGAAGAGGCGGAGGCGCACGCCGGGCGGATCGCTCGACTGCCGCCGCACGTCTTCTACGCCGTGCCGGGCGGCGGGCGGGGCAGCCTGTTCCCATTCCGGGTGCAGCTGCCGCCGGCCTGGCTCGAGACCTGGGGCAGGCTGGGTGCGGCGCGATGACCGCCCCGGCCGCGATCTGCCCGGCCTGCGGTGAAACGCTCCCGCCAGGTGCCGGTGACTGCCTGCTTTGCACCGGTCGCTGGGAAACCTGGGAGCTGCGGCACCCGGCGCTCCCGATCGAGCGGATCGCTGAAAAGTTCGCCGAGTGGACCGCCGGGCTGCCGGCCCCGTCCGCCGTGCGGATTTCGGCGGGCGCAGACGGTATCCGCGTCCGCCTGCTCGCATCCCCGGGTCACCTGGAAGCCGCCGTGCGGGCCTGGGCCGCGCTGACCCGTGGACACAGCGCCTGGATCCCGATTGACACCGAAAGGGACCAACCGCAGAACCTGTTCGGACTGCGATCGCCGGCGATCCTGCCGGTCCTCCCGGTCGCAGAAGGCGACCTGGCGGTGACGATCGGGGCGGCCGTCCTCGACCTGGCCGGCCGGACCGGCGCGCCGGCGGTCCTGGCCTTCTGGATCCTGGGACGAGAAGACGCTCTACAGGACCGTCTTCGGGCACTTTCGGCCTATTCGACCGGGACCGAGCGAGGCGTCGACGACGACACGCCCAATCCCTGGAGCCTGCGGCTGGCGCTGTGGCGGGCCTTGATGCTCGCCGGCGGTTTGGTCGCGGCCGGCGCCGGGGCGGCGTTCGCCCCGGGGTGGATCGGGGCGGGGGGCGCGGCGCTGGGCCTGGCTGCCGGCGGATTGGCCGCGCTGGGCGGGTTTATCGGGTCGATCGGCTGGATGAGGCTGCGTTCGCTCTCGCCGCAGATCCTGGAGGACCGGCTGGACGGACCGCTACTGCGCGCGGCGATCACCCTCGAGGCTGCCGGCCCGGGCGGTCTTCAGCCGCTGGCCGGGGTCCAGCGATGGGACCGGATGGACGGTCCCTGGCCGGACGTGCGGCGGTTCGCCTTCCCCCTCCCGGCCGCACACCTGGCGCGCGTCTTCGCCCCGGTCGAAGGCAGCGACCTGGGGGCGATCCTGGCTCCGGATACCATCCAGCCGGTCCCGGCACCGAGCCCTGCCCGGGCGCTCCTGGACGCGCCGGTCCCGATCGGCCGGGACCCGCGCTCGGGCCGGCCGGTCGGGATCGACGAGACCGGGCACACCCTCGTCGTCGGCGGGAGCCGGACGGGGAAGAGCTCGGCCGTCTATTGGACCCTGCGGCGGTTGGTTTCAAACCCAGAATCCGCACCCGGGCTGTTCCTGGTCGATCCGCACGGATCGCTGGCGGACGGGCTGCTCGACTTCGTCGACCGGCTGCCGGAGCCTGAACGGACCGCAGCGGTCCGGCGGCTGCGGATCGTGACGCCGGGCGAGGATTTCGTCATCCCGCTCAACCCGTTGATGGCGCCCGATTTCACCTGGGCCGGGAACGCCCTGGTCCAGGCCGGGGAGCGGATCTGGGGCGAGTTCTGGGGGCCGCGCATGCAGGCCGCCCTGTTGGCGCTGGCCCGGCTGGGGCACAGTTGGAACAAACACAACCCGGACCGGCCGATGGGGTTGGTCCACGCCGTCTTTGCGGCCTACGACCGGGATTGGCGCGCCGAAGCCCTGGCCTGCCTGCCGGAGGGCAGTCGGCTCGGCGCTGCCGCCCTGGATGCCCTGCTCGGCCAGAATGAGGACCGGGTCGGGGCGCGCAACCACCAATGGATCACCGAGGTGGTCAGCCCGATCCTGTCCAAGCTGATGTCGCTCGAACTCTCGCCGTGGCTGTTTGCGGCGCTGCACCAGGCCGGGTTCGTCGACCTCGAAGGTTGGGTGCGGGAGCGGGCCTGGGTCGTCCTGCGGCTGCCGGCCGGGGAGATCGGGCGGGAGGGCGCCCGGCTGACGGCCGGGATGGTCTACAACATTTTCGAGGCGGCCTACCGCAAGGTCACCTCCGCCGGCCCGGTCCCGTTCGTCTTCGTCATCGACGAGACCCAGGAGATCGCCCAGGCGATGCAGATCGAGAGCCTGCTCTCGGAGGGCGGCAAGTTCGGGGCTCGGATGTTCGTCCTGGCGCAGAGCCTGAGCCTGCTGCGGCAGATCGAGGGTTTCGAACCGGTCGTCCGCTCGCTTTTGGCCAATACCTCCGCCCAGCTGTTCTTCTCCCCCGACCCGGAGGACGCCGACCTGATCCGGGCGGCCCTCTCGACCCGCGAACGCTACGGCCCGACGACGAT
Source organism: Anaerolineales bacterium (assembly GCA_035512695.1). Taxonomy (GTDB): domain Bacteria; phylum Chloroflexota; class Anaerolineae; order Anaerolineales; family JABWBV01; genus DATDOR01. Next base: position 24,249 of record DATKDL010000061.1, on the reverse strand, counting down.
CGACGTCCCGTCGCTCCAGGCCTGGCTGCGCGCGCGGATCGGGGGGCGGTGGCAGCCGCCGGCGCTGGTCGCGGTCGATCCGCTGCAGGGGGCGGACCCGGAGCGGGTCGAGCGGCTGATCCGGGACGTCGCGGCGGCGCATCCGGGGACGTACGTGCGGTCGGGGGGATGGCAGGCGGGGCTGCCGGTTGGGGGGACGAGGATCTCGGAGGTGCCGGTTGAGGGAGGCGTGCCGGATGAAACCCCCGATCCGCACCGGTTGGGGTGGTGAATACGCGAAAACCTCAAAGGTCTCGGAGACCTTTGGGGTTTTCGCGCGCGTGGTTATGCGAAATCCTGTATACTAATTCTGCCATGCCCGCCCGCACCAGCCCGCGCTTCGGCACCCGACCGCGCATCAACCACGACTCCTCGGCCTATTACGGTTCACGCCTCTACGCCGAGCTGCTCGAAGACGGCGGCGATCTCGGCCCGGATAACGAACTCCCGCCCGACCTGGAGAACCGGATCCTCGCCGGCTCCTCCGAGGACATGTCCGCTCTGCCCGACCGCTGTCTGCACCTGATGGTCACGTCCCCGCCCTACAACGCCAATAAAGAATACGACTCCGATCTGACCCTGGACGAATACCTCGACCTGCTCCACCGGGTCTTCTCCGAGACCTACCGCGTCCTCGTCGACGGCGGGCGGGCCTGCGTCAACGTCGCAAACCTGGGCCGAAAACCCTACCTCCCGCTCTCGGATTTCATCTCGCACATCATGCTCGATATCGGCTTCCGGATGCGCGGCGAGATCATCTGGAACAAGGGCGCCGGCGCCGGGGTCTCGATGGCCTGGGGCAGTTGGAAATCGGCCGCCAACCCCGTCCTGCGGGACGTCCACGAGTACATCCTCGTCTTCTCCAAGGGGGACTTCGGCCGCTCCCGCCAGGCGGGCCGCGAATACGAGAGCACGATCACCCGCGACCAGTTCATGGAGTGGACCAAGTCGGTCTGGAATATGAGCCCCGAATCGGCCCGCAAGATCGGCCACCCGGCCCCGTTCCCGCTCGAGCTGCCCCACCGACTGATCCAGCTCTACACCTTCAAGGACGACGTCGTCCTCGATCCTTTCATGGGCAGCGGGACGACGGCGGTCGCCGCGCAGCGATCGGAACGGGGCTACGTCGGCTACGAGGTCGATCCGGATTATGTCGCGCTGGCCGAGGGGCGGCTGGATCCGTACAGGCTGCAGACAAAAATGAAGATTTGAGGGACACTGATTTGCCTGATAAAACTTGATCAGGTTTAATCAGGCAAATCAGTGTCCCTCCTGTACCTCTTTTCTCCTCTCCAGAAACCAGGTCCGCAGTTCCCCTTTTCCTTTCACCTCGATCTCCCCGCGCGGGACCAGTTCATAAGCCTCCCCCAGCAGCGCCCTGGTCTCCTCGGTTACCTGGATCACACCCGGCTCGCCGTGGCTCTCCATCCGGCTGGCGGTGTTGACCGTGTCACCCCAGATATCGTACTGGAAACGCGTCGTCCCGATCACCCCGGCGATGAGGGGGCCGGAATTGATCCCGATCCGGAACTGGAGCGACCGGCCGCCGACCGGGGCGAGCCGCCGGCAGTAGGATTGCATATCGAGGGCCAGGTCGGCCAGGGCCTGTGCATGATCCGGCCGCGGTTCGGGCACGCCGGCGGCGACCATGTAGTTGTCCCCAATGGTGCGGAGCTTTTCGACCCCGTGTTTTTCGACGAGGGTATCGAAATGCGAGTAGATCTCGTTGAGCAGCGCAATCATCTCTTCCGGGCTGAGCACATTCGAGAGCGGGGTGAACCCGACGATGTCGGCGAACAGGACGCTGGCGCTCTCGTAGGAGTCGGCAATCGTGCCGCCGCCGCGCTTGAGCTGGTCGGCGATCGGCCTTGGAAGGACGTTGAAGAGCAGGCTGTCGGCCAGGTCCTGGGCGGTCTCCAGTTCCCGGACCAGGTAGAGGATGAGGAACATGGCCAGGAACGTGGTCCAGACGGCGTTGAAGAAACCGTTGACGAGGCCGTAGTCGGCAGGCAGCGCCGCCGGGGTATTGCCGGCAAACTGTTCTTCGAACGCCAGCGCGAAGGTCATGCCAACGACGTTGACCCCGGCCCAGAAGATGGCTGAGCGCCGGCTGGCCACCAGGGCCGCTCCCATCACGGCCAGCATGCCCCCGACAATGAGCCCGCCGGAGTGGATGATCCCGCCCAGGCTGGACTGCAGGCTGTAGACATAAACCAGGGTCACAGCCATCAGTGCATGTCCAAAATTGGCGAAATTGCGCGTACGGAAAAGGTAAACGATCGCGGCCGCTGTCAGCAGGCCATGTGCGAGGTTGATCAGCGCCGGCAGCATCAGGCCCAGATAAAAAAGGGAAAGGGTCCAGACGAAGTTGACCGGGACAATGACGATAAAGATGATGGCGAGTGTGGTCTTGCGGATGCGGATGCTCTCCGAATCATCCGGGAGGGTGACGGACCGGTTGACCCAGGCGACGAAGGTTGACCAAGTTGAGCGCATTGGCGGGGCTCCTGGTTCGCAATATCCGAACGAGCGCTTGATTTCGGGTAAGATTCGACACAAAGACACCAGGACACGGGGACGCAAAGAAACCTTTTTTTGAATATGTTGCATCCCGTCCGGCGGGTCCTTGCAACCCGATTAAACCAGAAAAAGTACCTTTGCGTCGGATCCTTCACGATGAGCGCACGCCAGGCAATCTCAATCTCCCGCTTCGCCCCCGCCGACCAGCCCCCCGTCAGAACCCTCATCCTGGACGGGCTGGCCGGGCACTTAGGCGAACTCGACCCCTCACTCAATCCCGACCTGGACGACATCGCGGCCCACTACGTGGATTCCATCTTTCTCGTCGCCCGGCGCGGGGGGCGGGTCGTGGGCTGCGGCGCGCTGGTGCCGGTGGATGGGGAGACGGGGGAGATCGTGCGGATGTCGGTCGCCCGGGACGCCCGCCGGCAGGGGACCGGCCGGGCGATCCTGGACGCCCTGGTCGCCGAGGCCCGCCGGCTGGGGCTGAGACGGCTGGTGCTCGAGACGACGGTCGATTGGGAAGACGTGCGGCGGTTCTACGAGGGATACGGTTTCAAGTTCACCCACGAACAGGATCACCGGCACAGCCGCCAGGCGCACTACGAGCTGCCGATCGATTAGAATCAAGATCGTGCCCGATCGTATTCTCCTGAGCCCTTTCTACATCGATGCGCCGCTCCCGGGTCTCCAACCGGCCGGCCTTGCGCGGTGGGAGTCGCCGGCTGCCCCGCAACTCTTGCCCGGCTCGCAGATGGGTCGCCTGGCCGCCCTCTACCCCGCCCTCGCCGATTGGGTCGCGGCGACCGCCGGGAAAAGTGACCGACCGGTCACATTGGCCGGGGACTGCTGCACGGCCGTCCCGATGCTGGCCGGGCTCCAGCGGGCCGGGATCGATCCCCTCCTCATCTGGTTCGACGCCCACGGCGATTTCAACACCTGGGAGACGACTCCCTCCGGGTTCCTGGGCGGGATGCCGCTGGCCTGGCTGGTTGGGCGCGGGGAACAGACCGTCCCGGAAGCCGTCGGGCTGCGGCCGCTCCCGGAAACCGACGTGATCCTGACCGACGCCCGCGACCTGGACCCAGGCGAGGCGGAAGCGGTGGCCGGGTCCGGGATGCTTCATCTGCGCTCGACCATCGACCTGCTCACGTTCCCCCTCCCCGACCGCCCCCTCTGGGTCCATTTCGACACCGACGTCATCCGTCCCCAGGACGCTCCGGCGATGAACTATCTCGCCCCCGGCGGGCCGTCTGCCGAAGACCTGGGCCTCGTCTTCGACCGGATCGCCGCAACGGGACAGTTGTGCGCCGTCTCGGTCTCGGCCTGGAACCCGGCGCTGGATCCGGCCGGGCATACGGAAAGGGTGGTGATGGGGTTGTTTCGGAGATTGAACCAAAAATGAACCCGGCGGGCAAAGCCCGCCGGGTTCATTTTTGGTTCAATCTCCGAAATAGTTATCCCACACCTCCCCCAAATCCTCCTCTGAATACTCCTCGAACACGGCGATCAGCCCCTCCCCCGTCGCCACCTCCCCGTCAAACCGCTCCGCGTACGCCCGCAGCGCTTCGAAGAAGGCCTCATCCCCCATGGCGATGCGCAAAGCATGCATTAACTCCGCCCCGCGCAGGTAGATGGCGTTGACGTACGGCCGGTACCCGCCGTGGTCGTAGACCGTGTCGTCCACGTTCCCGCCCAGCGGCCGGAACTCCTCCATCCGGAGGATCCACCACCAGTCCGCCGGCTCATCCGGGTACGCCAGCTCCAAATACAGCAGCTCGCAGTAGATCGCCAGGCTCTCGTCCAGCCAGGGCTCCATGGCCGGATCGTTCCCCACGCGGCCGTACCACCACTGGTGCGCCGCCTCGTGGACGACCAGCAGCGGCAGGTAGTTCCGGATCGTCCCGTCGTACCAGCCGTAGTAGTCCATGCTGACGAAGGTCAGCCCGTCGAACTCCAAACCGTCGGGGAAATTCCCGGCCACAATCGTGTAACGCTCGTGCGGGTAGGGGCCGAACAGCTCGGAGTAGATCTCGATCGCCCGGACGGCCGCCTCCAGCGCCGCCGCGGCGGCGAATTCGTGCTCCCGGTAGGCGTACCCCAGCACAACGACCTCGCCCGCCATGGCCTCGTCGACGACGTAACGGTCGCTCATGGAGAGGGTGACGTTGCGGTAGCCGGGTGCGGTGAACCGGTAATCGTTGTCCGAATGCTCCAACGGCGCCGGGGCGGCGACGACGAGGCCGCCCGGGCCGTTCCGGACCTCGAGCAGCACTTCGAAATCGGCCAGCGGGTAGACGATCGTCTCCCCGACGACGTGCGCCGGGCGGACCAGCCAGCCCTCCCCGTCCCGGAACTCGGGGAACATCGGGTACCAGTCCCCCAGGTTGAGCTGCCCGTTGAAGACGGCCAGCTTCCCGGGCCGCCGCGGCAGCTGCAGCCGGTAGTCGATCTCGACGGCGACGGCCGTCTCCGCCGGGACCGGATCCGCCAGTTCGATGGTCAGGACCCCGTCCGCCAGGGTCCATTTTTCCGGCGCCGGCCCGTCCGGCAGCCGCAGGTCGACCAGCTCGAACACCCCCGCCTCCCGGGCGGCATCGACGATGAGGACCAGCTCCGCCAGGTCCGTACCCGTCCGGTTGGGATAGACGATTTCGAGCGCGACCTCGAGCTTCCGCTCGGCGTGGTCCAGCACCGCCGCGAGCCTGTACACCGGCCGCTCCGGAGGCGGTGCGTGCGCTTGCCCCGAACCATGCGAGGGATCTCCCGTCGGGCCGGTACCGGTCGGTTCGGCGGCTGCCGTCTCGGATGCGGCCGGGTCCGCGCTCGGGCTCGCCTCCGCCGTCCAGACCTGGTCGGTCGCCGGGACCGGGGGGGCCGGGTCCGGGGTGCAGGCAGAGAGGGTGGGCAAAATCACCCACAGGGTGAGAAAGAGGGAGCGCACCTGCTGCATGGTTCGAATTGTAACGGAGGGAACACCTTCCGTTACAATTCGAACCATGCCCACCCTCGCCCTCCTCCCCACCTGCCTCGTCGACCAGGTCCTGCCCGAGATCGGGGTCGCGACCGTCAAATTGCTGCGCCGGGCGGGGTATGCCGTCGATTTCCCGGCCGGCCAGACCTGCTGCGGGCAGCCCTTTTTCAACGCCGGCTACCGGGCCGAGGCCGTCCGGCTGGCGAAACGGACGATCGTCGTCTTCGAACCGTATGAGACCGTCGTGCTGCCGTCCGGGTCCTGTGCGGCGATGATCCGGGTCGAGTACCCGCATCTGCTCCACGACGATCCGGAATGGCGCGCCCGCGCCGAAGCCCTGGACGCAAAGACTTTCGAGCTGTCCGAATTCCTGGTCCGCTTTGAATGGGGGGCCCTTCCCCGGGCGGCGGATAACCCGGAGGGACCCGCCACCTACCACGACTCCTGCCACATGTGCCGCCTGCTCGGTCTGCGCGAGCAGCCCCGGCGGGTGCTGGAAATGGCCGGGCTGGCCGTCACGGAAATGGACGAACCCGACCGCTGCTGCGGGTTCGGCGGGACTTTCTCGCTCAAGATGCCGGAGGTCTCGGCCGCGATGGCGCGCGAGAAGCTGCGGCAGGCCGCCGCGACCGGCGCCGGGCTGCTGGTGACGGCCGATCCGGGCTGCCTGGTGCAGATGCGCCGGTTCGCCGATGAGGCCGGGGTCCGGGTCGAACACCTGGCCGCCGTTTTGGAGGAGCGCACCCGGTGAGCGGCGGTATTGAGAGCGGTCAGAAGAGCGATCAGGAGAGCGGGCCTAAGAGCGGGCTTAAGGGCGATCATAAGGGTGGTTTCCGGGCGGCGGCGCGGATCGCCATCGAGGACGTCAAACTGGGCCGGTCGGTCGAGGCGGCCACCGGCCGTTTCCGAGACGCCCGCGAAGCGGCCCTGGCCGAACTGCCCGATGCGGATACGCTGCGCGACCATTTCAAACGCATCCGCGCCGCCACCCTGGCGGACCTGCCCGCCTACCTGGAAACCTTCAAAGCCAATGCGACCACCGCCGGCGCGCAGGTCCATTTCGCCCGCGACGCCGCCGACGCCCGGGAATTGATCCTGGAGATCGCCGGCTCGCACGGCGCGGCGCTGGCCGCAAAGAGCAAATCGATGACGACCGAGGAGATCCGGCTCAACGAGGCGCTCGAAGCGGCCGGGGTCCGCCCGGTCGAAACGGACCTGGGGGAGTGGATCGTCCAGCTCGCCGGCGAGGCGCCGGCCCACATCATCGCCCCCGCCATCCATAAGACCAAAGAGCAGGTCGCCGGGCTGTTCGTCGCGGAGTCCGGTGAGGACGTCCCCGCCGAGATCCCGGCCCTGACCGCCCTGGCCCGCCGCAGGCTGCGGGAGACTTTCCTGCGGGCCGGGATCGGGATCAGCGGCGGGAACCTGGCCGTCGCCGAGACCGGGTCCGTCGTCCTGGTGACCAACGAGGGCAACGGCCGGATGGTGACCTCGCTGCCCCCGGTCCACGTCGCCGTGCTCGGGATCGAGAAGATCGCCCCGACCTGGGCCGAGGCGGCTGCCTGGCTGTCCCTGCTGGCCCGCAGCGCCACCGGCCAGCCGCTGTCGATCTACACCAGCGTCATCACCGGTCCAAAGCAGCCCGGCGACGTCGACGGCCCGGAGGCCGTCCACATCGTCCTGCTCGACAACGGCCGCAGCCGGCTGCTGGGGACGAAATACGAGGAGGTCCTGCAGTGCATCCGCTGCGGCGCCTGCCTGAACGTCTGCCCCGTCTACCGGACCGCCGGGGGGCACGCCTACCGCGGCGAGACCGGCCCGCCCAGCCCGTATAGCGGTCCGATCGGCGCGGTCGTGACCCCGCTGCTGTTCGGCCTGGAGGAGCACAAACAGCTCCCGCAGGCCAGCTCGCTGTGCGGCGCCTGCCGGGACGTCTGCCCGGCCCGGATCGACCTGCCGCGCATGCTGGTCGAACTGCGAAACGATACAGTGGCGGCCGGGTTGGACGGGACCGCAGCTTCGACGCTGGCCCGGCTGGCGGCCGGCGCGCTGGGGAGCGGACGCAATTTCGAGTTCGCCGCCCGGCTGGCCCGCTTTGGCCGTCGTTTTGCCGGCGGCGATCTGCCGCGGCCGGCGGCGAAATCCTTCCGGGAGACCTGGCGGGAAGCGGAAACGAACCTGCCGAACCCCCCTGTCGCGGACCCCGGTCCGGTTTCCAACCCGCTGCCCGAACCGCCTCCCGCTGCGCCGGCGGGTCTGCCGGAACCGTGGCGGTCCCGGCGGCAGTTCGCCGAACCGGCGCGCCGGTTCCGGGAGGCGCTGGAAAAGGCGCACGGGGAAGTGATCTTGACCGAGTCGGCGGCGGAGGCCCTGGCGGAGGCCCGCCGGGTTCTTCGGGAGATCGGAGTGATGACCGTCGTCGCCGACGAGGGGGAACCGCTGGACGGGTTCGCACCCGCCCCGGATGACGGCTGGCGGATCGCACGTCCGGGCGATCACGCCGGGGATCCGGAGGGCTGGCGGGCGGTCTGCGCCCGGGCCGACGCCGGGTTGACCTCGGCGGAGGCGCTGCTGGCCGAGACCGGCAGCCTCGTCGTCAGTTCAGGGCCGGGGCGCAGCCGGCTCGTTTCCCTGCTCCCGCCGATCCACATCGCCGTCGTCCCGCTGGACAGGCTGGCGACCGACCTGTTCACCTGGCTGGAAGGCCGCACCGGACCGTGGCCGGCCAACACCGTCCTGGTCAGCGGTCCGAGCAAGACCGCCGATATCGAGCAGACCCTGTCGGTGGGGGTGCATGGGCCTGCGAGGCTGGTCGTGGTTTTATTTCCGTGAAAAAAAGAGCGGCTGCTCCGCAGCCGCTCTTTTTTTCACTCAATCAAACACCAGCTCCTCATGCCCTGAAAGCTTATCCTGGATCCGCCGGATGACGATCTCCAGGTGCCCCTCCTTGTTGACGAAATCCAGGTCGTCGCTGCGGATGGTGAGGACGGGGGAGCGGTCGTATGAGTCGATCCACTCGTCGTAAAACTGTTCGAGCAGGGCAAGATAGTCCAGGGGGATGCCGATCTCCATTTGACGGCCGCGCGCCCGGATGCGGTCGAGCAGGGTCTGGGCGGGGGCTTTGAGGTAAATCAGCAGGTCCGGCGCGGGCAGGGAGCGGATGACGAGTTCGTAGACCCGGATATAGGCATGGTAATCACGCTCGCTGAGGTTCCCCAGGTGGTGGAGGGCCCGGGCGAAGATCATGGCGTCCTCGTAGATCGAGCGGTCGAGGATGGCGGATTGCGGGTCGGCGGCGAGGTCGAGGTGCTGCCGGGCGCGGTGTCCGAGGAAGAAGATCTGCAGGTGGAAGGACCAGGTGCGCATGTCCCGGTAGAAATCGGGCAGGTAAGGGTTGTCGGAGACGGATTCGTAACCGGTCCGGAACCCGAGCCGGGCGCCGATGCGTTCGGTGATCGAGGTCTTGCCTGCGCCGATGTTGCCGGCCACAAGGAGGAGGTGCTTCGTCATCTCGGCTAATTATATTGAAAAAAAGAGGCCGGCGATGGAGCAAAGCTCGCACGCCGGCCTCTTTTTTTACAAACGCACGAAACATTACAAAATCACCTTGTTTCAGGCTGTTTTTCAATGCATTATCCATGATCTTACAATATAATGGCGTATGGATTCGACCAGACCACGCTCGCGCGCCCACCGACCGGACGGTACGAAGAACCGCCCACACCGGCCGGCGGGCGCCGGAGGGCGATTGGCCGATCGGATAAAGGTCTCCGGCGCCACCTCATTCACGGGGGACGATTAGCGCCGGCCGGAACGCCCCGAACGTCATGGAAGCCAACGAACTCGCCAACCTCGTCCACCGGCTCAACGCCGGCGCCGCAAGCAGCGAAGACCGGCACCGCCTCAAGACGGCGCTCGTGACCGGCGGGCTGTCCTTTGCGCCCCTCGACCCGCCGGCCGGCCCGGACACCCGGCATCCGCAGCGGGCCGTCGTCGTCGCCGCGTTGGCCGAGCCGATCGAGCTGACGACCGAGGCCGCTGAAGCCTTGCGGACTCTGCGGCGCCCACGGCAGGCGCCGGCGGGGCTGACCGGCCTGGCCGATCGGGGGCTGCTCCCGGATGGTTCCCGCCTGCCCTTCCTCCCCAACCCGCACTTCCGGGGCCGCACAGGCGAGCTGCGCGGCCTCTGGGCTCACTTTCACCCCGAGAACCCGGATCGCGCCGTTTACCTGACCGGCCGGGCGAACTCAGGGAAAACCCAGCTCGCAGTCGAGTTTTGCTTCCGCTACGGCCGCTTCTTCCAGAGCGTCCACTACCTGAACGCCCTCAACCCGATCGAGCTCGAACTGCACCGCATCGGCTCCGCCCTGCCGCTCAAACACTGGCCCAGCGATCTGCCGGGCCAGGTTCGGGAAGTGCTCGGCTACTGGAAAACGACCGGCCCGTTCCTCGTCGTCCTGGATCACGTCGATTCGGCCGCCATCCTGGACAAGTGGCTCGGCAAACTCGGAAACAGCAGGGTCCTCATCGTCCGGGACGCCGATTTCCAAAGCCGCACACACAGCTATCCGGCCGTCGACGTCCGGGAGCTGAGCGACGCCGGCGCGCTGGACATGCTGCGAGAGACCACCCGGCGGTTCTCGCATGACGCCGCATTGGACATGGGCCCGCTCCGCCGCGGAGACGGCTTCTCCCCGTTCCGCCTGCTCCTGGCCGCCCGCTATTTTGACAGCACCCGCGAACGGTCCTTCGACAGCTATGTCCGGGATATCCGCCGAAAGAGCGTCATGGTCCGGCACCCCCGGATTTTCGACCTCGTCCGGGAGAATTCGAAGGACCCCGCCGCGCTGCTCGCCCCCGCCCTGATCCTCAACTGGGAGCTCATCCGGGATCCAAAGGCTAAAAAGCTGCTGCGCGTCCTCAGCTTCTGCGCGCCATTCGAGTCGATCCCGATGGAACTGCTCCAGCGGGCATTGGGCTCCGACCCCGACCAGATCCGCCTGGCCGCCGAAGAACTGCGGGGCCTGGGATTGCTCCAGGAAAACCTCCCCGGGATGGGAGTCCACCCGACCGTTTCGCTGATCGTCAAGGCGCTCGGCGACAACCGCAAACCGGACCAGGACGAGACGGGCGATCTCTTCCGCCGGCTCGCCGACACCCTGATCGCCCTGTTTGACTCCCGCTACGATCCCCGCAACCCGACCGCAGCCTCCCCGTACGTCTACCACATGCTCTCGGCCGCATCCGCCGCCGCATACCTCGAATACCCGCAGCTCGGGGGAGTGCTTTGGCTCAAGTTGGGCGATTACAGCTACAGCATGGGCGCGCTCGACAACGCCCAGACCTTTTACCAGCACGCCGTCACCGTACTGGAGAAGAACTACGAGTCGTCCCGCCCGGCCCTCCTGGAAACCCATCGCAAGCTGGCCGGGGTCGGCAAGCGCTCGAACAACCTGCACCAGGCCCGCGCCCACTACGAGAAGGCGCTGCGGATCGCCGTCGCCATGTTCGGGAATGCGCACCGGGAGATCGCCGGCCTCGAGCACGAGCTCGGCCAGATCCTGATCCGGCTGAAGGATTTCCCGGCCGCCGTGATCCACCTCCGGAAGGCCTTCGACATCGAGACGGCGCTCGACGGCGATGAGGACGGGTCGGATCTGACCCTGCGCGCCATTCACCTGACCAAGGCTTTGATCAAGGGCGGCGAACTCAAGGCCGCCCGCGAACTGCTCCACCGGACCCGGTCCATCCTGATCGGCCAGGAAGCCGAGAACGACCTCCAGCTTGCGAACGTCGAATCCTACCTGGGGCTGATCGCCCGTGGTCTCGGCGAGTTCACCGATTCTCGCAACTATTTCGAGCACGCCGCCGTTTTGCTTGAAGCCCACTACGGGGCCCGCCACCCCAAGCTGGCCCGGGTCCTTTTCAAGCAGTGCGAGGTGCTCGTCATCCTGGGAGAACTCGATGAGGCCCAGCGGGTCATCGAAAAGGTGCTCGAAGTCGACCGGACCGACCCCGCCTCGGATCCGCTCGTCGTCGCGCGCGACCTCGAGCTGATGGGCAAGATCCTGCAGTCCAACCACGCCTACGGCGGCGCCCGCGACCGCCTCGAGGAGGCCCTGCGTATCCGCCACAACCGCCAGGGCGAGTTCCACCCGGACACCGCCCGGACGCTCTCGCTGCTCGGGGCCGTCCTGGCCCTGCAGGAATCGTTCGGCGAAGCCCGGCAGCACTTCGAAAAAGCCCTCGACATCTATTCCACCCTCCTGAGCGGAGACCACATGGTCGTGGCGAATACCCACGAGCAGCTCGGCCGAGTCCTGGTGGCGATGGGCGATCCGGAGGCAGCCGTCGATCATTTCAATAAAGCCTTGAAGGTCATCGGTGAGCGGTTCGGCTGGGACCACCGGAAGGTGTCGGAGCTGCTGGTCCAGCTCGGGGTCGTCCAGATGGAGCTCAACCAGCTGGATGACGCCCGCACCCAGTTCGAGCGCGCCCTCGAGATCAACGAAGCCTTCTACGGCGCAGACCACCCCCGGATTGCCCGAAACCTTCAGCACCTGGCTGAGATTTCCGAGAAACAGCGGGACTACGACCGCACCGAGCTCATCCGGCTGCGCTCCCTGCGGATCACCGAAGATTTCTTCGGGGAGGACCACCCCAACAGCGCGCGCGCCCATGAGAAAATGGGTCATGTCTACCGGGCCAAACACGATTTCAAGCGCGCCCGTTCCCATTTCAGGCAGGCCCTCGACATCGAGGAGCGCAACTTCGGCTCCGATCACACGAACCTCTCCCGGACCCTGAACAACCTCGGGATCGTCACCCAGAACCTGGGCGAACTGGATGAGGCGCGGGGCTTTTTCCAGCGCGCCTTCGAGATCGCCGAGAAGGCGTACGGCCGTTTCCACCCCAACCTGGCCGTCCTGGCCAACAACCTGGGCGTCGTCCTCAAAGACCTGCGCGAGTTCAAGCCGGCGCTTGAGATCCTGGAGCGGGCCCTTGAGATCGACGAGAAGACCTACGGCCCGAACCACACCAACGTCGCCCGGGATCTGAGCAACCTGGGCCTGGTCTACCAGGAGACCGGCAAGTTCGGCCAGGCGCTGACCAATTTTGAAAAGGCCCTGGAGATCGACCTGGCGGCACACGGCGAGGACGATTCGATCATCGCCACCCGGCTGAACAACCTGGGCCTCGTCCTGCGCCACCTGGGCGACTACGACAAATCCTACCGCTGCCTCAATCGGGCGCTCGAGATCGACGAGAAGCACTCGGGACCGGACCATCCCAACGTCAGCATCCGGTTGAACAACCTGTCCAACCTGCTGCTCGACCGGGGCGAGTACGTCAAGGCGCGCGAATACCTCGAACGCGCCCTGGCGATCGATCAGCGGATTTACCCGCCCGACCACCCCAACATCGCGATGCGGGCGCTCAACCTCGGGCAGGTCCTACAGGAAATGGGCTATTATGCCGGCGCCCAGGTACAGTACCAGCGCGCCCTCGAAATCGATGAGGAGGTCTTCGGGACCGACCATCCCAACGTGGCCCGGGATATCGACAAGATGGGGTCCGTCCTGCTCGAGATCGGCGATCTGCAGAGCGCCCGCAAGCTGTTCGAGATGGCCATCACGGTCTGGGAAAAATCGCTCGGACCGAACCACCCTAACCTGGCCCTGGGTTACTGCCATCTCGGCAACGCCCTGCGCGAGGCCGGCGACCTCGAGAACGCCAGGACGTTCACCGAGCGGGCGCTCGAAATCGACGAAGCCAACCTGAGACCCGACCACCCCCAGGTCGCCCGCGATCTGCACCAGCTCGGCAAGATTTACGAGGCGCTCGATCTGCCTGTCCGGGCGCGCGAGCACCTCGAGCGCGCCCTGCTGATCCGCCGCCGCCGTCTCGGCGACGCACACCCGGACCTCGCCGGCAACATGACCGATCTCGCCAACCTGCTGCTCAAGAAAAATGAGGCTGCGGAGGCCAAGACGATGCTGGATAAGGCGATCCGGATCTACCGGGGGGCCTTTGGCCGCAGCCACCCGAAGATCGCCTACGCCATGAACGCCCTCGGTGTGGCCTTCATGGCGATGGACCGCCTGGATGACGCCCACGACAGCTTCAAGGAAGCCCTGGCGACCTACGAGCACCATTTCGGGGAGAACCACCCGCTGGTCTCCGAGATCCTGAACAACTACGGGGACGTCCTTCGCCAGCAGGGACAGAGCGCCCGGGCCCGGGCAGAGTTCGAGCGCGCCCTCCGGATCGATGAGCGCCTGTTCCGGAGCGATCATATCCGGGTGGGGCTGGACCACCGCAACCTCGGGCTCGTCCTGCTCGACCTGGGCCGCACGGAGGAAGCCCGCTACCATTTCGACCTGGCCCTGCACATCGCCCGCGAAGAATTGGGCAGCGATCACGTCGACACCATCTCCCTGCTCGAACAGGTCGGGAAGACCCTCTGTTTGCAGGAGCAGTACGAAGAGGGCCAGGGCTACCTGGAGGAGGCTTTCGGCGCCTACCAGGCCGCCCTGGGCGCCGACCATCCCAAGGTCGGTTCGATCGCCTGGGGGCTGGGGATGCTGGCCAAAGAGCTCGGGCGCGTGGCCGATGCGCAGAAGTATTTCAAGATCGCCCTCCAGATCGACGAAGGCGCTTACGGGAAGGAGCATCCGCACGTGGCCCGCGATCTGAACAACCTGGGGCAGGTGCTCCAGGAGTGGGGTCGGTACGACGAGGCCCGGCTGCATTTCGAGCGGGCGCTGGCGATCCGGGTCAACGCCCTCGGGATCAACCACCAGGAGACGGCCAACTCGCTCAACGACCTGGGCAACCTGATGCGGCTGCTCGGCAACTACGCCGAAGCCGAGAATTACCTCTCGCAGGCCGTAGACGCGTATCGCCGGCTGTTCAGCCGGGACCATTCCTACGTCGCCACCGCCACGAGCAACCTGGGGAAGGTGGTGGAAGCCATGGGCGATTACGCACGCGCCCGGCACTACTACCAGGACGCCCTCCAGATCGACCAGCGCGTCTACGGGCCCGCAGACCCGGAGACCGCCACCGATCTGAACTCGCTCGGCGGGGTCTGTCTGAAGCTGGGCGAACCTGACCAGGCGATCGAATATTTCAGGCAAGCCCTCAGGATCGACGAGACCCATTTCGGCTCCGGCCACCCGACGGCGGCCCGCGATCTTTCCGCCCTGGGCCGGGCGCATCTGTTCAAGCGGGAGTTCGCCGAAGCCCGCGAGACGCTCGCCCAGGCCCTGGTCGTGATGGAGAAATCCTTCGGGGCTGACTCGATTGAAGCCGCCAGCGTCATGGCCCTGCAGGGCGAGACGGCCCTGGCGGAGAAGGATTACGACCTCGCCCGGGAGCTGCTCAATAAGGCCCGCGGGATCCTGTTTGCCCGGGCGGGCGAACACCACTCCATGACGATCGGCGTCATGGGCCAGCTCGGATCGGTCCTGCAGGCCGTCGGCGATTTCCAGGGAGCCCAGAAACATTTCGAGTGGCTCCTGCACAGCGAGGAGCGCAGCTTTGGCCGGGAGCATCCCAACGTCGCCAGGACGTTGAACAACCTGGGCCAGGTCCACCAGGAGCTGAACGATTACGAGGAAGCCCGCCGGTATTTCGAGCAGGCGCTGGCGATCCGCCAGGCGGCTTTGGGGCCGGTCCACGTCGACACCGCCAATTCGCACAACGACCTGGGCAACCTGCTCCGGATCGTCGGGAAGTACGACGAAGCCGAGCAGCACCTCAACAAAGCGCTGGATGCCTACCGCCGCCTGTTCGGCAGGGACCACGAATACGCCGCCACCGCGCACAGCAACCTCGGCCACGTCTACGAAGACCGAAACGACCTGGATGCGGCCCGCGAGCAATTCGAACGGGCCCGGGAGCTCGACGCCCGCATTCACGGCAGCCGGCACCCAAGCGTGGCGGACGACCTGAGCATGCTCGCCCAGGTCGCCCGCAAACAGGGGAAGTTCCAGGAAGCCTTCGATTTCATCACGAAGGCGCTCCAGATCAATGCCGAAGTCTACGGCGCGACCCACCACCGCGTCGCCGCGGATCTTAAAAATATGAGCCAGGTCTACATCGGTCTGAAGGACCTGGTCAAGGCGACAAAGTGTTACGAAGATGCACTCGAAATCGACGGGAAGGCCTTCGGACAGGATACGGCCATCGTTGCCGCGGATCACGAGAAGCTGGCCGATCTGTATGCCCAGATGCAGGAAACCGGAAAAGCCCTGCACCACCGCGAACAATCGAAGCGGATCATGCAGAATATCCGGACCCGAACACATCGTTTCCTGGATTTCGGCGGGAGCAAAAAATGATGGGTTTCAAAGAAATCGTATTCGGCCTGGCCAATTCCGTCTTCCGCTACCTGTACGCGGACGGCAAAGAAACGATCGCGCTGGGTCTGACCCTGCTTTCCGAGGGCCTGACCTATATCTCCGCCCGGGTTGCGGACTGGCTGTACATGAACGGCTACCACAGCTGGTCCCACCGGGTGCGGGTGGTCAACCGCTACCTGTTCAGCACGATGCAGGTCACGGCCTACGCCCTGAGCGCCTGGCGCTCGATCGAAACGGTCTCGCGGGTCAATGTGGATGGGATCAACCTGGATTACATCGAATGATGAGCATTCACGAACACCTGCGCGACATCACCCTCGACCACACCGGTCAGACCGTCCGGTTCGTGTTCGAGAGCGATTCGGCCGAACTCCCGAAGGCGGCGGACCGCTTCTGCCGGGATGTGGCCGCTTCGTTGGCGATGTACATCGGCAAGCTCGACCCGTTCCCGGGCCGGATCCGGGTCGAGCTTGGGACAGCGGTTTCCGCCGAGGGCAGAAACGGTGAAGCCGAAACGGACGTGGGCGCGGCGGAGCTGATGGAAAAAGTCGTCCCCCGCTTCTCGCTGGACGACTTCATCTGCCCGCCGGCCTTCCGCCGGGTCCTGGACGACGTCGTCTTCTACGCCCGGCGCTACCCGGAGATCCGGGCCCGGGTCGGGGTCGAGAGCGTGACGCGCGGCTTCCTGGTCAACTTTTTCGGCGCAAGCGGGACCGGGAAGACGATGGCCGCGGAGGCCTTCGCACGGGAGCTTGGGAAGGATCTGTACGTGATGAACTTCGCCAACGTGGAATCATCGCTGCTGGGCCGGACCCCGAAGAACATCGCCCGCGCTTTCCGGGCTGTAAGCCCGGAAAGCGCCATCATCATGCTCGACGAGGCGGATGGCTTCGTCAGCCGCCGGATCGTCGATCTGCGCCAGGGCGCCGAGTACGCCCTCAACACGGCCCGCGGCCGGATCATCGCCGAGATCGACCGCTTCGGCGGGACCATCATCCTGGCGACGAACCTTTTCGGCACCTACGACAGCGCCATCCTGCGGCGGATCAAGTTCAACCTGCCCTTCGAACTGCCGTCTGAAGGGGCCATCGCAAAGATGCTCCAGCGCTACCTGGGCAGTGTTCCGGACCTGCAGATCGAATTCGAGCCGCTCGCACGCCTGGCTGCCGGGCTCTCCGGCGGCGACGTCTACAACCTGGCCGAGATCATCGTGATGAAATCGCTCCAGCGCAGCGAAACCGGCGAGCCACCGTTGACCCTGCCGGAAATCGAGGAGATCGTGGCCTATTACCGGTCGAAGGCGCCTGCGGGCACGGTCCATGAACGCGTTTAAGTTTTTTGGGTAAATCGGGTGCGGGCTGGAGCGATGCCCCAAACCCGCACGCGGTTTACCCCGCTCTCTCGGCGAAAGGCTGAGAAGATCTGGAAAGAGAGGCGCTATGCCACCAAGAAAACGCAAACCCAGAACGAAAAAAAACGAGGAAGGTGCGAACGAGGCAGGCGAGGAAGCGCACCGGCCGGATTACCCGATCCGGCCGGGTTCGCAGACCCCTGAAAAACCGCTCGACAATCAGCTCATCGACGAATGGGCCGCCGAGCACCAGGAAACCTTCGACGAAACCGCCCGTGACTACAACCTGCTCGACGACGGCGACCGCCTGGATGAGAACCGCGACACCCCCATCCACACCGACGATTACCGCCGGATCGCTCTGGAAGAGTTTGACGAAGTCGATTCAATGTCGGATGACAACCCAGGACCGGGAGGATTCGACAGATTTGAAACCTCCCCACCGCAGATGCGTTTGCTTGGGCTGGATGCTGTCGACGATCTCGACGGAGTATTCGGCGGCGAGCCCGAATGGGTACCGGCCGGACGGCCGGATGATTCACCGGTGACGATCATCGAGGAAGAGGAGTATATGGATAACGACAGATCACTGCCCGATCCCGGCGCCGGCATGCCCCGCACCGGGGTCGAAGAGCCGCCGCCGAACTTTGAAGACCGGGGAATGGGCGCCGGTTTCTTTATCTCTGAAGACGAACTCCAACCGACCGGGGAGCACCTCCCGGAAGAAGCGGAATTCGCCCCGCCGGAACCGCCGCCCGAGCCGGTCCCGCCGGCCGGCGAATTCTCCCCCGATATCTTCTTCCCGCCCGGGCCGACCGTCGAAATCCACAGGAGCCCGACGATCTTCCCGGACCTCCCACCGGACGCCGGCCAGGTCGAGCGGCAGATCACGGACGACCGGATCTCCCGATTGATGAACCGGGCGGAGAACGCCCAGCGCCGGATCAACGACGAGATCGACAGCATCGAATTGGCCCGCGAACTGCTCGAGTTGATCCGGAGCGCATCCACCCTGATCCTTTCGGGTAAGGACAAATACGAGGAGGCCGAGCGCAGCCTCAACGAGGTCGAGTACCGGCTGTCTTACGCCCGGCGGGTCAAGGTCTGGTCGGATGCGATCGCCTACCGGCTGCTGGCCTACGAGGTTTTCTGGCTGATGACGCTGGGGATCGGCGCGCTGTTCATCCCTTCTGTCCTGAGCACTTTGCTCGGACAGCTGAATTCGTGGGCTCCCAACAGCCTGCCCGACTTCATCCTGATGGACGATCTTTTCCTCGGGGTCTCCACGGCGCTGTGGGGCGGGCTCGGCGGGGTGGTCGGTGCGATGTTTGCACTGTGGCGGCACGTATCGCTCAAGCAGGATTTCAACCCGCAGCACAAGATGTGGTACTACACGCAGCCGATCATGGGCATCCCGATCGGCGTGGTCGTGTTCTTGCTGGTCCGGATCGGGATCGGCTTCACCGTCGAGGGAGTCCTGAATTTCTCAAGCCCCTACGCGATCTACATGGTCGCCTGGATCGCCGGTTTCCAGCAGAACGTGCTGTACGAGATCATTCGGCAGATGTTGAAGATCTTTCGGTTTCAAAGTTAACGGGAAAAATGGGGGCGGGCGGGGCTGCGCCCCGCCCGCCCCCATTTTTCCCGAAACATTTCGAGGTGCCCGATGGACTTAAAAGGCAAAGGCATATTCATCTGGAAGATCCAGAACTGCGAAGGCGGTGATGTGACGGCGATCGCGGACCTGGCGCAGGCTGCCGGGCTTTCGCACGTCGTGATCAAGATCGCCGATGGAGCCTATTCCTACAACTACGACTGGCGGAACAAAGTCGATTACGTCCCGCCGTTGGTGCGGGAACTGCGGGAGCGCGGCATATCGCCCTGGGGCTGGCATTACGTCTACGGGGAAGCGGCCGGGGCAGAGGCGCGGAAAGCGGTCGAACGGGTCCGGAACCTGGGTCTGGACGGCTACGTGATCGACGCGGAGCAAGAATACAAGGGCCGCTATGAACCCGCCACCACGTTCATGAGCATCCTGCGCAAGGAATTGCCCAACACCCCGATCGCCCTGGCCTCCTACCGGTTCCCGTCGCTGCACCCGACCCTCCCGTGGCGCAACTTCCTGGCCCGGTGCGATCTCAACATGCCGCAGATGTACTGGCAGGGCGCTTCGAACCCGAAAATCCAGCTGCAGCGCTGCAAGGAGGAGTTCGACAGCATGAACAACCGCCGTCCGGTGGTGCCGATCGGGGCGGCCTACACGGAGCACGGCTGGACTCCGAAGCCCGGCGAGGTGGCCGATTTCCTCGACGAAGCCCGCCGGCTGGACATGCAGGCGGCGAACTTCTGGGAATGGGCCCAGGCCCGCAAGGTCGGATTGTGGGATACGATCGCCGACTTCGACTGGGATCGGAAAAACCCCAAATCGGAACCGCCGCCGCCCAAACCGACGGATCCAAACGACATCGTCTATCGCTATATCGCCGCACTCAACGCCCGCCGGCCAGACGCCGTCATCACCCTGTTCAAACCGGACGCGATCCACGTCGACCCGCACCGGACGCTCCAGGGTACCGGCGAGATCATCGGCTGGTATGCCGAGTTCTTCATGCGGGCCCTCCCGCAGGGAAGCTTTCGCCTGACGGCGCTCACCAAAGGCGGAAGCCTGCGGCGGTTCTCCTGGCTGGCGACCCTCCCGGACGGAAAGGTCGTGACCGGCAGCGACGTGTTCGGTCTGTTCAGCGGGCGGATCGGGTTCCATTCGACCACATTCTCCCCTTAAATCTCAACAAAAACACCAAACAAAAAAGCCCGGCGATCCCGCCGGGCTTTTTTGTTTGGTGTTCGGGGCTAGTCGTTATCGAAGTCCTTGACGGCTTCCATCAGGACCGCACCATTTTCGAGCTGGATTTCCAGCCTGGTCCGGTCCAGATATTCGGTCGGGAGATCGAAGGTCGCCGTGACCTTGCCGCCGGAGGAGGAGTGGATCATCCCGATGAAGATCGC
This sequence comes from Anaerolineales bacterium, assembly GCA_035512695.1. GTDB lineage: Bacteria > Chloroflexota > Anaerolineae > Anaerolineales > JABWBV01 > DATDOR01. The sequence goes on along the minus strand of DATKDL010000061.1, from coordinate 3,992 downwards.
ACCCGATGAGTCGCCTTTGGCGATATAGACATTGAAGGCCACGTTGGAGGGCAGGTTGCTGGCCGTGAACTTGACCCAGTCGCCTTCCTTGACATCGTCGATGGCGATGCTGATCGCAGGCGACCCGACCCCGCCGACAACCGAACCGGTCGTGTTGATGAACCAGTTGGTCGAGCTGTCGCCGCGGCTGTTGGTCACCCTCACCCGGACCAGGGCGACATCGATCAGGTTCTTCGGGATGCTGACCGTGTGGGTGAAGCCACCGGAAGCGTCGGTTTTGACGGATCCGACGAGAGTCTCGACGAGCGTGGTGCGTTTGTAGTTGCTCAGATAGATGCTGTAGGTCGAGTTGACATCGAGCGATTTGCCTTTCAGCGTGACGGCTTTGTCCTCAACCACACTGGCAGCATACACGCGGACCGATCCGGAGACCGGGGGCGGCGTGGTGGTCGTCCCGGAGCTCGTGATGCACAGGACCTGGCCGGGGTAGATCAGGTTGGCGTTTTTCAGATCGTTGAGCTGCGCGATCGAGAGCCAGCTGACTTTGTAGACGGCGGCGATCTTCGAAAGATATTCGCCGGCTACGACAGGGTGGGTCAGCGTGCAGCCTTCCACTGCGGCGAGCGCAGGGGGCGGAGCCGCGGCGGTCAGGCCGAGCAGGAGGGTGAGCAGTGCGAGAACCGATCCAAGCCTTACTTTTGCGTTCATCTTCTTTACCTCTTTATTATCCGCGTGCTTGAGGGGATCACGCGCCCCGGATGATGCGAACTTTCTGACGGCGGCATCACCTGAGGGATGAACGGCGCGTCATCGTTCTGTTTCGAATGTATGACGAAAGTTGATCCGTTTTTGTTCCAGCTTTTGGACCAAATCCTGGGGAAACCAGACGCTCCTGGAGATACATCCGGCCGACCGCTCCGCGGTGTGCCTGAGCGGGATGCAGCGGGGGTGGTGGTCGCCGTCATAGAGACGCCGCAGTGTGGCGTCTCTATGAATCGGTGTGACGGAAATCACCGTATTCCGGTGTGCAGCGCATTGATTTTTTACATGCAATTGTGATTTAATGAAGTGGAGAATCTGGTTGAGGAATAAAGGAGCAAGGTTTATGTCAATCACAACCAACCGCTACTTCCGCAGCGACGTCGTCAAGATGAACGGCCGGGTAGATACGTATACGTCCGCCGCTCTACAAAAAACGCTGGATGAGATCATCGGGGCCGGCCGCTATAACATCGTCTTCGACATGACCGGGGTCGATTTTCTGTCCAGCAAGGGGCTGCATGTGCTGACGGAGACACAGATCAAGGCGAAGGGCAAAGGCGGGAAGCTGGTCCTGGTCAACGCAAACGAGAAGATCCGCGAATCGTTCGAGTGGGTCGGGATGGTGGATTATTTTGAGCTCTTCGACGATCTGACACGGGCGGTCGGGAGTTTCTGAGCCCTCGTCCGCTCGTTCCCACGCCCCGCGTGGGCACCAGCAGCGCTCCGCAAAAGAAAGGGCCCCGAGCAAAACTCGGGGCCCTTTCTTTTGCGGATGCTTTTACAGCATTCACTTCTGGTGCATTACATCATCATCACACGAACCTGCAAAACAAGCAATTTCCTGGGCAGCCGTGGTGAAATCATTTAGCTCGTAACGATATATCTTGGAAAAATCAATTACGGGAAAATCGGGAGCCAACTTGTTATATAGACCTTCTGTTATTTCAACATACGGCATCTGATCGAACAGGGCATCAAATGCCGGAAGAAAAGTGATTCCGCCGATCTTGTCCTGGTTCTCCCAAACCCACCGAATGATATCCAGGGTTTCATCATCCTTATACGTGATCGTAACACTGGGGTTATGCTCCGTCCAATGGGTTTTGACCTGGAGCCAATAGTTGCATTGTTCAATCGCCGACCGCATATTGCGAGTGATGGCGCCTTGTGGTGCTTTTACAGGAAAATGCACAACCCAGGTATCCGCATCTTCTCGGGATTGTCCGTTTTCCGGGTCTAACGGTACCCCTGCATCACGAAGTACTTTGAAAACAGGGGTGGAAGCACTGACACGCACGTTTCGGATATAGTGCTTCGCCCACCGGGAATGAACGCCGGGTGAGCAATCCAACAGCTGGGAGGAATTACCCGATGGTTTAACACAAGTCACAGCCGCAGACTGCCGAATTCCCAGTTGTTCGGCAGTTCTTTGATTCACCTCGACAGCGACCTCCCGAAGGCGAGCTTGAACCTCCGGATTCCTCGCTACCGGACTGTCCATTTGCCCATTGATGTCAACGCCGAGCAATCTCTCTGCTTCGCAATTCTCCTTCCAGATCGCGCGTAGACCTGGAAAGTGCGTGGCCATCGATTGGATCGTACCGATAATCGTAGCGATTTCGACTTTTTCTCTCAAACTTTCGTACGTGTCGTCTTCACGAGCGACGACATTGCACAAATTACAGAACTGGTAGGGCCGCAATATAATTTCCCCGCAGGGATTGGTCCCAAACGCTGCAGGCGCTCGCCGATCGGGTATAGAATTCAACGTCGCCCTTCGACTGAAAATCCCGGGCTCCCCTCGTTGCGATTCAAACATGTCAAGCAGGAATCGTGTGACCTCCCTTTGATTCAGTTCCCTGTCGGGCCACACCGCAGAGTTGTTCGCATTCCATCTCTGTTCGTTGCCAACGATGTTTTCTCCGCTCTTGCACAAGCGCATTTCAAGATCGTCGAAGTCGAAGAGAGCGATCATCGCCGTCCTGCGAACCCCTCCCGAAACTGCAGCGTTTCCCACGGCGCACATCATGTCATGCGCATCGATGGGCCTCAAGAACCCTCCCTGGCGAGCCAGGATCTTCGAGCGCGCAAAATCCAGCATTCTTTCTAGCGGGGCCGGGCCGGAAGCGCGACCGCCTTTTGTCCGAAGCGGTGCTCCTTTCGGACGGATCAGAGATAAATCGAAGTGAATATCCTCCCCGTTAAACCAGGTTTGCAAACCTCGCCGAAGCGCTTCAGCCCAGCCTTCGGCGGTATCCGGGACTGTAAATGTCGAAGGTTCCGTTTCGATTTGCCTTTGTATTCGAGGAAATTGCTCAACATACTGCCTTTCGACCGAGTATCCGACCCCGCAGCCATTCATCGATATGATTAACGCTTCCACAAAAGCATCGAGGCTGTCTACCGGGAGGTACGAGCAGTTGTAAATCGTGATGTTATTTCGTCTGGCAGCCGGACCAGCCATCGCGAGCAAACGCATCGACGGCATCACCTTCATCTCGAGAATCGCTGTGTGGATCCTTTCATAGGTTTCACCGGGCAACCGCGATTCCGACAATTCCCGCATAAAATCCACCGCCCGATCGACGGTTTCCGTCCACGTCTCGCGCCGACCGAGTTCGTTGTTGAATCGAGAGTATTTGTCGTAAAACTGAAATTTCTGTAGTTGGCTTGGGAAATAATTGTCAGATTCCGCAAAAGCCTGTCTGACTTCATCCGGAACCGGGCGTTCTTGCCTGAGCTTAGAATGCTCAGCTCTATAGAGGATATAGTGTTTCGCAGCATCATATTCCCCATTCGCCTGGAGGACCATCTCCACGATGTCCTGTATCTGCTCAACAGTGGGCTGTTTGTGTTTTGCCGCGACGATGTTGACGACCTGGGTCGTCAAATACCGCGGAGAAGATACTGGTTTTTGTTCAAGGCTATTGAAGCATTTGATCAGCGCATTCTCGATCCGGTTCGCATCGAACTCGACAACTCGTCCATCGCGCTTGATGAGGGTCGCCGGTGCCTTAATATCATTTTGTTTTACCGCCCCATTTGTTCGACTCTGTAATTTTATTGCCGTGACGAAATCCGGGGCTTTATATTCGTTCTCACTTTCCGTGCTTTGTTCCTGCATTTGATTTCGACTTGTCTCGCTCATTTTGACTCCTCCGGAATAGACTAAGAACCTATCCGAAAATTGAGGCGGGGATATGGGGGGGGGGGGTTTCGGCCCCGCCCCC
>DATKDL010000060.1:0-16488 GCA_035512695.1 Anaerolineales bacterium | reverse complement strand
TCGTAGCGCACGCGTTGGGACGGGATGTTCAGGTCCAGGATGCGGCCCAGGTCGATCGGGGTGCCGATGATGACGAGGTCGGCCATCGAGCGGTTGATCGTCTCCTCGAGCTCGCGCATCTGGCCGTCGCCGTAGCCCATGGCGGGCAGGACGGCGCCGGTGGTCGGGTATTTCTCGTAGGTCTCCGCGATGGTCCCGACGGCGAACGGCCGCGGATCGATGATCTCGGCCGCCCCGAAGCGTTTCGCCGCCACCCAGCCGGCCCCAATCGCCATCTCGCCGTGGGTCAGCGTCGGGCCGTCCTCGACCACGAGGACCCGCTTCCCCAGGATCGCGGCCGGGTCGTCGACGAAGATCGGGGAGGCCGCCTCGACGATCGGGGCGCCCGGGTTCAGCTCGCGCAGGCTCTCTCGCACCGCCATGACGTCCTCCGGCGCGGCCGTGTCGACCTTGTTGATCACGAATACGTCGGCCATGCGGGCGTTGGCCTGGCCGGGATAGTAGGTCCGCTCGTGTCCCGGGCGGTGCGGGTCGGCCAGGACGATGTGGAAGTCGGATTTGTAGAACGGCAGGTCGTTGTTCCCCCCGTCCCACAGGACGATGTCGACCTCCTCTTCGGCTTTTCGGAGGATGCGCTCGTAGTCCACGCCGGCGAACACGACGGCGCCGTTGTCGAGGTGCGGTTCGTACTCCTCGCGCTCCTCGATCGTGCATTCGTGCAGCTCCAGGTCTTCATAGGTCGCAAAACGCTGGACGGCCTGCTTGACGAGGTCGCCGTAGGGCATTGGGTGCCGGATCGCGGCCGTCCGGTACCCCATGTCCCGCAGGACGCGGAGGACGTGCCTCGTGGTCTGGCTTTTCCCGACCCCGGTCCGGACCGCCCCGATCGAGACGACGGGTTTGGTCGAGGCGATCTGGGTGCCGCGCGGCCCCAGCAGCCGGAAATCGGCCCCGGCGGCGAGGACGATCGAGGCCTTGTCCATCACGTAGTTGTGCGGGACGTCGCTGTAGGCGAAGACGACCTGGTCGATTTGATGTTTTTGGATCAGATCGACCAGGTCGTCTTCGGGGTGGATCGGGATGCCGGCGGGGTAGCGCTCGCCCGCCAGCTCCGGCGGGTAGCGGCGCCCGTCGATGTTGGGGATCTGCGTGGCGGTGAAGGCGACGACAGTGTAATCCTCGTTGTCACGGAAGACGGTGTTGAAGTTGTGGAAATCGCGCCCGGCGGCGCCCATGATTAAGACTCGGTTCACAGACATATCGCTCCTAAACGCTATTCAAGAATTTTTTTAACGCAGAGACGCAAAGGTTTTTTGTTATTCAAGCAGGTAAATTTGCTTATGAAAGACACCTTGCTTGTCAGGCAAATAACAAAGCTCTACATCTCTGCGCCTTTGCGTCTCTGCGTTAATAAAGGCGTGAGATTTCTGAGCTTTCACATCACTTACGGAGCCTCGATTGCCAGTATCCCGAGCAGCTAACAAGAGCTTGCCGTGCGGCCGCAACCAGCCCTGGGCTCCGGAATCACGCGGAGCCAAGTATATCGCGGGAACCGGGTCCTGTCGTTGATGTCCCCGGGTGTGGCCGGTCAGGCCTCGTCCGGGTGCAGCCTCGCCAGCCGTTCGGCGTGTTGGGCGCGGCCCGTGGCCTTGAGCCGCTCGAGGTAGCGAGGCAGATCGCCCCGGACGTAGAAAGGCCCGCCTTCCCGCATGACGGTCATCAGGGGATCGACGGCCGTCTCGCCCGTCATCTGCTGTTCGTAGATCCAGTTTTCAAGCAGGCGCAGGGCACGGTCGACGAGCGCAGGTTCCCCCACTGCGACGTCGCGCTGGAGATGGAAGTCCTCGTCCAGGTTGAAGAGCATGACGGGTTCCAGCGCCTTGTAACCGTCGTGGTAGGTCCGCAGGCAGAGCCATGCGCGGCCGTCGTGGTCGAACCGGACGCCGCGCTGGCAAGCCCAGGCCCCCTGGCCGGTGACGACGAATTCGCGCCCGGCCTGCTCCTGCTTCCGAAAGGCGTCAGCAAACGAGACGCCGTCCCAATTCTCCGGCACGGACCCGCCCAGCAGCTCGATCACCGTGGCGGCCCAATCGAAGTGGTAGTGCAGGGCGGCGTCGACGCGGGGGTTATAGCCGGGGTAGCGGATCAGCAGCGGGACGCGGCAGGTGATGGGATCGGCGGTCTGGTGATCGCCCCAGACGTTCAGCTCACCGATGTTCTCGCCATGGTCGGCGCCGGCCACGATGACGGTCTCGTCGTAGATCCCCAGCGATCTCAATTTATCGAAGAGCCGGCCGATCCAGTCGTCGGCGTAGCGGATCCCGGTGTCGTAGCCGTCCACCCACTGCCGGACGGCTTTTATCGAGTCGATCGAATCGGGATGGCGCGGGAAACGGTCCGAGACGTTTCCCCACAGCCAGTTGGGCTCCTGCGGGCTGTGCGGGCCGAACCCCTCCCAGGCACGGCGGTGCATTTCCTCGGTGAACCACTCAGGGAGCGGGTCGCCGGCGAACGGCTCCCCGTAGGACGGCGGTGTCCGGTAGGGAGTGTGCGGGTCCCACAGGTTGACGTGCAGGAACCAGTCCGGGTCCCGGCCGTTCCGGTCCAGCCATTCCAGCGCCACGGGGACGATGTCGTCGGCGAGTTCGTCACCGTTCTTGCCGGTGTTGTAGATCTCGTTGAACCCGGCGTACCAGTGCCAGGCGGAATGCCGTTGGGCAAACGGGCTGATCGTGGCAGTTTTCATCCCGAGCGAGGCGAGGGCGTTCATCCAACCGGTGCGCCGGAAGACGTTGCCGTTGTCGGGGACGTCCGGGCCCTGCGGGAAGGGCTGTCCGGCGGCCCCGCCGTGGCTGACGACGCCGGTGTGGAAGCCGGTGCGCCCGCTCCACAGGGCCGTCCGGGAGGGCAAGCAGGGAGCGTCCGAGACATACACGTTTGTGAAGCGGACGGCCTCCCGGGCCAATGCGTCGATGTTGGGGCTGGTGTCGCGGTGGTAGCCGTAGCAGCCGAGGTGGTCGGGACGGAGGCTGTCGATGTCGAGGTATAGGAGGCGCATGAGCGGGTTCCAGGTGCCAGGTGCCGGGTACCAGGTGCAAAGTGCAACGTGCAATCTTCCTGGTTCCAGGTTGGAGGTTGCGCTATTTCAAGCGGATCGTTGTCAAGACGTCATGTGAAATACAATCAGGCCATCCCGGACTTTGAACCGGATGCGCTCCCCCTCGCCGGCGGCTGCTCCCTCAATACGGTACCCCGAGAGGCTTAGTTCGGCGTCGACGTCCGGCTGGTCTGTCTTGATCGTGACGGAATCCTCATCCTCCTCGACGGCGACGATCTCCGAGGTGATGTAGTGGAGGAGGAGACCGGGGCGGACGGTCCACTCGAACGGCAGGATCGCGCCGCGCCTGGCCGGAAGGCGGATCGGGTTCCCGCCGAACAGGCGCTCACCGCGATGCGCGATCGTAGTCTCGAGCGGGTCGTCCTGGTAGTTGTTGATGAAGAGGAAACCGCCGTTTTCGCCGCGGCTGAAGCGGACATCCGCCCAGGTGCTCAGTTCGAACGCTCGCGGGCAGTCCGCTTCCCGCGCGATCCGATCGAACACGCCCAGATCCTCCGGGGCGTCGACGGTCAGCGAGGCGCCGAAATGCATCAGCCGCCCCTCCCCGATCGATTGAATGAAACCGACGACCCCGCCGTCCGGATGGGTCGCGAACACCTCGTCGAAATCGCCGGTATAGGTTTCCAACAGCGAGACGGGAATGTACGGCCTGTCGAACACGCGAATATTATGGCGGATCAGGCCTGGATCGAACTCGTAGTCCCGGGTACCCCGGATGCCCGAGGCGTCCTTCAGGACGGTGCAATGTGTATGATCGAATGATTCTATACACATCCGCCCGCCGAGAACGAGCCGCCCACCCCGCCGGACGTACTCGACCAGCTTCGCCTGGGTCGTGGCATCGCACTGCTTGTCCATCATCGCAAACACGATCGGGTTCTCGGTCGGATCCAGGGCGGCCCGGTCCAGATCGACGGCATGGAAAGGCCGGTGCGTCAGGGCCAGGCCGCGCCCGAGGAAGTCGAAAAGGACGACCTCGCGCTGGTGCGTCATCGTCTTCGTGGCGGCCTGCGTCAGCGGGCTGTTCACCTCGGTCATGAAATATTCGAGCATGAAACCGACCGCGGCAACGGTCTCCGGCTGCGACCGCACCAGGTCCTCCCCGTAGGCGGCCAGCGCAGCGGACAGTTTCGGATAGCGATGATAATGCTTCCGCAGGCTGCCGTCCACCCGCACCGGCGGCCCCCAGTCGTGGCGCCTGACAGGGCTCAAGACCGGGTCGTTCTCCCCGGCGAAGAAGGAATAGTGGTTGATCGCCCGCATCCCGGTCGAGATACACAGGCGGGTGTGCAGGTCGTAGAAGGAGGTCTGCCCGGTCCCGAAATCCTGGTTCCCGCCCGATTGAAATTCAATCGAAAACAGGGGCTGGTGCGGGTTTTGGAGCGCCTTGGTGATCTCATTGACCATGAGCAGCTGGGGGAAATTGCCCTCGCCGATGGCGAGGGGGTAGACGTCCGTTGCGCTGATCATGCCGTCCATTTCCATGACCTCGATCAGCTGCGACAGCCCGATCGGGAAGGTCTTGCCCCCGTTCAAGAAGCCGTGGACGTTCACGACCGGCGGGACCTCCATCCCGTTCGCCCTGGCCTCGTCCCAGAGAAATCCCATGTACTCGCGCAGATAACCCCGGTAGAAATGCCGGTAGTCCTCAACGATGCTCACGCCGTAGGGCTCGCTCGGATTGGTGATCCCCTCCCGCAGGAAATCGACCAGCTCGCCGGCCGGGTAGCGCCCGGCGAGCGCCTCGCCATAGCGGTTTTGCAGCCAGCCGGCGAATCGGGCCAGGGTGTCCGGGTTGGTGTCCAGGATATTTCGAAGCCAGTGCGGCATCCCCATCTCGTTGTCCAACTGCACCATGATGATCTTCCCGTCCCAGGTGACCTGGCGCGGGGAGAGGATTTCAAAGACCGCCCGGTACCAGTCTCGGACGCACTTGAGGAAATCGGGGTGCAGGTAGCTGGCGATGTTCTGGATGGCCCCGGACTGGCTGACGAAGGCCGCTTGGGGGTGGCGCTCGAAAACCCAGGGCGGGATGCCCTCGTTGATCGTCTCCGCCATGATGTACGGACCCGGGCGGGGGATGATCCAGAAGCCCATCCCGGCGGCCAGGTCGAGAAAACCGGCCAGGTCGCGCATCGGGTGGCTGTGGCCGTCCAGGTCGGATATACCCGCCTCCGGTTGGTGCCAGAGCCAGGGGATGTAGGCGGCGACGGCGTTGAAGCCGGCCTCCGAGAGCAGGCCGAGACGGTGTGCCCATTCGTCGACCGGGGTGCGGAAGTAATGGAATTCCCCGGCCTGGATGAGCTGGGGCCGGCCGTCGAGCCAGAACTGGCCGCCCTTCACCTCGAACGCGTTCATTCGCCGTGGACCTGGCCGAGCGCGGTGGCCGTACCCAATTGCGGCGCGTACTCGGGTTCAGCTTTCAGCTCGACGACCGTTTCCCGCTCCCGCGCCTTGAAGCCCAGGTTGTCCAGTGCCTGAAGGACCTGGGGGCTCCGGGTGTACGCATCCCAGACGAGGCGGGTCAGGTAGTTTTCGATCATGAGCATGGAGCAGCCTTTATCGATCCCGTAGAGGGAGTGGCTGTACCATTCCGGTGAGACGGCGAGGTTGTATGAGTCGAAAAAGCCGTACCGGCCCCAGGTCTGCAGGTGGCGCTTGTGGAGGTAGGCGACCATCTCCAGGACCTGGTCGGGGAGAAACGGCAGGCACGACAGCGCCGAGTAGATGGAGACGGTGCCGTTGGGTTTCGGATCGAAACGGGAGGGCGGTGCGCCCGACACGTCGTACCCCCACGGGCTGTCCCCCGCGCTGATGCCCCAGCTGCTGGCGTGATAGGTCGGGAATTGGTGGGCGTACTCGATGCAGAAATTGCGGTTGGCGAGGGCGGCCAGGCGGGTGTTGTTGAACCAATCCACACCGTCCGGGTCGAAATAACTACCCGTGTCCAGCCAGGCTTCACTGAACAGATAGGCGAACAGGTTGCCGCCCGGATTGTGGATGACGGGGTGGCCGTCGTAATGGCTGGTCTCGCGGTCAAATCCCTGGTAGAGGCGCCGGGCGGTCGCCGGGTCGACTCGGCCGGCGGCCTGCAGGTACATCATCTTCTGCTCGGCCGCCATATCCCATTGGTGGATATAGCCGGGCTCGCCCTCCACGTAATCCCCGCCCCGGTCTGGATTGTAGGCCATCCGGAAGAGGGTCCTGCCTTCTCGATCAAAGATAATGAAATCCCAGTCGACCCGATCCAGGAGCTGCTGGGCCGTTGCGCGAATTTCCGCATCCCGGAAGTAGGCGGCGGCCGTGATCACCCCGTTGAGGCAGAGGGCCGTGTCGATCGTGGAGTATTCGCTTTTGCGGATCCGCCGGCCCGTACCCATGTCGATGAAATGGGCGAAAAACCCGCGATGGTGGCTGACCCGCTCGAGCAGGGTGTGGAGGGTCCCGAGCGTGATCTCCCTGGCCTTCGCAGCGGGAATGAACCCCCGCTCCGCGCCGATGACCCAGGCGGTGAGGGCAAAACCCGTGGAGGCGATCGAAGCCACGCCGGGTTTCTTGTTCGTATCGACGGTCAGACCGTACCCCTCGCTGCCCGGTTTGAGGTTGGTGTAATCCAGAAAAAAGTCGAATGATCCTTTAATTTCTTCATTTAATACCTTCGTTTTTTCCTTTTGACTCAACAAGTCTGTGATCCTCCTCTTGTGAATTTTGGAAAAGGCGATTTTGGGGGCGGATATACCGAGCATTGCCCGGCACATCCGCCCCCAAAATCGCCTATCCACTTTTTTCGAATAGATTCTGACTGAAATTCCTGGTCGAAGACTCGCGCGGGATGAACCGGGTGGGGATGCGGTAAGGCTCCGGGAAGTGATTCCCGTTCTCCAGGAAATCGATCATCTGAGTTGCCGCCAGAGATCCCCATTGAAAACGCGATGCGCCGATGGTGGACAGAGAAGGCCGCATGTATTGTGCGATTTGAATGTCGTCGAAGCCGACGACGGCGATATCGTCGGGCGCTTTCAAATGGTTCTCCTTCATCGCCCTGAGAAAGCCGATCGCCATCTGATCGTTTGCGCAAAAAACCGCCTCGGGTAGGTCGTCCGCCGCGACGATCCTCTCTGCAATCTCATAGCCGGACGCCTCGGTAAAGTCCCCGTCGTAGCATTGGACGGAGAGGCGGTTTTTTTTCGCCTCCTTGAGGAAGGCTTCCATTCGCTCTATATTGTCGAGCGAATCCGCAGCTCCAGAAACGAACGAGATCTTCCGGGCGCCCTGTTCGTAGAGGTGATAAAAGGCCTCCTTGACCCCCTGCCGGTTGTCCACCAGCAGCGGGAACAGATTCTCGACCTCCAGGAATCGATCCAGCACGACGATTGGGAACCACTTCGAGGCCAGCTTCGCGATCACCCCGCTCTCGATCTTTGAATCGAAGACGATGGCGCCGTCCACTTGCCGCTGGGTGAGGATTTTCCGGACCGGCCGGCTCTCCGGGGAAACGATCAGCTCGTAATCGGTTTTCAGGATCGCATCGTGGATGCCTTCAAGGATCTCTTCATAGAAGGAGCCGCCGAAGCGGCTGATGAAGACGCCGATCGTGTGCGTCTTCTGCTTTTTCAGCTTCCTGGCGAATGCATTGGGATGGTAGTTGAGCTCCTCTGCGGCCTTCAGAATCCTTTCCCGCGTCGCCTCGCTGATCGAACCGGTGCCGTTCAGGGCGTACGAGGCGGACGTGATGCTCACATTGGCGTGCCTGGCGACGTCTTTAATGGTGATCATGATCTCTAGTTCTCTGTAGTGAGTCCCAGGCGATCGAGCCCGTCCAGGATGGTTTCGTTCTGCATCATGATCTGATAAACGAGGCCGTCCTCGAAGTTTGCCAACATGAGCAGGGTGATCCCTTTGTCGATGCCGATCACGTCTGAGGCGTACCAGTCTTCGGTCAGGTTGTAGGCGTCGAGGAAGCCGTAACGTCCGTTCAACCGCTCGATAGCATAGTAGTTCACCATAGCCTGCTGCGCCTGTTCGGGGAGGAAGAGGATCGATCCGATAGCGCCGGAGGGGGCGATCGTATCGTCGATGAAATGGGCGCGGTTGTCGAAGCCGGAGGGGGGCGCCCCGTACAGGCCGTTGTACCCGTTCGGGCCGTCGCTGGCGGTCAGACCCCAGGCGAGCGGGCCGAGGGTGATGTATTTATCCTCCATCGCAACGGCGAAGTTGTAGTGGGCCTTGGAGGCTTCGATCGAGTTGTCGAACCAGTTCACGCCCTCTTCGTCGGTGTAATCCTTGAAATCGATCCAGGCGTGGCTGTATTGGTAGGTGAAGATCGAGCCGAACCAGGAATGGATGAATAGGTCGCCTTCGCCGAAGCGCGCTTCGTGGCGGGTGAAGGTGTAGTAGGGGGTCTGGTCCACGGGATAGGTGTCCGACCCAGCCGAAAGAACGTAAAGCATCAGCTGCTCGGCGTAGAAATCCCAGTGGCCCGCAAAGCCCTCATCCGGGCGGTAGGCCATGTGGAACATATCCCGCGACTCGTCCAGAAACCAGGGCCAGTTCACCTCCGCATGGAGCTGATCCGCTTTGTCCCGGACTTCCCCGCCGAAATACTGCCCGGCGGAGAGTACCCCCATCATCAGGATGGCGGTGTCGATGCTGGAGACCTCGCTCTCCCAGGCTCGCCGGCCGGTCTGCATACTGACGAAATGGTAGAAAAAACCTTCGGTGCGCTCCATCGACAGGAGGGTATCGAGCGTCCCGTTCGCCCGTTCGAAGCCCTCCTCGTAGGTGATGTAGCCTTTTTCGACGCCGACCAGGTAGGCGGTCAGGCCAAAGCCGACGGACGCGATGCTGGCGATGCCTTCGGAGCCGGGGTAGCGGTCGCGGATCAGGCCGTAGCCGGCGCTGCCGGGTTCGGTGTTGGCCAATTCCCAGAAGAAGTCGAAGCAGCCCCTCATCTCGGCGGCGATGATGGCTCTAATATCGACTGGAGTCGCGGTGGGGACCACCGTTTCCGGCACGACAAGTGTGCCGGTTGGAATCGGTGTGAACGGCGGCGTGACCGCCGCTTGCGTGACCGTCGCCTGCGGGGCGGCGACGGTCGGCGTAGGGGCTGCCGGGGAGGCACAGGCTGCGAGGGCCAGCGCCAGGACCAGGCCGAGGCTGCTTCGCTTATTCACCCGTTATCCCGGACCTTTCAATGGATTCGACAAACCACTTCTGCAGCACGAAGTACATGAGCAGGAGCGGCAGGATGTTCAAAAACGTGCCGCTGAGCTTGACGGCCTCGTTCAGGCGGTCGAAGATGTTGACCGTGCCGGGCGGGTACAGGTTCTCGTAGGCCTGAGCAAATTTTGATAGCGCCATGGGCAGAGACTCGATCCCCCCCTGGAGAAAGATGACGGTCAGGTAGGTCTCGTTCCAGTACCAGACGACCGAGAAGAGGATGGAGATGACGAACGCCGGGACGGCGGAGGGCAGGGCGATGCGGAGGAATATTTCGATATCGGAGGCCCCGTCCAGCCGGGCGGCCTCTTCCAGAACTTTGGGCATGGACAGAAAAGTCTGGTAGAAGATCAGGATGAAGATGGCGCTCTTGAAACCCTGACCCATGACGGCGGGCAGGATCAGGGACCTGATGTCGCCGAGCAGCCCCAGCTCCCGGTATTTGAGCATCTGGGGGATGACGGTATTTTGTGCGGGGATGATGAAGGTGGCGAGGATCAAGGCGAAGACCAGGTTTTTCCCGGGGAACCGGTAGCGCGCCAACCCATACCCCACGAGCGAGCAGACCGCAGCCTGGATCAGGGAGGGGACGACGCTGATCAGGATGGAGGCCCTCAAGGTCCTCGGATAGTCCAGGACGCGGAAGGCCTTCTCGTAGTTGCCGATGTAGAGCTCCGTCGGGACCCACTGCACCATGGGGTTCAGCAGGTCGTCGGGGCTCTTCAGACTGGTCACAAACATGAACAGCAAGGGGTAGAGATATACGAAGCCGATTGCGATCAGGAGCGCATACAGCAGCGTGGTGAAGATCAGCCCGTAACCGGTTCGGCTGCCGAGCAGCAGGCTCTTGATCCTGTCCCGGTTGACCTGATTGAATACGGTGATCTGTCTTTTGCTCAGTATGGCCATCTGTCCGCGCCTTCTTGTTTTTTGAACGGGGTTTGTGCCTGAGGGAAGGAAAAAATGGATGTCAAAGCGGGGCTCCGCCCCGCTTTGACATCCATTTTTTCCACTCCTTCTTCCAGGGTGCGTGACATGAATGCTTAACCTTTCCTGGCCCGAAAATTCAGGAAAAGGTAGACGATCGCCAGGAGAACGATCAGCACGAAAAAGTAAATGAATGACATCGCGCTCGCATAACCAATGCCGCCCTGCACGGCATAGGTCTGCCCGTAGATGTATTGGATGACCTTGTTTTCCGAGAAATGGGACAGCGCGATGATCGTGTAGATGGCATTGACGACGGTTGTCGTCGAGAGTGAGGGCAGGGTGATTTTCCAAAAAGATTCCCAAGCCGAAGCGCCGTCGATCGCGGCGGCTTCGTAGAGGCTCTCATCTATTTTCTGGAGGCCGGACAGGTAAATCAGAATCTGGACGCCTGAAAACCAGAGGATGAGGATGAACGAGGTCAGCAGATATTCGATCGGATTTCGCAGGTAGCGCGGCAACTCGAACAGGAACTCGGCGATCACGGCGGAGTTGGCGATCTGCGGGATAGAGGTCGCGCCCTGAGCAGCCAGCTCCTTGATCACGGGACCGCTCGTGATGACGACGGGCAGGAAAAAGATGGTCCGGAACAACCCCTTGAATTTGAAATCCAGGTTCAGGAACAAGGCAATGATCAGCGAGAAGATCAGGACGATCGGCACGGAGACCAGGGTCTCGACGACATACTCGATCAGCAGTTCCAGAAAGGACGGGTCGGTGAACAGGGCGCGGGTGTAGTTGGCCCACTCCAGCGGTTGCAGGATGATGCCCGTCGCCGAAATCGTGACCTGGTTCAGGCTGTACCGGAAGGTCTGCACGAGCGGCGCGGCCGTGAAGATCCCGAAGCCGATGATCCAGATCAGGACGAACAGGAAGCCGGTCAGGGCCTCCCGGGTGGCGGGTTTCATGTTTCTACCGCTTATCCTCATTGTCCGGCATCCTGGATCAGAGCGTTTCTGGCATCGACCACGAGGTCGTCAAGCTGGAAGGGCCGGTCGGTGTAGTTGACGACGATCCGCATACCATTTGAGTAGGTGGTTGCAAACACCCCGTCCCTGAGCTGTTCGCGCTCCACGATCGACTGTCCCTTGACCGGTCCGAGCAGGGCGTTCAACCAGGCATAGGTTTCCTTGATCTCCTGCCCCCACTGCCCATACGACGAAGTATAGATCCAGCTCGACGGGGTGTTTAGGATCTGGGCGGTGATCTCCTGGGTGAGATAGTAGGCCGGGTAAACGCCGAAATCGATGTGCTTGAGCAGGTCCTCCCGCACATTGGAGGAGAAGTTCATCGGCGCGCCGTAGAAGGGTACGTATCCGGAAAGAACAATCTGCAGGAACGGCACGGTGTCGGTCGCGTAGATGTAGCCGCTCGTGAAAATCGGCATATCGTAATACGCCCGCATAAACTCAAAGGCGTAATCGTTCGGATTGAAAAATGAGGCCCTGCTCCCCATCCCGGCGAGCAATTCCTGGTAGGCGGCGATCGCATCTTCCCGGTTCAGGAAATGGCCGGGTTTGAAATCGCTGTACAGCGTCGAACCGATCCCGTCCAGGGCCAGCCCACCAGAGAGGATCGTGCCCACGTCCTCGCTCAGACCGGTGAAGCGCTCGGTGACTGCAGCCAGGTTGAGGTAATACGTATAGCTCCCCAGGTTCTGCCTGGAAATCGACATGGCGAGGTCGTAGCGGGGCGAATAACCCTTCTCCTCGAAGAAGGCCGCCTGTGGATGGTAATAGAGGTAGAAATTCCCGCCCTCCGTGCGGATCGCCTCGGCCAGGGCGCGGACCTCGCCTTCACTTCCCAGCCGGCGGTCGATCTTCAAGGAATCCGGGGGCATGCTCGACGCGCCCAGCGGCTGCCAGCCGTAATAGACGACATCGGTGTTCCGGAGGCCGAGGTCGTCCAGGATAGCCGCCATCTGCTCCACGGTCGTCATGGGGATCAGGCGGTGCCAGAACAGGACCTTCTCCTTTTCACCGCCCAGAAAAACGAGGCTGATCCCGATGTCCGCGCCGGGATCTTCCACCTTCGCCAGAATCCCCCGGTCCACCAGGTACTTCTGGTAGCTCCGGGCCATCCCGACGTAATCACCGTCTTCCCCGGTCAGGAAACGATAGTGAATGGAGATATCGAACGCATTCGTGTTCTGCTGCAGGGTTGTAACGCCCGCCCCGGACCGGTTGGTCGACTGGAAATAGCTCTGGTTGTAAATAAAGGAGTTATAGAGGAAATTGAAATTGGTGATGATCCCCGACGGGTGCGCGACGATCTGGCCGTAGGAGGCGCCCTTCTCCACAACGGCGATGTACGCATTTTCCTTTTCGCCGTGGACCATGCCGATGACGGGGATGGAGATCCGGAACGGCCGCCGTACGGTCGGGTCGTAGGGCAGGTAGGTAATCATGCCCAGGTCCGCCCCGTAATAGCGCCCGTAGAACACGTTGTGGGCCTTGGTCTCATCCGCAAACCGGATGAGGCTCCCGGCGCCGTCGGGGATGAACATGTAGCCGGGTATCCGGCCGCCGCGAGTCGCTCCGAAGAACGGATAGACGTAGAGCAGGCCCAGCTTGAACGCCGGGTCGTTCTCCTCGATCGACTCGAACGGGATATCCACGCGCACCCCGTTTGCGTCCAGGGTGACCCGGACGATGATCGTGATCGAGGGGTCTGTGAACGTGACGGCCGCCTCAAATCCATCCCCGGTCAGCGCGAACTCGGTGGTGTGCTCCGCGTTGGTGACGGAGTTGCGCTCTTCACCGGCCTGCCGGTCCAGGTAGTCGATGCTGATGCCGCTCTGGGCGAAGGCCGTCCAGGTCCTGTTGAGCCGGTCTTCCTCTTCTTTCTCATCCAGGTTGGAATGCCAGATATAGCCGCTGCGCCTGTCCACGACCTTGAATGCCAGGGTTTCCGGGTTGGCGTAGAGCTGGAACAGGGCGTTTTCCGCCGCCAGTTCGTAAGTTTCGGGGACTTCGGCGAGATCGCGCGGATCGGCGGCGATGAACTGCACCGGCGGGCGACCGTCGGGAGAGAGGGCGGGCGGCGCCTGACCATGCGCCGCCGCAGCGGCGGGGGGCGAACCGGCACCGGAGGCTCCTGCGGACCCTGCTGCAAGCAGCACGCCGGCCGCGATGAGAACGGCCAGGCCCCTACGGAGTGAGATTGATTCAGCCACGCAGCCTCACCTCCTGAAAGATCGCAGAGACGAAGTCGAACAACTGGTTGAACAGCACGTAGAGGATATAACCCGTCAGGACGAACAGGCCCATCGTGAAAAACGTGACGAGCACGTTGCGGACCGTCTCCGAAAAAGTGTAATTGTGGACCTCCTTGACCATGATGAAGAGCAGGATCCCGGTCCAGGCCCATACGACGTTCAGGGAGAAGGTGTAGATGAACACCTCGTTGAGGGTCAGCACATTCGAGATCAGCGCGATCGGCAGTGCGAAAAGCGCGTAGGGAAACAGGCTGTAGGCCGTGCCGATCACGACGTCCCGGACGCGGCCCTCCCCATCGCTGATCGTCGAGACCAGGTAATTGGCGGCGTTCCAGATGAATAGGAGCAGGAGGGCGTACACGGCTTCGTCCTCCACGCGGATGTAGGCCAGAACGGGGTTCGGGTTGAACACGAAGCCGGTGACGTAGAGCGACAGGATCCGCACCGCCACGATCCAGGCGTAGACCAGCAGCGCAAATTTCAGGCTGCCGCGCAGGTCTTTCTTGATGTAATAGAAGCTGTCGGCGGGCTGCTTGATGAAGCGGAACATGAAGAGGAAGTCGTCCACAAACCGGAACTGCTTCAAGTCTGCGATCCGCTTGCGAATGGGGTCGAGGTAGTCGTAGCGCCTGTCCAGCCGCGTGCCGACGTTCTGGGCCACGCCCAGCACGAGCAGCCACATCAGCGCTTGAGAAAGATACTGCTGGAGGACCTCGTTGCGCAGCTCCCAGAAAGCCTCGGAATACCCGTTCCGATCCTCGGCGTAGCGGTAGGCCGTCAGGGCGCCGGCGTAGTCGCGCTGCTTGAAATGGGCGTCGGCGATGGCCTGGTAGGCCATGATAAAGGAGCCGTTGTAGTCCAACACCTGTTCGAAGTACGGCATGGCCTCAACGTAATAGCCTTCCGTGTACAGCCGGATGCCTTCGTGGACCAGCCTGGCAAACTCCGTCGCCAGGTAGACGACGACCGCATTCTTGTCCTTATCCAGGATATAGACGAAATCCCCGTACCGCTCGATCGCCACCGGGTTGGTCAGCGTCCCCAGGCGCTGGTCGCCGGTGTCAGTCGCACCGAAGGCGAACAGCATCGTCCCGTCCAGGTTGTATTCGAAGATGACGCCGTCCGCGGCGACCGCCAGCAGCAAGCCGTTCTCGCTGACCACGAGATCCCGGAAGGCGGTGGAGGACCAGTAGATCTCGGGGAGGATATTCTTGCCGGAGATGGTGAAACGCCGGATGCTCTTTTCGAAGGACGTGCCCGCGGTGACGGTGTAGACCATCGCCTGGTGGTCGATGGTGATGTTCGAGGGGGAGGCCGCTTCGTTCCTGATGAACTGGTCGAGCTGTTCCTGGGTCAGGAACATCCGCTGCAGGATCATCTTAAGCGACATCTGGGCGGTATTCGCCCCGAAGTACCCGATGAAATTGCCGTTCGTGTTCATCTGCACAATGCCGTTCACCGAGCCTTCGCTGATGATGTACAGGTTCTGGCGGGCGTCCACGGCGATTTTCCTGGGGAGGAACTCCCGGTTCCTTCCAAACAACGGTTCGACTGGCCGGCCGAACTCGTTCACCAGATTCCCATCCGCATCGAGGATGACGATGGTGCTTTTCTTTGCATCCGCGATGTACATCACGCCTTCGCCGTCCACGAAAATCCCGGTCGGACTCTCCAGGACGTCCTCGCCATATGACGCGACTTCCTGAAAATCCACCAGTTTCACAATGCGCCCGTTCCCCGTGTCGGCGACGTACAACACGCCGTGCGGGGTCACGAACATGTCCTCCGGCCCGGAGACGGGCAGGTCCACCTCAGCCACGGGGGAGTAGGCGTCCTGGGTCATGGAGAGATAGCCTCCCGGCCCGGAGGTCCAGGTGGTGTACGGCGCGTCGGCGCTTGCCCTGGTCGTGACCAGCGCCAGCAGCGCAGCCGTCAGGGCAATCGCAAATTTACGTCTCATTTGAGGCCCGAATGCGACATGGTGCTCATGACCTGGCTCTGGAGGAGGATGAAGATGATCAGGTTCGGCAGGAACATGATCAGGGATGCGGCGGCAGCGATCCCCTGGCCTGCGACGACGTTGGCTCCGGCCGTCGTCGCGGTCAGGGTGGACAGGTAGAACGCAAAAGATTTCAGGCTCTCGCTGTTGACGTAAAGGGACGAGATTTCGGCGTTGTTCCAGGTCGCCTGAAAGGTCAGGATGGCGATGGTGGCGAGAGCCGGCCGGATCATCGGGAGGATGATGTACCAATAGACCCCCACGTCTGACGCGCCGTCGATCTGTGCGGCCTCGACCACCTCATCGGGAATCCCGTCGATGAATTGCTTGATCAGGAACAACCCGACCGGCAACGCCAGACCGGGCAGGATGTGGACGAGGAAATTGTCGATCAGGTTCAGGTTTTCGATGATCAGGAAGCGCGGGATCGTGACGGCGATCGGCACGAACATCAGCGCAACGGTGTTGATGGCGAAGAGGGTTTGTTTGAGCTTGAAGCGCTTCTTCGAAAGCGCATAGGCGGCTGTAGATGACACAACGATGGATGCACCGACCGTAACAGCGGTGATCGTGATGCTGTTGAACAGGTAGCGGCTCACCGGCACCCCGGAACTCGAGAGCTTCGTGAATAGATCCGAGAAGTTCTTGAAGGTGGGGTTCGTCACAAAAAAGCGGGGCGGGTAAGCGAACAGTTCGTCCGGCGGCTTGAAGGCGTGCGAGAAGATGAAGACGATCGGCAGGATCATGAAGGCGACCAGCGGCAGGAGGACAAGATAGAACTTGATCTGGCTGGTGTGAAAACCCTGGGGATTGATCCCGCTGTTGTAGATGCCCGAATACCGGCTTCGGAGTCTCTGTCTCATCTGTTTCCCTTTAGAACCTATCCGAAAATGCAGAGAGACGGCGATTATGGGGGCGGATGTGCCGGGCTGCGCCCGGCACATCCGC
>DATKDL010000059.1:0-25503 GCA_035512695.1 Anaerolineales bacterium | reverse complement strand
AGACGTTCGATCCATTCGACCGAAAGAGTCCCCAACCAGGCCACCAGGACCATCTTGGGGAGCTTGCCGGCCAGGCACCAGAGCTGGAACTGCCAGACCGGCATCCGCAGCGCGCCGGCGGCCATCCCGGCCAGGTCGATGATCGGGAGGGGGATGAAGGCCAGGAGCATGATCAGCCAGCCGCTCAGGGCGGTGTGGGCCTCCATCCAGCCCCGCATGCGGTCGTAATTCCGGGTGTTCTCCACCACGACCCGGCCCGAGAAACCCGCCAGGTAGCCAGAGAGCTCCCCCAAAGTCGCCCCGACGCCGGCGGCCGCGCCGACCCAGAGCGGGTTCAGCACGCCGCCGAGTGTGAAGACGACGACGAGGCTCGGGGCCGGCAGGATGATGGTCGCGCTGGTCACCAGGGTGAACAGGAAGACGCCGGGATAGCCGAAGCGCGTCAGCGTTTCGACCTGGTCGCGGATCGTGAAGATGTAGACGCTGATCGCGACCACGAAAACGATCGCCAGGATGCGGTAGACGAGGCCCAGGCTGCGGCCGCGCGTCTCACCGGAGGCCGACTCAGCTTTCAGCGATCACCACCTGCTGGAGGGTGACCGCCGGGGCACCCCGGTGCATCGGGTCCCGGGCCGGGATCGAGAGCAGGACGTTCAGGCTGTCCTCATCGGCCACTTTTCCAAACACGCTGTGGCGGTTGTCCAGCCAGGGCGTGGCGACGTGGGTCAGGAAGAACTGGGAGCCGTTCGTGTTCGCCCCGGCGTTCGCCATCGAGAGGATCCCGGGTCCATCGTGTGTCAGGTCCGGGTGGAATTCGTCCTTGAATTTGTACCCGGGTCCGCCGGTCCCGGTCCCGGTCGGATCGCCGCCCTGGGCCATGAAGTTGTCGATGACGCGGTGGAAGATCGTGCCATCGTAGAAACCCTGGCGCGCCAGGAAGACGAAGTTGTTGACCGTGACGGGCGTCTCGTTTACGTGAAGGTCGATGACGATCTCGCCGAGGTCGGTATGGAAGGTGGCCGTGTAGGCTTTTTCGGGATCGATTTGCATCGGTGGGGGGGAATTCCATTGGTTTGGCATCTTTCTCCTTGTGAAATTGTTGAAAAATTGAAGATCGATGCGGGGCTTCACCCCGCATCGATCTTCAATTTTTCACAACATGGAACGAACCCTCGCCACCACCATATCCAACGCCACCGTATTAAAACCGCCTTCCGGGATGATGATATCCGCGTACCGCTTGGAAGGCTCGACGAATTCGAGGTGCATTGGGCGGACGGTGGTCAGGTATTGGTGGATGACCGAATCGGTCGTCCGGCCGCGCTCGCGCAGGTCGCGCTCGAGGCGGCGGATGAAGCGCAGATCGGGGTCTGTGTCGACGTAGATCTTGACGTCGAACATCCCCCGCAGCCCGGCCTCGATGAAGATCAGGATGCCTTCGACGATGATGACCGGTTTGGGCGCCACCCGGATCGTCTCGGCCGTGCGGCTGTGCGTGGTGAAGTCGTAGACCGGCAGATCGACCGGTTTGCCGCAACGCAGGACTTCGATGTGCCGGCAGAGCAGCTCGTTCTCGAGCGAGTTGGGATGGTCGAAGTTGACCGCCGCCCGCTGCTGCGGCGGGAGGGCGCTCAGGTCCTTGTAGTAGGCGTCGTGCGGCAGGTAGGCGATCCGCTCTTCGCCGACCCGCTCCAGCAGTGCGTTGGCGACCGTCGTCTTGCCGGAGCCGGAACCGCCGGCGATGCCGATAACGAGCGGGGAGACGGGGGCTGGAGATCCGGACATCGAGGCAACCTGGGGCCGCCGGCTGGGCCGGCCGCCGAGGAATTATAATGTATCCCCGGTCGCACCCCGGGAGGGGCCCGAACGCGCCCGCTTCAAGGCTATGAACCCCCCGTACAGGATCAGGGCCAGGCTGGCGAAGACGAACAGCCACTTGACCATCGTGAAGAACGCCGCGATCCAGGCCAGCCAGGCCGGTTCGGCGGGATAGCCGCCCAGCATCGCGGCGATCGCCAGATTTTCGAGCACGTCGAAGATACCGGCCCCAAACGGGACGACGTTCAGCCGGTGCAGCCGGCTGTCCTTCGGGAGGCCGCGCTTGAATAGCCACGAGATGGCCAGGCTGAAGAAAAGGGGATAGACGATCGGGTAGGCGATATCGCCGGTGAGTGCAAAATCTCGGTACTGGGTGCGGACCTCCGGTCCGTACGCCTCTACCATGGCGTACACCTTCTCCGGTGTGTAGAAGAACTGCAGGTCGATCGGATCCGTTTCACCGAGCACGCGGGCCGCGTTGGGGAGCACGACGACGTTAAAGTAGAGCACGCCCACGAGAAAGACCAGGACCAGCCAGCCGAAAGAATATTTTCGAAGAAGATTTGAGAGGGTCTCCATACCTGCCTCCTGTTCCTGAATAACCTGGTAGGAGCGACCCGGTGGGCCGCCCTTACATACACATCGATAACAACCCGCCCATATCGAAAAGGATGCTGAGGCCCCGGCTTCCCGGAACTTTAATCAACCGCGCGGCGTCTTGTGATTACAATTAGCCCACTTGATTCGGCATGGACAGGAGCGGACAACCGTAGCCAATTGAAAGCGTTCACCCACCGCAGGCGATTGGCGCAATCGATGCGCAATCCAACCGCCGGAGACCCCCCGAGGCCTCTTTGGCACGCCGCCGGACCGGAGTATTTCACTCCTGTCCGGTTTTTTGGTTCCCACGCGATAGCTCAATCTCCCGGAGGATGTTCATGAATGCTCACCATGGTTTGCGTTTTGTCCTTGCGATTGCCGCCCTGGTCCTGTCGGGTATGCTGCCGGCCCGGGCGACCTCGTCCGCCGTAGTCGACGGGCTGGCCGGGCAGGTCCCGGCCGGCGAGATCGATCCGGCGCTCCTGAAAACGATCGAAAGCGAGGGATCGGCGGATTTCTTCGTCGTGCTGGCAGAGAAAGCGGACCTGTCCGGAGCGGATGCGTTCTCCGAGAAGGCCGAGAGAGGCGCTTACGTCTTCGAGACGCTCGTCCAAACGGCCGAAACCACCCAGGCCGGTCTGCGCCAGCTCCTCGCCGCGCAGGGTTTCGAATTCCGCCCGTTCTACATCGCCAACGCGATCCTGGTCCGGGACGGCACCGAAGCGCTGATCACCCAGCTCGCAGCCCGGCCGGACGTGGCCGAGCTGATCCCGGACCGGTCCTTCCAGATCGACCGTCCGCCGATCAGCCCGAAGCTGCCGACGATCCCGGGTGACGTCGGCGGCAATATCGCCTTCGTCAACGCCGACGACGTGTGGGGAATGGGGATCGACGGCGACGGGATCGTCCTGGCCGCAAATGATACCGGTCTTTCCTGGGACCACCCGGCCATCATCGACCACTACCGCGGCTGGGACGGCTCGTCGGCCGATCACAACTACAACTGGTGGGACCCGACCGGCAGCTATCCGCTGGTCCCGGGCGACGGCTTCGGACACGGCACCCACGTCACCGGAACGATGGTCGGCGACGACGGCGCCGGCAACCGGATCGGGATGGCCCCGGGCTCGCAAACCATCCACTGCAAGAACCTGGACGACGGCGGCTCGGGCCTCGACAGCTGGATCCTCGAATGCTTTGAATGGGACCTGGCCCCCTGGGACCTCGCGGGACAGAACCCTGACCCCGGGATGGCCCCACATGCGGTCAACAACTCCTGGGGCTTCTTCGGCGGCGGCAACACGGTCTTCATCGACGCCATCGCCAACTTGCAGGCCGCCGGGATCCTGGTCGAAGTCTCCGCCGGGAACGAAGGCCCGTCCTGCGCCACCTTGCGCTCGCCCGGGGATTACGGCGAGGTCATGACGACCGGCTCGGTCAGCTGGGACGGGCAGGACCTGCCCGGTTCGCTGAGCTTTTTTAGCAGCCGAGGACCCTCTACCCTGGGCCCCGATTTCCTCCCGGACGTTACCGCCCCCGGTGAGAACGTCCGCTCGAGCCTCCCCGGCGGGGGTTACGAGAACTGGGACGGCACCAGCATGGCCGGGCCGCACGTGGTCGGGCTGGTCGGGCTGATGTGGTCGGCCAACCCCGGGCTGCGTGGTCTGATCGATATCACCAATCAGCTGATCTTCGGCACCTCGATCCCGCTCACGGGACAGACCGGTTCGAACTGCGGCGGGGATTACGTCTTCGGACCGAACCATGACTGGGGCTACGGCACGATCGACAGCCTGGCTGCCGTCGAGGCGGCGATCTCGTTCGGCGGGGTCGGAACGCTCATGGGGACGGTGACCGATGCAGCCACTGCCGACCCGCTGTCCGGGGTGCCGGTGCAGGCCGTTGGAGAAGCGCTCACCTTTCATACCACGACCGGCGATGGCGGGGTCTACTCCCGGCTCGTGTTCAGCGGGACCTACACGGTCACCGCGTCGCTTTACGGCTACTTCCCAGAGACGGTGACCGGGGTCGACGTGTTCGAGGACGAGACGACCGTCGTCGACTTCGCCCTGGATCCGGCCCCGAAGCACACGGTCAGCGGCACGGTGACCGATTCCATCACCGGCTGGCCGCTGTACGCCTCGATCGAGATCGACGGATACCCGTTCGGTCCGGTCTTCACCGACCCGGAAACGGGCGGTTATTCGGTCGATCTGGCGGCTGGGATCGAGTACACATTCAACGTCAGCGGCGTCCTGCCCGGCTACCTCA
Organism: Anaerolineales bacterium; assembly: GCA_035512695.1. Taxonomy (GTDB): domain Bacteria; phylum Chloroflexota; class Anaerolineae; order Anaerolineales; family JABWBV01; genus DATDOR01. The sequence goes on along the minus strand of DATKDL010000059.1, from coordinate 20,814 downwards.
CCGAATCCCGGCCGGTCGGTCCGCTCGACGGGGATCAGACCGAAGATTTCACCCTGAACGCGGATGCGTTCGTATGCTCGGCGCCCGGGTACCAGCCCCTGTACGCTTATTTCGAAAACTTCGAGGATGGAGACGGGGGGTACACGGTCGACGGCATCGGATCCTGGGCCTGGGGGACGCCGACAACGGGCCCCGGCAGCGCGCACTCCGGTGAGAACGCCTGGGCGACGAACCTGAACGGGAATTACTTCGACGGCGAATCGTCCTTCCTCGTCTCCCCGGCGATCGATTTGAGCGCCTTCGCCGGGCAGCGGATCCTCCTCGATTGGTGGCAGTGGCTGGTGACCGAAGAAGGCTTCGACTTCGCCACGGTGGAGGTAAGCAAGGACGACGGCTCGTCCTGGGCGATCGTTCGGGGACCGGACTCTGGCGAGGTCAACCCTGGCTGGACCAAAAACTCCACCCTGCTGGACTCAAGCTATGCGACCGCCGGTCTCCGGATCCGGTTCGGGTTCACATCCGATTTCTCGGCTACCTACCCCGGTTTCTACATCGATGACGTCGGCTTCGGCGTCGTCGTCGAGCCACCGGCGTTGTACGAGCAGGACTTCGAGGCGGACAACGGCGGTTTCACCATCTCCGGGACGACGTCCTGGGAATGGGGGACTCCGACGAAGGGTCCCGGCTCGGCCCACTCCGGCGCATCCGCCTGGGCGACCGACCTGGACGATGATTACGGCAACAACGAAAGCGGCTACCTGACCTCGCCGGCGATCGATCTGACCGGTGCTGCCGGTAACACGATCCGGGTCGCCTGGTGGCAGTGGCTCCAGACCGAATCCGGCTACGACTTTGCCTCGGTCGAGGTCTTCGATGGTAGGCAGTGGGTCCAGCTCATCCACACCAGCGGCCCGCTCGATCTCGAGTGGGCCAGGGTTGAGCTCTTCCTGTCGCCGGAGTTCGCCGTCCCGAATTTTGCGATCCGGTTCGGACTGGAGACCGACGGCAGCGTGAACTATCCGGGTTTCCATATCGACGATCTCCGCATCGACCTGTTCACCGACATCCCGCCGTCGGTAGGCTGTGAAGCGCAGCCCGGCGGGCTCGTGGTGGGATATGTCACGGACCTCAACACCGGCGATCCGGTGGTCGGCGCCCAGGTCTCGAGCGACGATGGTGTCGGTTTCAGCATGGTCACCCCGGACGATCCGGCGCTCGACGACGGTTTCTACACCGTCTTCGCCGCCCCGGGTCCGCAGGACGTGACCGCCTCCTCCCCCAATTACGGATCGGTGACGGAAACCCCCGTCGTCCCTGACGGCGGAGTCGTGTGGCAGGGCTTCGAACTCCCGGCGGCACTGCTTTCAAGCGATCCGGCGCAGGTCGAAGCAACCCTCGACATGGGTTCGCAGGTGACGGTCACGATCCGCCTCGAAAACGAAGGAGATGCGGCGACCGACTTCACGATCGGGGAGCAGCCGGGGGGGTTCACCCCGGCGTTCCCGCTTTCGGTCTGGGTGCCGGGCGCCGGGCAGGGTGAGAGCCTATCCGGCTCCTATCTGGACGTTTCCGGGATCCGGACCGCTCCGGCGGCCCCGTTCTTCTACACCGTCCCGGCGGGAGCGCCTCTATCCAGCGTGACGATCAACGTCCTGCTCCTGGCCGCCTCCCCGGTCGACCAGATCAGCGCCCTGCTCGGCGCCTATCCCGATCTGGCCGTCAGTTCCTTCGACGCCGGCGCGGGCACCCCGAGCCTGGCCGAGTTGGAGGCGTACGACGCCGTCGTTTTGATCTCAAACTTCTCGTTCGCCGACCCGGTCGCCATCGGGGATGTCCTGGCGGATTTCGCCGACGTTGGCGGCGCCGTGGTGCAGACCGTGCCGACCTTCTTCGATCCGGGCGGCTTCGGGTGGGGAGTCCAGGGGCGCTGGCTGGATGAAGGCTACAGCCCCTTCATTGGCCTGGGCGACTGGTTCTCGGATGCCCAGCTTGCCGACTTCGATCCCTCGCATCCAATCATGGAAGGGGTCGTCTTCGCAAGCGACTTCTTCCGCCAGATCGTCGACCTGGCCCCCGGGTCGGAATGGGTCGCTGACTGGGCCGACGACGAGTTCATCGCCACGAAAGGCAGCACCGTCGCCCTGAACACGTTCCTCGCGGACGACGGCGCATGGTCCGGCGATATCCCCCTGATCGTCCACAACAGCATCGTCTTCGCTGCGACGGGGCAGGACGTGCCGTGGCTGGTCACGCAGCCGATCACCGGTACCGTCCCGGCGAACGACTCCATCGATATCGCGGTCGGGTTCGACTCCGGCGTGCCGGAAATCGTCCAACCGGGGATATACACGGCCGTGCTGAACATCAAGAACGACTCGCCCTATGGATCGCTCGTCGTCCCCGTGACCATGAACGTGAACCCGCCGCAGGACTGGGGCAAGCTGTACGGCACAGTCACCAGCCAGGGCTATTGCGATGTGGGCGGCGGTCCGATCGACGGCGCCGTCGTCGACATCGAGGGCGCCGCGTTGACCGGCACCGATCAGGCCGGCGAATACGCCTACTGGCTGCCGGCCGGCACTTACCAGGTGACGATCACGGCCGGTGATCACGTCGGCCAGACCCTGGAAGCCGAGGTCGCCGCCGGCGGGGAGACAGTGCTGGACGCCGCGCTGCGGTTGGATGCGCCCTGCAGTTCGCTGGCGCCCGGTGAGCTCGTCTTCATCCTGCCGGTCAACGTGCAGGCAGGCGATACGCTCTCGCTGGAGAACACGGGCGCCGGTCTGCTGACCTTTGAAGTGTTCGAATCCGAGGTGGACCTGTCGTCCGGGTCCGCGCCGGTGGACCTGGGGGTCGCGGCCGGTCCGTCCGGACCCATCCAAACCGGGTCTGCCTCGGCGCTCGGCCAGACCTGGTCCCCGACCGCCGGCGGGGAGGACCCCCTCTCCGGCTGGTTCGGCGCGCTCAACCATCCCGAAGGGATCATCCGCTACGCTTTCGCCCAATGCGGCGAGCAGCCCGAAAGTTTCTACGTGTTCGGCGGCGTCAGCGGCTTCGATTTCAACGTGAGCGAATCCGCCTGGCGTTACGATGCCGCCTCGAACTCCTGGACGGAGCTCGCCCCGATGTTCTACGGTTCGGAAGCGCCGTCGGGGACCTGCTACCAGGGCCGGATCTACATCCTGGGCGGGAGCGGGACGACGGATATGCAGATCTACAACATCGCGACCGATGAATGGACGATCGGCGCACCCCTGCCGCGCGGGATGGAAGGCGCGGCGGTCGGGGCCTGGGACGGCAAGGTCTACATGGCCGGCGGCGATGACGACTTCACCCCGAATACGGGCGTCTCGGACCAGGTCGACGTCTACGACATTGCCGCGGACGCCTGGATCGGCACCGGTGCGCCCATGCCGGCCGGCGTGGGGAACGCCGGGTTCGTCCAGGCCGGGCAGCACCTGTACGTGGTCGGGGGCTGGGGGGAGACGGCGCCGGACCTCAACTCCCATCTGACCCTGCGGTACGACATGGCGGGCGACGCCTGGGAGACCGGTCCGGAATTCACGAGCGGCCGGGCGGACTTCGCCCTGGCGATGACGGAAGGCGCGCTCTATGCGATCGGCGGAGATGCGGATGCGGGCTTTTTCTTTGATGGTTCGAACCTGTTCGAAAGCCTGGACCTCTCCGGCTGGCCTGGCGGGGCGTGGGCGGACCTGTCCGACCCGCTGCCGCAGGCCCTGACCGCCAACCAGGCCGGGTTCTGCACCGAAGCGCTGTTCGACCCGGAGGCGGCCGAGGTCTGGTCCGTCGGCGGGATCGATACCGCCGTGTTCACGATCGAGGGGAGCAACTTCTTCTGGGAAACCGGCGGGGAGCGCTGCTACTCGATCTACACCGACGTCCCCTGGTTGAGCGTCAGCCCGACATCGGGTGAAGTCGAAGCGACCACGGGTGTCGCCGAGCTCGAAGTCCTCGTCGACACGACCGGGCTGTCCCCCGGGGCGTACACGGCAACGATCGTCGTGATCACGAACGATCCCGGCCGGCCGCAGCTCGTCGTCAAGGTCACCCTGATCGTCGGCGGCGCGGGGACGATCTACCTGCCGGTGATCATCCGCTGAGTTTTTCCCGAAAAAGAAAAGGCCCGGCGAATTCGCCGGGCCTTTTCTTTTTCGAGTGAGCCACCAGAGGGAATCGAACCCTCGACCTAACGCTTACGAAGCGCTCGCTCTGCCAGCTGAGCTATGGTGGCGGAGAGCGGGAATTATACCAAAAATATAGATGCAGCCGGCGGAGCCGGCTGCATCTATATTTTTGTATAATACCCTTCCATGCGCATCGCCATGCTCTCCTACCACACCTGCCCGCTGGCCACGCTGGGGGGGAAGGACACCGGGGGGATGAACGTCTACGTGCGCGAGCTGACCCGGCAGTTCGGGCGGCTGGGCGTGCATGTGGACGTCTTCACACGCTCGCAGGACGAGCACGTCCCGCATGTGCTGCACGACCTCGGATACGGCAACCGGGTGGTCCACATCCCGGCCGGACCCGAAGTCCCGCTCCCGAAAGAGGAGCTGGCGAGTCATATTTCGACCTTTGCGGACCAGATCCTGGCCTTCACCGAAGGGAAAGGACTCGAGTACGACCTGATCCACAGCCACTACTGGATGTCCGGCCTGGCGGCGATCCGGCTGCGGGAGGCCTGGGATGCGCCGTTCGTGCAGATGTTCCACACGCTCGGGCACATGAAGAACCGGATCGCCGGTCCGGGCGAGGCGGAAGGGGAGTACCGGATCGAGGGGGAGCTCAAGGTGATGCAGTCCGCTGACCGGATCATCGCTTCAACCTCGGCCGAGCTGGCGCAGCTGCGGTGGCTGTACGGTGCGGACACCCGTAAGATCTCCGTCGTCCCCCCGGGGGTCGACACGTCCCATTTCTACCCGATCCCAAAAGACGAGGCGCGCGCATATGTCGGGATCCCGAAGGAGGACCGGAACATCCTGTTCGTCGGCCGGGTCGAACCGCTCAAAGGGATCGACCTGCTGCTGCGGGCGATCGCGATGATGGCGGGCTACGAGATCGTGAACCGTGGTGCGCTCTCGGTGATGATCGTCGGCGGCGATCCGAACGTGAACCGGGAAGATATGTCGGCCGAAATGACCCGGCTGCAGGATCTGCGGAAGGAGTACGGGATCGGTGATGTGGTCACGTTCCTGGGAAAGCGCGGGCAGGATACCTTGCCGTACTATTATTCGGCGGCCGACGTGGTCGTGATGCCGTCGCAGTACGAGTCGTTCGGGATGGTGGCGCTTGAGGCGATGGCCTGCGGGACACCGGTCGTGGCCTCCGAAGTCGGCGGGCTGGCCTTCCTGGTGCGCGAGTCGGAGACCGGTTTCTTGATCCGCGGCGACAATCCGGACGAATTGTGCGACCGGCTGATCGCCCTGATCACAAACGAGACCCTCCGGGAAACGATGGGCCGCCGGGCCACCGAAGTGGCCCGGGAGTACAGCTGGCAGATTGTTGGGGATAAGGTGCTGGAGGTCTATCGATCCGTGCTTCGCGCGGCTGCACCGGTTTAAACCGGCTACAACCAGGTATTAGCCTCGCCGTCTCGATTTTCGGACAAGGGTCTTATAAATTCAACCAGCGCGCCGCGGCGTCCCCCAGGCCGTGGAGCGGGCCGACCTGGACCGTGCAAGGCGGAAGCGACTCGATAAAGGCGCGCCCGTACTGCTTGCTCAGGACCCGGCGGTCGAAAACGGCGACGATGCCGCGGTCGTCCCGGGTGCGGATCAGCCGGCCGAAACCCTGGCGGAAGCGCAAAATGGCCTCGGGGATCGAGTACTCGTAGAACGGCGCTTCGAAGGTCTCCGATCGGGCGGCGACGATCGGGTCCGAGGGGACGTCGAAAGGCAGCTTGATGATCGCCAGGGCGGAGAGGGCCTCGCCCGGGACGTCGACCCCTTCCCAAAAGGCCCGCGTCCCCAGCAGGACGGCCTGTTCGCTGGATTTGAAGTTCTCGAGCAGAGTGTGCGGGGAAGCCCCGCCGCCCTGCTCGTAGACGATGATGCCCTGCTCGGCCAGCGGACCCGAGATCGCCCGCGAGGTGGCCTTGAGCTGCGCATACGAGGTGAACAGCGCCAACCCGCGCCCGCCGGTGGCCCGGAACAGGCGGATCAGGCCCTGGTTGACCGCCCGCTGGTGGCCGTTCCGGTCGAAAGGCTCCGGCACGTCGTCGACCAGGTACAGCATGGTCTGGCTCTCGTAATCGAAAGGCGACCCGAGCTGGATCGTATCGGCATCCTCACCGTACAGGCGGCCGCGCAGGTATTCGAAATCCCCGTTGGTGGTCAGCGTGGCGGAAGTCATGATGACGGCGTTCTTCTCGTGCCAGACGTGCGTCTGCATGAGCGGGCCGATGTGGAGCGGGGCGGCCTGCAGGACGATCTGGCGCCCGCGGCTGTGGATCTCGATCCAGTAGATGCTGTCTCCCTGCGGCTTGAAGACCAGGCCGTCCAGGTGGTCCTTGAACTCCTCCAGCCGCCGGTAGACGCCCCCCAGGTTCCCGAACTCGTCCACCAGGTTCTCGTACCCCATGTCGAGCAGTTCACCCAGGCCCCGACCGATCTGCTCGATGTCCGCCGAGAGCAGCCGGAGCGAACCGGAGGTCTCGTCCCAGACGGTCTCGATCTCCATCCAGCCAGGCTGGGTCCGGGTCGCCGGCAGGATGCGGACCTGCTGGCCGTAATCTCCGACCTCGCGCCCCTCCCGCATCTCCTCGAGGAACCGCTCGATCGTGACAAAGAAGTCGACCATCCCGTTCTGGAAGTGGTAGGCGTGCGTGGCGGCCGAATCGACCAGCTGGTGGACCATGGCGTACTGCCCGGGGTCGAGCGCATCCTGCAGGGCCACCAGCAGCCGGCCGAGCGTGCCGCTGTTGGTGCTCCCCAGCTCGCGGATGATCCGTTCGACCTCGGCGCGGGTGGCGCGGAAGCTCAGCGCACTGGTGACCGCCGATTCCATGTGATGGGCCTCGTCGACGATCAGGTACTGGTAGTCCGGGAGAACCCGGCTGCCGGTGCGGACGTCGGCGAGCAGCAGGGCGTGGTTGACGATCAGGATGTGGGCGGTCTGGGCGGCCTGGCGGGCCCGGTAGAACGGGCAGACCCCGGCCATGCGGGTGCTGCACGTGTCGTTCGTGCAGTTGTCGTCGGCGGCCGAGATGCGCTCCCAGACCATTCGCTCCCCGGCCCCGCGCAGGTTGACCCGCTGCCGGTCGCCGCTGGCGTCATCGAGCTGCCAGACCAGGACCTTGGCCAGGACGCGCATCTCGTCCGCGGTCTCCGGGCCGGCGCGCTGCAGGGCCTGGAGCCGGCGCGGGCAGAGGTAATTGCCCCGGCCTTTCAGGATCGACGCCCGGAGGGGCAGGTTCAGCGCCGCGATCATTTCCGGGATGTCCTTCGTGACCAGCTGGTCCTGCAGGTTGATCGTGTTGGTCGAAACGACGACCCGGGTGTTGTTGTTGAGCGCGTGGATCGCCGCCGGGATCAGGTAGGCGACCGATTTGCCGGTGCCGGTCCCGGCTTCGACCATCAGGTGGCGGTTCTCGGTCAGGGCCCAGGCGACGTGGCGCAGCATTTCGACCTGCTCGGCGCGGTGCTCGAAATGCGGGAAATGGTGCGCGTAAGCGCCGCCGTGCTCCAGGATCCCGGCCAGGTCGTCGATGTCAAGCGGGCGGATCGGGTCGGGGTCGGGGATGAGCGGCGCGGTCCGGCTGCGGTGATCCTGGCGGCCGTCGGGCGGAAATAGCGGGCCCTCGTCTTCGAGCGGTCTGACCCGGCGCGGCCCGACGGTCTCCCTCGATCGGGTCCGCAGCACGTCCTGGAAGATCCAGCCGGCGCCCCAGTCCAGGTGTTCGCCCTGCTGGACGAGCTCGGCGATGAGGTCGAGCGGCAAGTCGAGCGCCCGCTCCCAGAGCTGGATAAAGACGGCGTGGGTGGCCAGGGCGTCGTCCAGGGCGCGGTGCGTGGCGGGGACCGGGATTCGCAGGGCCTCGGCCAGGGCGCGGAGGCTGTAGCGGCCGGCGGTCGGCATCAGGACGGAGGCCAGGGCATAGGTATCGATCCAATCCGAGTGCGCCAGCATGCCGCGCTGGCGCAGGAAACCCAGGTCGAACTGGACGTTGTGGCCCAGGACCAGGGCGTCGCCGACAAAGGCCTCCAGGTCCTGCCGGATTTCCTGGAGCTGCGGGGCGGAGCGGACCATATCGTCCGTGATCCCGGTGAGCTGGGTGATTTCGGGGGGGATGGACCGGCGCGGGTTGATCAGGCTTTCCCACTTTGCCTCGACCCGGCTGCCGTTGAACCGGACGGCCCCGATCTCGATGACGGCGTCCCGGACGGGATCGAGGCCGGTCGTCTCGATATCGAGGGCGACGATGGAATCCATGGGGGGGATTATAATGGGCGAATGGGGGAAAAAGCGAATGGGGGAAAAAGCGAATGGGCGAATAAGCGAATGGGCGAATAAGCGAATGGGCGAATAAGCGAATAGGCGAATGGTAAAGGTCGCCTATTCGCCTATTCGCCCATTCGCTCTTTCGCCCTACGGCTCGAATACAAGGAACAATTCCGTCACCCACCCCTGGTCCCCATCTGGGCTGATCACGGAGACCCAGTCCAGGCCGTCCACGAAGGCGGTCTCGCCGGTCAGGGTGACGGGTTGGCCGTCGGGGATGTTGCCGATGACGTTGGACTCGATCCCCGGGGCGTCGCGCAGGTTGACGCCGAGGCCATTGGTGCCGCCGACGATGGCAGTCTGGGCGTCGGAGAGGATCGGATCGGTTTCCGGGGCCACGATCGTGGAAGTCGGGAGTGGGGGGCGGTCCGTCGGCAGGGGGGTGATCGTGGGGAGGCCGTCGAAGGGCCCGCTGGTCGGGATGGGCGCGGTTTCAGGGGTCGGTTCGGCGTCCGGTCCGGTTTCCGGCTGGCCGACCATGTTGGACACAAACAAGAAAAACATCCCCGCGATCCCGAGCGAAAAGACCGTGGTGAGGACGACCAGGGCCTGCAGATAGCGCAGCGCCTGTTCGCGCACCAGCCGGTGGCTGTCCTTGAGCAGCTGGCTGCGATACTGGTCGGCCGCAAACCAGGTGAACAGCGCGCCGAACAGGAACAGGACGAAACCGATGAGGAGGGTTGAGTTTGAAACCGGCATTTTCGGGAAGGGGAGTCTAACATGAATGGGCGAATGGGCGAATGGGCGAATTCGCCCATTCGCCCATTCTGAACCTCCACCCTCCTTTAATAGTACACTAAGCACCTGCCGGAAACTTGAGATGGCGAATTTGGGGGGGCGGCAGCTTCCCTGCCGCCCCCCCAAATTCGCCAAACCTCAGAAACGATCCCCGGGTATTGGAGGGCCGTATTTCAAGGTGCAGGGGTGGGGTTCCGCCCAGCGCCTGCCGCTTGAAATACGCAAACCCTCCTTTTTGGCGCGGGAAATGATGGCGGACAGCGGGAAAATCGGGAGCCGGCGTTATGCCGCGGGCCCCTGATCCTCCCGACTTTTACCGGAGGTTGATCCATGATCGCAGATGTCGCTGGACGGATTCGGGAGAACGTGGGCAAGGTCATCATCGGGAAGGACGGGGTGATCGACCTGGCGCTGGTGGCCATTTTATGTGAGGGTCATGCCCTCCTGGAGGATGTGCCGGGGACGGGGAAGACGACGCTGGCGCGGGCGCTGGCGGTTTCGCTGGGGGCTTCGTTCAAGCGGCTGCAGTTCACGCCGGATCTGCTGCCGTCGGACGTGACGGGGTTGAACTGGTTCAACCAGAAGGAGCAACGTTTCGAGTTCCGGCCGGGGCCGGTGATCAGCCACGTTGTATTGGCGGATGAGATCAACCGGGCGACGCCGCGCACGCAGTCGGCGTTGCTGGAGGCGATGCAGGAGCGGCAGGTGACGGTCGATGGGGTGACCCACCCGCTCCCGCGCCCCTTTCTCGTCATGGCGACCCAGAACCCGGTTGAGCTGGAGGGCACCTTCCCGCTCCCGGAGGCCCAGATCGACCGCTTCCTCCTGCGCATAGCCATTGGATATCCCTCCCAGAAAGACGAGAACGAGATCCTCGAGCGGTTCCGGACCGGCGACCCGTTCCCGCAGCTTGGGCCGGTAACGGACCCGGAGGAGATCGGTGGTTTGCTGGCCGAGCGCCGCCTGGTCCGGGTGGAGGAATCGGTCCGGGATTACGTCGTAAGGGTGGCGCGCGAGACCCGCGCACACACCGAGATAGAGCTCGGCGCCAGCCCGCGAGCCACGCTGGCGCTCTACGCTGCCGCCCAGGCCTGGGCGGCGATCGAGGGCCGCGATTACGTCATCCCGGACGACGTCAAGGAGATGGCTCCACACGTCCTGACACACCGGCTGATGATCTCCCCCCAGGCGCAGCTGCGCGGCCGCACCCCTGAGGAACTGGTCGCCGACATCGTCGATACCGTCTCCGTCCCCGTCGAGGCCTGATGGAAGCCCAGCGCTGGCTCCCCATGATGGGGATCCTGATCGTCCTGGGGCTCTTCCTCCAGGTCCCGCTGTTGATCGCCCTGCCGACGATGCTGTCGGTGGTGATCGGGATCGCCACCTGGTGGAAAAACCGGGCGCTCAATAACGTCGTTTACACGCGCCGGCCTTATTACCGGCGAGCGTTTCCAGGGGAAACGGTCCCGCTCAAGCTCGAGATCGAGAATCGTAAACTGCTGCCGCTCTCCTGGCTGCGGGTCCAGGATCCCTGGCCGCGCGCCGTCGGGCCGGAGGATGAAGACCTGCTGGCCCCGACTCATCTGCCGACCGAAGGCATGCTGACCAACGTGTTCAGCCTGCGCTGGTTCGAGCGCGCCCGCCGGGAATATGCGTTGAAGTTTCGGAAGCGCGGGGTCTACACCGTTGGGCCGGTGCGGATGCAGTCCGGGGACCTGTTCGGGATGTACGAGGATATCCGCGTCGTCGGCCCGTCCGAGACGCTGACCGTCTTTCCCGAGCTGCTGCCCCTGGCTGACCTGGGCCTGCCGGCGGAGGATCCGTTTGGCGATATCCGTTCGCGGCGCCGGCTGTTTGAGGATCCCAACCGGCCGATGGGGGTGCGCGAGTACCATCCGGAGGATGAATTCCGCAAGGTCCATTGGCCTGCGACGGCCCGGACCGGGCAGCTGCAGGTCAAGGTATACCAGCCGACCTCGGCGCAGGTGCTCATGCTCTGTCTGAACGTATCGACGTTTTCCAGGCATTGGGAGGGGACCAACCCTCCCCTGCTCGAGCACATGGTCGAGGCGACGGCGACTTTAGCGGATCGGGGGATGGCGGACGGATACAGCGTCGGTTTGATCTCGAACGGGGCGCTGTCCAACTCCGACCAGCCCTTCCGGATCCGGCCCGGCCGGGCGCCGAAACAGCTTGCGCATCTGCTGGAGACCCTGGCGGGCGTGACGCCGCTGGTCACGGCGCAGTTCGAGCGCTACCTGATCCGGGAAGCGTCCAGGATCCCGTTCGGGGCCAGCCTCGTTATCCTGACCGCCGTCCATTCCCCCGAGCTGGCTGAGACCCTGGTCCAGCTCAATCGCCACGGGCGCAAGATCAATCTCGTTTCATTCGCACAAGAACCGCCGCAGGCGATCCCCGGGGTGCGGATCAAGCACTTGCCGTTTGAATAGTGCAAGGTGCAAGGTGCAACGTGCAGGGTTGAAGTGCCGGGCACGTTGCACGTTGCACTTTGCACCCCGTTTTTTAGATGAACGAATCCCCGCCCCCCCCCGCCCCTCGCCTCAACCCCTGGTCTGAAATCGCGGGCCTGGGTGTGGCGGTGATGGAAGGGTCGTGGGTTGCGCTGATCGTCCTGGCGCTTGACGAGCGTTCAGCGGCTGCGACCGGGCTGGTGTTTTTCTATTTCTCCCTGGTTTTTTACTGTGCGTACCTGCTCGTCCGGTTTGCGCAGGGCGCGCGGCTTGCGCAGCAACCTTTTCGCGTCGTCCTGGTCGGCGGTTACGGGCTATTTTTATTTATCGGGACGCGCCTTGTGCTTTTGGACGGATCCGGGGGCGGCCTCAGCCCGCTGACGACGGAGCTGCGCGGGATTGAAGAAATTGCCCGGCTGATCCCATCCTGGCTTTGGCTGGCGGCAGCCCTGCTATGGGTCTATCTGCGTGGGATGGGGGCCGGAAGGGAAGGGGCAGGCTCTTTCGCAGTCCAGAGACATTTCAAATTCGGGATCGTCATGTTCCTGCTGTACGGCGCCCTGGCGTTTGCTTCCGCACGCGAACTTCCGGGGCTCGGTGTATTCGTCGTGTTCCTGTCCGCCACCTTGATGGCGATGGCCTCCGCGCGGGTTGCCGTGCTCGGACGGCTGCGGGGAGGGCGGCGGAGTCCGTTCTCACAGAAGTGGTTCTGGAACCTGGTGACCGCCGTCGCCGTGACAGTCGGCGCCGGTTTTTCCCTGGCGATGCTGGCGACGGGACGGTTCGCCCTTTTCTACCGGCAGCTGCTTTCAAACATCATCCTGGCGGTGATCACGATCACCCTGGCTCCATTTCTGTTCATTATCGGCCTGTTTGCGGGGACACCGGTTGGACAGGTCCCCGCTCCGCCCCCAACGCCGGCGCTCCCACCCTGGGAGGACGGCGGGGACCTGGTGGTCGATTTTTCCCAGCCGGGCGGGTTTTCGGAATATGTGCCGCCCGATCTACGGTTAATCTATTTCCTGGCGCTCGCGGCCGCCGGGCTGTTGATCTTCGTCATCCTGCTGCGCGCCCAGACGGCGGTCCGCCGCAGGGAGGGGGCCGGCGAGGCTGAAACCATGTACCAGTCCGGCGACCTGCTCAAGGAGCTGCGCGAAGCATTTGCCGCGCGCCGGAAGCGGTCGGCCGAGGCCCTGGCCGGCCGGGATAGGCTCCGCCGGGGGCAGCAGGTCGCGGCCGCCGAGCGGATCCGGCAGATCTATACCGAGCTGATTCGGCTGGCGGCTGAATTCGGGCGGCCGCGCGACCCGGCCCAGACGCCGCTCGAATTTGCGGAAGCGCTCCACGGGGAGTGGCCTGCGGCCGCCCCGGATCTCGACCGGATCACCCGCGCGTATTTGAAGATCCGCTACGGCGGCTTCCCGGAACACGCCGACGAAGTGCGGGTTGTGGAGGATGCATGGCGCTCGGTCCGGGCTGCGGGACAGGCGCGGGTGAAAGCCCACGAACAGAAACTGAAAGAAGCGGACCGGGAACGCCGGCGGAAGGAGAAGCTGCAATGATCTCCGGGGAAACAGACCGCAAGGGCGGCGGTGCGGGCATGGATCACAACCGGTTCCGCCCCTGGCGAGAACTGGCCGTGCTCGGTGCGATGCTGATGTCCCTGAGCTGGGGGGTGCCCTGGTTTCGCTCGCTGACCCAGGCGACGTTTGCGGTCAGCACCGGGTATGCCTTTCTCGTGTTTGGGGTGATGATGCTTGGATCGTACGTGGTCGTCCGGCTGATGAATGCGGCCCGGCTGCGGATCGAGCTGCGCCGGGGGATCATCCTCGTCCTGCTGGCCGCAGGGATCCTGATCGGTTTGAAGACCCTCCTGTTCGCAGGCGAAGAACTGACCTTTTCCGACCTGATGCAACGGCAGCTGCGTTCCTTCGCCGACGCCTTCGACCTGATCCCGGACGAATTCATCGTCACGGTCGGCGTGCTGCTCGTCTGGCGGAGCGGGACCCGGCTGGCGACCGAGAAGATCGGGCCGCGCCTGATCCAGCGCGCCTTCGGGACCGGTTTTGGGATGTTTTTCCTGTACGTTTTCTTCAACACTTTTGTGACCGGCGAGACACCCGGGAACATGCCGGTCCTGTTCTTGTTTGCCGGCCTGATGGCGATGGGCGCGGCCCGGGTGTCCGTGATCGGTACCCTGCGCGGGGGCCGGGACAACCCTTTCGACCGCCGCTGGGTAGCCGGGCTGACGATCTCAGCGGCCGGGGCAGTCGGCGTTGCCGCCTGGCTGGGGGCGGAGATCAGCGGCGGAGAAGGTCTGATCGCCCTGGTGCCGCGCCTCGGACTGGGCGTGATCATGGGGGCTGCCTTCCTGCTGCTGACCCCGCTGTTCGCCCTGCTCTGGTGGGCCCTTTACCTGGTGGTCGATACCCTCTCGACCGAGAATCCGCTGAGCGAGTCGCTCACCGATCTGTTCAACGGCCTCCAGGGGATGGCCACCGGGCTGTTCGAGCTTCTCGAACCGTTTCTGGGCCCCCTGGGGACTTTCCTGGCCCGCTTCGGGCTGGTCACCAAGGTGGTGATCTTGTGGGTGGTCGTGCTCGGGTTGGCGCTGGCCGTTTTACTGGCGATCTATATCCGCGATGAGCGCCGCCGCCGGCAGCTGTTCGAACAGCTCGAACAGATCCGGTCCGATGGGTTGTGGAAATCGCTGCGGGATTCGCTCCGCAAGCGGTTGGAGGAGGCCGGCCGTTCGATGGCCGGGCTGTTCGACGCCGACCGCCGGCGACGCCTGCTGGCTGCGGCCCGGATTCGGCGCATCTACGCCCGATTGATGAACCTGTGCGAAGACCTGGATGCGCCGCGGCCGGCAGCCAGCACCCCGCACGAGTTCGTCCCGATGATGGCGGAGCTGTTCACCGGAGGTGCGGACGATCTTTCGCTGATCACCGACGCATACCAGCAGGTGCGCTATGGGGAACTGCCCGAGCGAGCCGAAGCGGTCGAGCAGGTCGAGGCCGCCTGGGAGCGAGTGCAGGCGGAAGGCAAACGCCTCCTGAACAACAAACGCCCGGACCGGGGACCGGTCCGGGCGGGTTAGCGCTGCGCAGTCGCGCGATCAGAATGCGCTTTTCAGGGCCTCTGCGTTGAGCTCACCCAGGGAGGCGTGCCAGAGGTGGTTCGGGTTGTTTTCGACGGTCGTCACCAGCTGGCGCATCTTTGTCAGCACCGGCGGTTCGTCCTCGTCGTATACATCGCCCTGCAGCAGCTTGAGCACATCGGTCCGGTAATCGGGGTGGTTGATAAAAGCGGTGAAAAGGATGTTCAGCCGGTAGTACAGTGAAATGAACTCGTACCAGTTGCGCACGCCGCGCCGGAGCGTCTCTTTATACCGGTCGAAGCGCTCGGCGCGGAAATCGTCCGCCTGGATGGCGGCGATGATATCCCGGCTGACGAAGCGGGCGCAGTTCATGGCGATGCTCACGCCGGTGGAGAAGATCGGGTCGACAAAGCGGGCGGCGTCGCCGATCAGGACGTAGCCGTCGCCCGTGATCCGGGACATCGCGTAACTGTAGTCGCCCTCCTCTGTGAAATCACGAAGCTGTTTGGCCGCCCGGACCCGTTCGTAAAGCTCGGGGCGCGAGCGCAGGCTGTCCCAGAAGAATTCCATCCGGTCCTTGCGGGAGCCGGTGAAGTTCTTTTTCTGGGTCACCAGGCCGATGCTCGTGATCCGGTCGGTGATCGGGATCTGCCAGATCCACGTGTTCGTGATCGGCAGGAAGTGGACGAAGATATATTCGGCGTGGTCGACGCTGCCCCGGTCGAAATCTTCGAACCAGGTGTGGATGGCGTACTGGTCGAAAACCGGGTCTTTGACTTTCAGGTTCAGCCGGTTCCCCAGGAAGGTCCGCCGTCCGCTGGCGTCGACGACGATCTTTGTGAAGACGTCCTGCGATTCCCCATCGATCGAAACCCTCACCCGGGTCTTCCCCGGCTCCAGGAAATCGACCCCGTTCACCGCAGCGCCGTAGAAGACGGCCGCGCCAAGCTCCCGGGTATGTTCCAGGAACAGGTGGTCGAACAGGCCGCGGTCGACGTGGTAGGTGTAGGGCTGGTATACGTCGGGCTGTTCCCGTTCGGCGAAAGCGATATTGGCGTTGTCGGACGGTTCAAGACCTTCCCAGGCGTGCGAGGCGGTCAGGTGGCTGTTCGGCACCGTCCAGACTGCGCCGAATTTATGGGGGAAGCCGTGGGTCTCCATTTTTGGCAGAAACCCCAGCTCGGACAGGACGCGGGTGGAGGAGGGCACCAGCGATTCCCCGACGTGCGGCCGGGGAAAGTGTTCGCGCTCGAATACGACGCAGCGGATCCCGGCTCGAGCCAGGTAGCCCCCTGCGGCCGCGCCCGCAGGGCCGCCGCCGATGATGACGACATCGTAGAATGCTTCCGGTTGGTCCATGGAATTTTATGAGCCGGCCAATACGGCCTGCTGCAGGTTGTTTTTCGTGGTGCCGCGCCCGACGCCGATAAAAGTGAAGCCCATCGCTTCGAGCTGCTCCTCGGGGAGGAAGTTGCGGCCGTCCAGGATCAACGGCAGCCGGACCCGTTCGCGGATCTCTCCCCAGTTGAGCTTGCGATAATCCGACCATTGCGTGACCAGGACGATGGCATCCGAATCGACCGCGGCCTCGACCGGGTCGTCGTAGAATTGGATCCCGCTGCCGGCATAGTCGCGCCGGGCGTTCTCGAGGGCGATCGGGTCGTGGGCCTTGACTTTGGCGCCGCGCTGGATCAGGCGCGCGGCGATATCGAGCGCCGGAGAATCGCGCAGATCGTCGGTATTCGGTTTGAATGCCAGCCCGAGCAGGGTGACCGTCCGGCCTTTCAGGATCTTGAGCTCGTTGAGGAGCTTTTCGACGATCCATTCGCGCTGGCGGTAGTTGACTTCGCGGGCGGCGTGGACGATCGGCATCTCGAGCCGGTAATCACCGGCGGTCGTGACCAGGGCGGATGTGTCCTTGCCGAAGCAGCTCCCACCCCAACCGATCCCGGCCTCCAGGAAGCGCGAGCCGATGCGCGTGTCCAGCCCGATGCCTTTGGCGATCTGCAGGATATCGGCGCCGACCTTCTCGGCCAGCATGGCGATCTCGTTGATATAGCTGATCTTGAGCGCCAGGAAAGCGTTGGCGGCGTACTTGATCAGTTCGGCGGAGGCCAGGTCCGTCGTGACCATCGGGACCGCGCTGAGGCCCTCCGGCCGGGACAGGAATTCCGGTGCGGTGAAATCCTGGTTCAGGACCGGGCGGTAAAGATTGGTGAGCACATCCAGGGCGCGCGGATCGGCCGAGCCGATCACGATCCGCTCCGGATAGAACGTATCGTGCAGGGCGACGCCCTCGCGCAGGAACTCGGGGTTGGAGGCGACGGCGAAGCAGTCGGACGGATTGCGCCCGTTTGCCCCGGCGAAGGCATCCCGCACAAGCGCTCCGACCCAATTTCCGCTGCCGATCGGGACGGTCGATTTGTTGACGATGACGGTGAACCCGTCCCCCAGCTGCCGGCCGATGGACTCCGCCGCCATCCGGACGTAGGTCAGGTTTGGGCTGCCGTCATCCGCCGGCGGGGTGTTGACGCTGATAAAGATGACGTCGGCCTCGTCGATCCCGGCGTCATCGTATGAATCCGTGAAAAAAAGGTTGGGGGCGGCCAGCTCGAGCAAGGCGTCCAGCCCGGGTTCGTAAATCGGCGGCACGCCCGCCTTCAGCTTTTCGATCTTCTCGGTCACTAGGTCCAGGCAGGTGACTTCATGACCCAGGTACCCGAGCGCAACCCCCGTTGTCAGCCCGACATAGCCGGTCCCGACGATGACTACTTTCATGTACAGTACTCCTTCAAGATTAAAACCTATCCGAAGATTGAGGTGGCGAATGGGTGGGCGGCTGCGGCCCCGCTGCAGCCGCCCACCCATTCGCCCGACCTCTGAATTTTCGGACGGATCCTTTTCCAATGCAACCCGAATAAGTATTTTAGCAGGGAGAATCAACCTAGTACAGGGTATCTTGCACCTGTACTCCGAACTTATCCTTTTTTAACCGATTGTCGTTAAAATGCACCCATGAACTATCGCACACAGCCGGTGCGCAGGGGGAGCGCATTCCTCATCTGGGTGTCGCTGGGATTTCTGATCGGGGCGCTGATCCTGGCCGTCCTGCAGCTGGTCAGCTTCAGCCGGGTGCGGACGCGGTTTCCGGGCGGACTGTCGATCGCCGGTGTGCCGGTCGGGGGGTTGGACCGGCAGGAGGCAGCCAACCGGCTGCTGGCGGTCTATTCGACCCCGGTCGAGTTGATCTACGGCGATGCGTCGATCCACCTGGAACCGTCCGTGGTCGGTTTCGAGCTCCAGATCGAGACCATGCTGGCCGCGGCCGACCTGGAGCGGATCGAGACGCCGTTCTGGGTCGGTTTCTGGGATTATCTCTGGGGCCGGTTCGACCAGGGCGGTGAGATCCCGCTGACGGCGTCTTTTTCGGAGGCTCGGCTGCGGGCGTTTATCGAGACTGACATTGCCTCCCGCTATGACAAACCGGCCACCGCGGCGCAGCCGGCGGTCGGAACGGTCAACTTCATCCCAGGCATCCCGGGCACGACGGTCAACACCGATGAGGCGATCGTCTTGATCGAGAACGCCCTGCTCTCGACGACCGACCGGTCCGTCGTCCTGCCGCTGGGCCGTTCGCTGCCGCCCCGGCTGGGGTTCGAAAACCTGCGCTTCTTCATCACCCAGGCGGTCGACCGGGCGGGTTTCCAGGGGCTGATCGGGATCTACCTGCTCGATCTTCAGACGGCGGATGAGATCCACTTCGTCTACGAACGGGGCAGCTTCCTGGGGACCGAGCCGGACGTGGCCTTTACCGCCTCGAGCATCATCAAGATCCCGATCATGGTTTCGATCTTCGAGAAAGTGGGCGAGGAGATCGATTCGGAGACGGTCAAGCTACTGGAGGACATGATCGAGCTCTCCGGAAACGAACCGGCGGATTGGGTCATGCAGCGCATCATCGACCAGAACCTGGGCCCGCTGACCGTAACCGCGGACATGCACACCCTGGGGCTGGAG
This sequence comes from Anaerolineales bacterium, assembly GCA_035512695.1. GTDB lineage: Bacteria > Chloroflexota > Anaerolineae > Anaerolineales > JABWBV01 > DATDOR01. The sequence goes on along the minus strand of DATKDL010000059.1, from coordinate 1,968 downwards.
AACACCTTCCTGGCCGGCCATTTCTTCATCGGCGCCCCGCTGCTGCGGGCCTTCGAGACCCCGGCTAACCAGCGGCTGGACGTCAACACCGGCCCGGACGTCTACAACCAGACCACGACCTCCGACATGGGGATGCTGCTGGCGGACATCTACCAGTGTGCGACCACCGGGGGTGGAGCGCTGATCGCCATCTATGAAGGCCGGATCACCCAATCCGAATGCCAGACCATGCTGTCCTTTCTGTCGCAGAATCGGACAGGCGTCCTGATCGAATCCGGCGCCCCGGACGGCACCCAGGTAGCCCACAAACACGGCTGGGTGACGAACTCGGCCGGGAGCATCAACAGCATCGGCGATGCCGGGATCGTCTACACCCCCGGCGGGAACTACGTCCTGGTCATTTTCCTGCACCACCCGGTCCAGCTGATCTGGGACCCGGTCAACGGACTGGTGACGGAGATTTCGCAGGCGGTGTTCAACTATTACAACCTGGAGCAGTAGGCGAAAAAGCGAATAGGCGAATGGGCGAATAAGCGGGATTCGCCCATTCGCCCATTCGCCTATTTTCTCGTTCGCCCTTTCGCTTTTCGTTCCAGGTTTACAATTCGTCGGCAAATCGTCGGAGGACATAGATGCCGCATCTTCCAACCCTTTTGGTTCAAATCGGTGTGATTCTCGTCGCTTCGCGCGCGGTTGGTTTTCTCTTTCGTAAGATCCACCAACCCCAGGTGATGGGTGAAATGGTGGCAGGCATCCTGCTGGGGCCATCGCTGTTAGGCTGGGCAGCACCGGGGATTTTCAACACGGTCTTTCCGTCCGAGAGCCTGGGGTATCTCAACTCGTTGAGCCAGATCGGTTTGCTGCTGTTCATGTTTTTGGTGGGGCTGGAGCTTGACCCGAAAATTTTACGAGGGCGCGGCCGCACTGCTTTTGTCACCAGTAATGTCAGTATCATCGTCCCATTTTCATTAGGAATATTGTTGGCATATTTTCTTTACCCACGGCTATCGGACGATAGCGTGTCATTCACAGGGTTCGCATTGTTTCTGGGAACGGCAATGAGCATCACGGCATTTCCGGTATTGGCGCGCATCCTGACCGAGCGCAATTTACTCCGGACGCCGCTCGGCACGGTCGCCATTGCATCCGCCGCTGTAAATGATGTAACCGGGTGGATTATCCTGGCCGGGGTCGTCCTGGTCGTCAGGGCCACCGGGGCGACGATCCCGCTCTGGCTGACCCTGACCGGTACGGTGCTCTACGTGCTGGTGATGTTTTTGTTAATCCGGCCGGGGTTCCAAAAACTGGAGGTTTTGTTTGAAAAACGGGGGCGGATCAACCAGAATATGCTGGCTTTGATCCTGTTTCTTGTGCTGGTTTCTGCATTGACGACGGAATGGTTGGGGATTCATGCTTTGTTTGGCGCATTCCTGGCCGGGGCCATCATGCCCAAAAAGTACAGGTTCGTCCATGCGCTCGCCGAAAAGCTGAACGACGCCGCCGTCGTCCTGCTCTTGCCGATCTTTTTTGCGTTTACCGGGCTGCGGACCAGTATTGGGTTGGTCAACGGGGCGGAAATGTGGTTTTATTGCGGGTTGATCATCCTGGTCGCGATTGCCGGGAAATTCGGCGGTGCGACTCTCTCTGCCCGTTTCACGGGAATGTCCTGGCGGGAAGCCGGTGCGTTGGGGATATTGATGAATACGCGCGGGTTGATGGAGCTGGTCTTGTTGAACATCGGGTTAGACATCGGCGTCATTTCCCCTTCGCTCTTTGCAATGATGGTATTGATGGCATTGGTCACCACATTTATGACCTCCCCAATCCTGGAGTGGGTATATTTCCGGCGCATGCTCCCCAATGAGGAATCCGTGAGTGAAGTTGCCGAGGGTTTCCCCGAATTGGGAGCCGCCGAATAAAGGGACCGCATCCCCGCCCTCGCCGCGCCTCATCGTGCCGTCACGAGAT
>DATKDL010000058.1:0-13202 GCA_035512695.1 Anaerolineales bacterium | reverse complement strand
CTGACCAGGAAAGAGGCACGCCCTTCGTGGACGTACGGGACGAGGCGGACGGTGCGGATTTTTGGCCGGAGCTCGTAAATCATGATGGGTGGACCAGGATGAGTTCGGTTTGCGGCGGGGTCAGGAATTTCACGCCGTTTTCGGTGACCAGCACATCCTCTTCGATTCCGATATAGCCATGCCCCGGAACGGCTAACCCGGGTTCGATGGTGTAAACGTGCCCGGCCTCGACGCGGCCGTTCGGTAAATCACCGTAGCGTTCCCAGAGCGGTCCGAGCAGCGCCCCGCCGTCGTGGACGGCCCGGCCAAGCTGGTGCCCGGTGGCATATTTGTATTCCGGATATCCGGCCTCAACGACGACGGACCGCGCCGCGTCGTCGACTTCGCGCCCAAGGGCGCCGGGTTTCAATGTCGCTGCCGCGGCGCGAATGGCCTGGACGATGGTTTCGAAGCCGTGCTTTACCTCGGGGGGAGGTTCGGTCTCTCCGTTGCGAAGCACGTAAACCGTTCGCTGGATGTCCGAAGCGAAGCCGTCCCGTGAGACTCCAAAATCGAAGTGGACCAGGTGTCCGGGCGCCACCTTCAGGTTCCCTGGGGCAGCATGGCCGACCGGAGAGTCCGGCCCCGTGTTCACCGCCGGACAGGCCTCCGGCTCCCAGGCGGTCCTGAGACCGAGCCGGTTGACCTGGGCGTGCATAAAAGCGGCGATCTGTTTTTCCGGTTGGCCGGCTTCCAGGTAATCGAATGTGCTGCCATAGATCTGCATCGTATCGGCCAGTGCCTGCCGGATGCGGGTGACCTCCGCGGGCGTCTTCCTCGCCCGGAGCCGGGAGATGATCGCTTCGGCGGAGACGAACCGGTCGGCGTAAGGTGTCCCGGAGAGATATTCGGTCAGCAGGCGATACATTCCGAGCGTCAGACCGTCGGCGAGAACGTCGTCGCGGGATTCGTTGATTGCAATCGAGGCCGGGTCCAGCCGCGTCAAGGTCCGGACCAAATCCGGGCTGATCCCCTCATCGTAGGGGATGACCTGGTACGCGCCCAGGGACCGCGCGGCATCGGCCTCGTGCCGGCCGACGATGGCGATTCGGTCGCCGGAGCGGGTCAGGATCAGGGCGCTCTGCCAGGTCAGGTCCGTCCCGTAGATCAGCGGCACGACCGGATCGCCCCCCTCGCGCGTCTCACGCACGAAGGTGAGCCAGAGGTCGATTGCTGTCTCACCGAGAATCCCGATGGCCTGGCTAATTTTTTCGCGGATGATTTCGTGATCTTTCATTTAACGCTGGACGAAAGGCCGAATCATTGAAGTACAGCAGCGAGATGTAACCCCGCAGCTCCGCTCCAATGATTCAGCCCTCCTCTGATTCTGCAGGGAAGGCAAATTCCTTGTTGAGATTGCCCGCCCGATCGCTGAGGATTTTGAGCGTGGCGGAGGCGCCGGGTGAGGCCCGGACGACCCATTCGAGACGGGCGCGGTTGTCCGTGCTGCTGGCGCCGAAACCGAAGGCGGCGACTTTATTGCTGCGACCTTCCAGGTCGCCGATTTCGGTCTTTTTCTTCCCGAGCAGGAGTTCAGCGCCTTCCGGTAGGGAAAGCTCAACCCGAAGCGGGCGGCTGGCTTTCTTCTTTTTACCCTGGTTGCTGGTATACGTCGGGAAGAACCCGGCGTTCTCAATCACAAGATTGACGTAGAAGACGCCCCCTTCAAGTTCGGAGACTTCAAAGGTGTTGATTTCAAGACGCGGCAGCATCTCGGCCAGCGAGAGAACAAACGGGACGTTGCGCTCAGCTTCTTCGCCCATCCAGGCATGCGGCGGGTTGCGCCAGGTATACATGGCGTTCCAGCCGCCGATTTCGACCGGCCCCAACTGGGGATGGTCGAATGGATGCCAATCGACGTAACCATCTTCTGGCCCGTTCTCCTTCGCCCACTCATAGATCTTTACGTCGTCCTCGTGCGGGTGGAAGCGCATCCATTCGATATATTTACGATCCTCAATCCCGGCCCTACCGATGATATCCCAGAGCTCAATTGTGTAGGCGTAGGCGCCGAACTGGTCGTAAATCCAATCATCAAAGACACCGACGATGACCTCTTTCGGATGATATTTGAAGTCGTGGAAGACGGACACAGTTTTATAACCGGTCAGCTTCTCGGCTTGTTCGGCGATTTGTTTGTACGTCCAGAGATCGGCGGTATCGATCTCGTCGTCGCTCCTCGTGCCGTAGGGGCGCAAAATGACGCCGCTGTAAGTGTGGTACGAGATCGCGGCGCTGATGTTGTTGTGTTTGGAAATAAAATCGACCATGGCCCGGATCTCGGGTTCAGAAGTCGGGTAAGGGCCGGCGCCGTGCTGGTCAGCCTCCGGTTTCCATTCGAACGGGAAGTTGCGATTGAAGTCGAGCCCTTCGGGCGAACGGGCGATCTTGATCAGATAGCCGTCGTACTCCTCGATCAGGCCTTCGGGCAGGATGCGGTAATACTCGCCGTCGTTCTCATCCGGGCCGCGCTTTTCCATGATGGCCGGGTTCAGGGAGCTGATCTTCCAGTCGCCGTTTGGGTCCTTGATCCGCATCTGGACGATGCGGTTGTCCCCGTCGATATCCTGGGAATGGATGCCCTCCATTTTGTCTTCGAACGGATACGGGCGGGTGCCGGAGCGGATGTATCTGGGCGGCTCGGCCGTGGCGAGAGCAGCGCCGTCGGGGTTGTCGCGCGGGACGATGTAAAAGGTGGTCGTGTCGACCAGGCGGGTGATGCGGCCATCTTCGCCGTATTTGGAGAGCAGCTCCCAGGCGACCCGCAGGGCGGTCGTGGTGCCGGCGATCTCGGTGGCGTGGATGTTTGCGTCGAGCCAGATGGCGGGCTTATCCAGGTCGGTGCCGGCTGCCTTCGATGTGATGGTGAGGAGGTGGATCGACCGATCTTCCTGGCTGCGGCCGAGTTCGCTGATGGCGAGGATGCTGTGATAGGTCTGGGACCATTCGGTGAGGAGGCTTTCGAGTTCGTCGTTTGTGAAGTAGCGGTTGAAGTCCAAGGTGAGGTCCTTTGCGCGATGGGATGGGGATATTCTACATGAAAAACGGTTTGGTCTATAATGTCGCAGTGACCGAGAACATTCAGGCGCGACTGAAACAGGCCCGCAACCTCTGGATCGCCACCGTCCGCCCCGATGGACGACCGCATCTGACGCCGGTCTGGTTCGTGATCGAAGGCGAGCACCTCCTGATCTGCATCTCAACCGGCAGCGTTAAAGCCGGCAACCTCCAGGCCAACGACCGGGTTGCCTGCGCGCTGGAGGACGGGAACAGCCCGGTAATCTTCGAAGGCCGAGGGCGGACGATTGAACAGCCGTGGCCGGAGACTGCGCTGGCCGCCTTCAAGGACAAATACGATTGGGAGCTGGCCGCCGACCTCGATTACGGCTTGTTGATCGAGCTAGAGCCGGAAAAATGGCTTACCTGGCAATAAACCCATGATCGATCGCGATCACGACGCCCTCGCAAACCGGGTCCTCGAACTGGCCGACGACGAGCTGATCCTGGCCCACCGCAACTCGGAGTGGTGCGGTCATGCCCCGATCCTCGAGGAAGATATCGCTTTCGCCAACCTGTCCTTGGATGAACTCGGTCACGCCATGCTCTGGTACCGGCTCCACGCCGGTCTGACCGGCCAGGATCTCGAAACGACGCCCGACCGGCTCGTTTATTTCCGCGAACCATACGAATACCGGGCCGCCCAGTTCTGTGCCCTTCCGAAATCCGATTGGGCTTTCTCCATGCTGCGGCAATACCTGTGGGACGCCCTCGAGGCCGTCCGGCTGGAGGCCTTCGCCGGGTGTTCGTTCAAACCGCTGGCGGAGACCGCCGCCAGGATCCGGGTGGAGGAGGTTTATCATCTACGCCACACCTCGGCTTGGGTGAAACGGCTGGGCCTGGGGACCGATGAATCCAACGCTCGGATGCAGGCGGCTCTGGACCTGATCTGGCCATACACCGGGGAGCTCACCGGCGGGACCGAGATCGCATGGGAAACGTATGGCGCCCCGAACGATCAGCAGATCCGGGAGGATTGGGAAGACAGGGTCCGGACCGGTCTCACGGAAGCCGGGTTGGTCGTCCCGGATCTGCCTCTGCTGACACTCGACCGGAGCCTGCAATCCGGCTATATCGTCGATATCCTGGCGGTACTTCAGCAGGTAGCCCGGCTCGACCCTGAAGCCGAGTGGTAGCCCCTGGGGTGCGATGGCCGAATTTGAACCGCTGACAGGTTACCCGGACCGGCCGGATGGCGAACTGCGCTCGCGGGCCGCTGAATTCCTCGACGGGATCCGGACCCGTCGAACGGTGCGGGATTTCTCGAACCGTCCGGTCGACCGGGAGACCGTCGAGATCTGTCTGCGGGCCGCCGGGACAGCCCCCAGCGGCGCTAACCTGCAGCCCTGGCAGTTCGTCGTGGTGAGCGATGCGGGGATCAAACGACGCATCCGGATCGCGGCCGAGGCGGAGGAGCGCGAATTCTATCTTAGCCGGGCTACTCCGGAATGGCTGGCCGCCCTCGAAAAACTTGGGACAGATGCAGAGAAGGGCTTTCTTGAGAAGGCCCCATTTCTGATCGCTATTTTCCATAAGCATTACGACCTGGACGAGCAAGGCCGAAAAATCAAGAACTATTACGCGATCGAATCGGTCGGGATCGCGACCGGCTTTTTGATCGCAGCCCTGCATCACGCCGGGTTGGCCACCCTGACGCACACGCCCAGCCCGATGTCCTTTTTGAATGAGATCCTCGACCGGCCCAGCCACGAGCGGCCGTTTTTACTCCTGGTGGTCGGGCATCCGGCGGAAGGTGGCAAAGTTCCCAGGATCACTAAGAAGACCCTTGAAGAGATCGCCGTTTTCAAATAGCGCCTTGCGGCTCGGTGCGGCGCTGCGGGGGATCCCGGTTTGGCTTTGGATCGTCCCGCTGGTCCTGATCGGCCCGGCGCTGCTGCCGGGGCGGGCGATCTACTTTGGCACGGTTTCGCTCCAATTTCATCCCTGGCGGGTCCTGGCCTGGCGCACACTGCTTGCTGGCGAGCTGCCGTTGTGGAACCCACTCTCGGGAATGGGATCCCCGCTATTGGCCAACTACCAGTCTGCGCTGCTGTACCCGCCGACCTGGCTGCTGTTCGTGTTCGGGTTATTCGGAGGGGAGCAGGCGATGGCTTACGGGCAGGGCTGGCTCGTCGTCCTGCACCTGGTCCTGGCGGGTTGGGGGGCGGCGCGGTTGGCCCGGGAGTTGGGGCTTCCGGCGATATCGCAGGGGCTGGTCGGATTGGCGTATGGTTGTTCGGGTTATTTGGTGGCCCGGTCCCATTTTTTGAGCATCAATGCGGCGGCGGCGTGGCTGCCGTGGGTCCTGTTTTGGGTTTACCGGTTGGTCCTGGCGCCGGCCCGGGGCCGGGCGGGGGCGGTGGTCGGGCTGGCGCTGGTCGTGGCGCTGTTGTTATTGGCCGGGCATGCACAGACGGCGTGGTACACGCTGCTTCTGGCTGTGATCTGGTTCTGGTTCTTGCTTTCGCGCCCCGAAATAGTTGCGCATAGCCATAATACTGGAGAGCAATCACCAGGTGAAGACGCTCCGGTCGAAGCGGGCCCGTCAAAACTGCAACTCCGGCTCGCACTCCTGCGCGATTTTGCAGGCGCTTTCGCCGCCGCCGCTCTGATCGCTGCCGCCCAGTTGCTCCCGACGATCGAGCTGCTGATCCAGTCTCAGCGTTCCGGCGGGGTGGACGAAACCTTCGCAATGACTTACTCGTTCTGGCCCTGGCGACTACTCGGCCTGTTTGCACCCGGGCTGTTCGGCAGCCCGGCCACCGGCGATTACTGGGGTTACGGAAATTACTGGGAGGATGCCGTCTACATCGGTCTGATTCCGGTTGCATTGGCGTTTCAAGCCGTTCGCCGCCATATCCGGAGCGGAGCGCGGGCGCCACTGGTCCGATTTTTGTTAGCGATCACGCTGGTCTCATTCGTGTTCGCACTCGGGAGCAATACGCCGGTATTCCCGTTTCTTTTCCGGTATGTCCCGAGCTTCAACGTTTTCCAGGCCCCGGCGCGGTTCACGCTCTGGGCCGTTCTCTGTCTCGCCTTGTTGGCCGGGATCGGCGCTGCGGATTGGGCCGCGGCGCAGTCCTCCTTTGCCCGCCAGCGCGCCCGGCGCTGGTCCGCCGCCGGGTTCGCCCTGATCCTGAGCGGCGCGGTGACCCTCATTTTCCTGCCGGTGATCACGGCGACATTCGGTCGTGCAGTCCTGATCACCGGCGTGTTCGCGACCGCCGCATCCCTGTTTGGCACAGCCCGGACCAAAGGAGCGCGCTGGCGGACGACCGTCCTGGCCGTCACCGCACTCGATCTGGCGATCGCCGGTTGGGGGCTCAACCCGGCAACAGGCCTGCAGGTTTACAGTGCGCTGCCGCCTCCCGTAGAAACCGCCTCAGGGGAACGCATCTATCTTTCCGAAACGGATATCTACAGCCTGACTTTCGATGATTACTACCGGTTTGATACCTTCGACGTCGATCTGGAGGGGCTGCGCGCTACGATGCTCCCGAACCTGAACATTCTGGACGGGATCGCCACCGCCAACCAGTTCGATCCGCTCGAAGTGGGGCGCTACAGACAGTGGATGGCGATTCTTGAATCGGCGCGGCCGGAACTCAAAGAATGGATGTTGGCCGAAAGCGGCGTGACGGCGGTCGGGCGCGGGTCCGGCAGTGGGATGGTTGCGTTCGAGTCACGGGTCGCGGCGCCGCGCGTCCAATGGTTCCCTTGCTTCAGATCTTCGCAGAACCAGGACCAGGCCCTGCAGATGGTCCTTTCACGCAACCTGGAATTCGAGAACTTCCTCGTTCTCGAAGGACACGAAACCCAGGCGGCCTGGGTCTGCGGCGGAGAGGAAGGCGCGGCGGCGGTTGGAAATGCGGAGATTCTATCCGACGAAATGAACGGGCTGATCATTCAGGCCGGCGGGCCATCCGCGGGTGTGCTGCTCGTACGCGATTTGTTTTACCCGGGCTGGACTGCCGTTGTGGACGGAGAGCAGGTCGAGGTCCTTCCTGCGAACCACTCGTTCAGGGCCATCCCGGTTCCGGCGGGAGACCATGTGATAGAAGTACGCTACCGGCCCACATGGTTCTACCTCGGGGCGGTGCTAAGCCTGGCCGGGTTGGGGAGCGTCATTTACATATCGCGCCGTTCGGCCGGTAAAGACCTGTGACCGGAAGATCCGCGCTCCTGGACCGTTTATCTCCTGTTCCGATCACCATGCTGGTGATGGCCGTCTATCTTGGGAGCATCCTGGTCCGGTCCGGGTTCGACCCCTACGCGTTCATCCGGATCGGTTCGCAGTACCAGGAGGAGCACGCCGTCGATGAGCAGGGTTACGACGGGCAGTTCGTCTTCTTCATCGCCAGGAACACCGATCCCACCTCGGTTGCCCCGCTCCTCGACGTCCCGTCTTACCGCTACCAGCGCATCCTGCTTCCACTACTCGGGCGGCTGGTCGCGCTGGGTTTGGAAAGTGCGATTCCCTGGGCGCTGGTCTTAATCGGCTTTGCATCCCATGCCCTGGCGGTCGCCGTCCTCACGCGCCTGCTCGCCGCGTGGGGATTGAGCCGTGGATACGCGCTCATCTACGGTCTTTTCCCGGGAGTCTTGCTGGCCGTCCGGCTGGCGCTGCCGGAGCCGTTGGCGTACTTGTTCGTCGTCCTTGCTCTTGCGGCTCCGGAAGAGCGGCGCTGGCAGAGTTGGATCTGCTTTGCTGCTGCAGTGTTCACGAAAGAGACCACGTTGCTGTTTGTCGGTGCCCAGCTGCTCGTCTATCTTGCGCGAAAGGATCTGCCCGATTTTGCCGGACTGACAGCGACGGCTTTGATTCCTTTTAGCCTGTTCCAGGCCTGGCTGTTCACGCAGTTCGGCTCACTCGGTTTGGGCTCCGGCGGAGCCATGGCAACCGCTTTCGAGTGGATCCCGTTCATGGGCTGGCTGCGGATTGGAGCGTTTGGCTTGCTGCCATTGCTGGTATTCGGCGTCGTCATCGTCCCGTTTGTCTATTTCCCTTCGATCTGGGGGTTGGTCCGGACCTGCCGGGAGCTCGTGATGCGGACGTTCGATGTGCCGGCCGCTGTCCTGTTTATGAACGCCCTCATCGTCCCTTTCCTGCCGTTCTCGACCGTCCGTGAGCCCGGCGGGCTGCTTCGTTTCGTTTGTGGATTGGTCCTGGCTGTATTGTTATACGCGGCTGCCCGTCAAGACCGGCGGGCGTTGAATTATGGTCTTCTGTGGATCGTGCTGAATGCGATCCTGATAAGATCGTGAGCCGTGGCCGGGTAGAGGATTGGGAACGCCGACGAAGAGAGTTTTGATCTTCGATTTTCGATTTTCGATATACTTTCCTCATGATCATCGAATTCACCGATACGATATTTATCTGGCGCGGCCCCGCGCCGTTCTACTTCGTCCCCGTGCCCGAGGAGCAGAGCCTCGACATCAAAGAGATCTCCTCGCTTGTCACGTACGGTTGGGGGGTGATCCCGGTCACCGTGCGGATCGGCGAAACAGAATGGCAGACGTCCCTATTTCCGAAGGACGGCCTCTATCTTGTACCGGTCAAGGACAGGATTCGTAAAGCCGAGAAGATCGACGAAGGCGATCGGGTGACCGTGCGGCTTGAAATACGTTTGTAAACGTCGGGATAAACCGAAGACTGGGGATTTATGGTCCGCCGCTCCGCCCGCTAAATTTTTTGCCGCCCATCACTGAGGTTAACCCGTGATAAGAATCCACGATAATATTCAACCCCCTGATTCCAAACGTGGTATTCTATCCAGACTGCCCATTTTCGCCGGGCAATTCAGGCCGCAACACAGCCGATCGGGAGTTAATTATGATCCATGTCCGGGAATTTGCAGAAAACGTCATCGACAACATTGAAAAAGTCATCGTCGGGAAGCGGGCTTCGGTCGAACTGGCTGTGGCCAGCCTGCTGTGCCAGGGGCACTTGCTGATCGAGGACGTGCCCGGGGTTGGGAAGACGATGCTGGCCCGCAGTATCGCTCGCTCGCTGGGCTGCAGTTTCAGCCGGATCCAATTCACCCCCGATATGCTCCCGAGCGACGTGACCGGGGTTTCCATTTACAACCAGGAAAGCAAGAAGTTTGAATTTCGCGCCGGGCCGATCCTGGCTCAGATCGTGCTCGCCGATGAGATCAACCGGGCAACGCCAAAGACCCAGGCCGCCCTGCTTGAAGCGATGCAGGAGAAGCAGGTCACCGTAGACGGCGTGACCCACAGCCTGCCGTCGCCTTTTATGGTCCTGGCGACCCAAAACCCGATCGAATATGAAGGAACTTTTCCCCTGCCTGAGGCCCAGCTGGACCGCTTTCTGCTGCGTGTCCAGTTGGGTTACCCGGAGCCGAGGGCCGAAATGGAAGTGCTCGGACGGCAGCAGTTCCGCCACCCACTGGAAGATCTCGAGCAGCAGACTTCCTCCGATGACCTGAGCGAAGCTCAGGAAGCCGTTAAAACCGTGTACACGGCCGACTCGGTTAAAAACTACATCGTAACGATCGTCAACCAGACCCGCGCTCACCCGGAAGTCTATCTTGGAGCCAGCCCGCGCGGCAGTCTTGCCCTTTACCGGGCTTGCCAGGCGCGCGCCGCCATGGATGACCGCGATTACGTTTTGCCCGATGACGTCAAAGCGCTGACGGTGCCGGCGCTTTCACATCGAGTCATCCTCAGCCCGGCCGCCCGCCTGCGGGACGTCACTGCGGCGGATATCCTGACTGAGATCCTCGGCAGCGTTCCGGTCCCCGGCGGAGATCTCGCACCGGCCTGATCCGGCGCAACGGTTCTACCCCGCATGCGCGGCAACACCTCCCGGCTCGTCATCTGGCTGCTGTTCGGCGTCAGCCTGGTCGCCCTTGCGACGACCGGCTCCGAGATCTATTCGCGCCTGACCTATCTGTGGTTGATCCTGATTGCCGGAACCTGGCTCTGGTCGAAGCTATCTCTGCGGGGAGTTGAAGTAACCCGCCACCCACGTATCCGGCGCGCCCATATCGGGCAGATCTTCGAAGAGCGGTTCGAGGTACACAACCCGGGTAGACTGCCGAAGCTCTGGCTGGAGGTCCGCGACCACGCCACCCTACCCGGGACGCGCGGTTCCCACGTGATCACGCTGATCGGCAGTCGGCAGCGTCGCGCATACCTGGCCCGTTCGCGGTTGATGCAGCGCGGGATATTCAACCTGGGGCCGACGACGGTCGCCTCCGGAGATCCGTTTGGTTTCTTTCCCGTTGAACGGCAGATCCCGGTCGAATCGACCCTGCTGGTCTACCCGCTGATGGTGGAAGTTCAATCTTTTCCGAACCCGCCCGGCGTGATGACCGGCGGTGAGGCGCTGCAGCGGCGGACCCATTACGTCACGCCCAACGCGGCCGGGGTGCGGGAATATATGCCCGGCGATTCTCTCAACCGGATCCATTGGAAGACGACGGTCCGCAAGGACAAACTGATGGTGAAGGAATTCGAGCTGGACCCGCAGGCGGATATCTGGCTTTTCGTCGACGGGGAACGGGCTGTCCACAGCGCGCTGCCGTATACCCCCGCCGATCTTTCCAGGAACGTCTTTCTGCAGGAGAGCCTCGAAGAGATCAAACTCCCGCCGACCACCGAAGAATACGCCGCGACCGTTTCTGCCTCCCTGGCAAGGTTCTATCTCGGGAAACGCCGGGCAGTCGGAATCGTCAGCAGCAGCCGCTCTGTCGAACTGCTCCCACCGGACCGAGGCGGCCGGCAGCTCGGCAAGATCCTGGAGACCCTATCCCTCCTGCGGGCAGACGGGACTCTACCGATGTCCGGGCTGATCGAAGCGCAGGCTCGCCACATCACCCGCGGGAGCACCCTCGTCGTGATCACGCCCAGCGTGCGGTCGCATCTTCCCCTGACCCTGGATTATGCCGTCCGCCGAGGGCTCAAGCCGATCGTGGTACTGATCGATTCTGCCAGCTTCGGCGGCGCACCAGGGACGGGCGGTCTGCATGAGAGCATCAAGGCGATGCGTCTCCCGGTCCGGATCGTCGCAAACGGGGACCGGATCGATGAAGCCCTGATCACTACTCGCTGACCGCTTCGTGCGCCCGGCGTCCCAGCGCCCACAATCCCGCCAGACCTGCCGCAGCGATTGCCCAGCCGGCCACCTGGGCTAGCCTGAACCCTGGGCCGATTAACAGCCCGTCTCCCCGAAACGCCTCCAGAAAAACACGCGCAGCCGCGCTGATCACCAGGAAGTTCAAGAATCCGACACCCGATATCCGGGTTTGGTTCCGGATGCGCGGTCCGTACTGGAACCAGGCGAAAATCCCGGTCGCCGCCAGGATTTCGTAGACCTGGATGGGGTGTCTTGAAGCGCCCCAAACATCTACCGCCCAGGGGAGCTCGGTCGGCGCGCCATAACCGGTCCCTGCGGCAAGGTGGGCGACCGGGATGGCGATCAGCAGCATCGCGACGAGCGGCGTCAGCGCGTCCAGGACCCTGCCCGGATCCAGGGACCGGCGCCGAACGGCGATGTAGAACGCCAGGCCGCCGGCTGCCAAGCCCCCGAGCGGGTCGAGCAGTTCGGGGCGGAGTGAGAACAGGCCGAGCGGGCTCCGGATAAAGGCATCCAGGTGCAGGCCGGCGTAGGCCAACCGGGCTCCGACCACCGCTGCAATAATTGCATTGAAAGCGAGGTTGTAAAGCGTTTCGGCAGGGACGCCGTGTCTTCCTGCACCCCGTTCGGCGGTATGCAGACCCAGCCAGATGCCGAGCAGGATCAGGAGCCCCGGCACCTGGATTGCCAATCCGCCGATTTGAAGGATCGGGAACATCAGGGTGCACCGATGGTGAAGAGGGTCTCAATCCGAGTCACGATCAGGACTTCCGCCATCGGACCACCGATCACGACTTCCGAGACCACCCCATCCGGCCGGATGAAATACGAACTCGGCAAAGCGCGGTTCTCGTACAGGCTGGTGACCACTCCCTCAGGATCGAGCAGGATCGGAAATGTGAGTTCGTGTGTGGAAACGAACGCCTCCACGGCCTCCCGACTGTCCTGTGCGGTGACGTTGACCGCCAGGACGACGAAACCCGAGTCTTTGAAGCGCTCGTAAGTGCGCTGCAGCGCGGGCATTTCTGCGCGGCAGGGTGCGCACCAGCTGGCCCACAAGTTGACCAACACCGGTCGCCCGGCAAGATCGGAGAGCGTGATCGTTTCTCCCTCGATCGTTTGCAGGGTGAAATCCGGTGCCGGGAATCCGGCCTGCGGGGCCGGCGGCAGTTCGCCGGCCGCCGCGCGCTCGGCCCCGGAAGATAAAAATATCCAGACCGCACACAAGATCAAAGTGAGACCTGCGGCGGGGAAGAAAGATGGCTTATCGGGCGAGTACGGCATCCCCGGCTCTCATCCAGGTGTAAGGATTCATTGATAACATGAGCACATGAAGCGGTACAACCTTACGCTCATCGTCCCAATTTTTGTTTTTATCCTGGCCGCTTGTGCTTCGGACTTTCCGACGAATGCGCCTGAGATCGCGCCGGCGGCGCCGGATGCCTCCGAACCAACGGCCGAGCTGCCGGATGCGGAGCCCGCAGACCAGGAGAGCGATGGTGCGACGGAACCGGACCCGACCGATACTGTCGTACCGGCCGCGCCGCCCACCGACACGCAGATCCCGGTCGAGACCACGGAGGTTGCCTCGGAGGATTGTCCATACTCGCCGGAACTGCATGCGACCAACCCGGCGACCGTTTCAATGGCATCCGGAGAGATCCAACTGGTCGAATTCTTCGCCTTCTGGTGAGGGAGCTGCCAGGCGATGGCGCCCGTCGTGCACGGGCTCGAGACGAAGTACTGCGGTCAGCTCAATTTTGTCTACCTCGATATTGATGACGGGAGCAACAACGTTTTCAAGGAAGCGCTGGGATACGTTTACCAGCCGCATTTGCTGCTGCTCGACCCGGAAGGGAATATTATCATCCAGTGGGTTGGATTTGTGGGCGAAGCGGATCTGGAGACGGCGATACTGAACGCGATCGGCGAGTGACCGAACAATCAAAAACGGCCGGGCCGGGCAGCGGAATGTGCCCGCTGCCCGGCCCGGCCGTTTTTGATT
>DATKDL010000057.1:0-16737 GCA_035512695.1 Anaerolineales bacterium | reverse complement strand
ATAAAATTTGCATTGATTCAACCAATTGTTTTCGGCTTAGTACATAGCCAAACAACCGCAGGGCTTGTGGCTGCGATGGCAATGCATGGGACAAGATTTGATAATTTCAAGGAATTTCTAAATTTGGTGTTAGGAGAAAATATTGGTGTGGACCTAAATACTATCAAACGCAAAAGTGCGAGTAAAACAATTTGGAAAGAAATGCAGGAGTTTCAACAAGTCCGAAATAGCATAGTGCATAAGGGCGACACTGTGACTGATAGTAAAGCGAATGAAGCCCTAGCTTTAGCTGAAGAGGTCCTCAATCAGATTTTCCCTGACTTTCTGAGAGCCTTAGGTTTGGAAATTCATGATGGTGTTATTTTTAGGATAGGCTTAAGAAATCAAATGTCCTTTCACCCGAGTGAAACGGGTCAGTAGGCAAACTGTGTGATTATTTCCTTAGCCCCTCAGCTCGCTTATCAGTCCTATATTTCGTCTTAGTAAATAGGCAAGAAAATGGGTATGCTGAGGAGTTCTTTAGTCCAAATTCTTAAATATACGTGTCTTAACCCAGGTTCAAGCTCCTGCCCTTCTGTAGTGTTTCTTCAGAGCAGCTCGCATTCCCCAGCTCAGGAAAGACTTATACACCCCTACATATCACAACTGTGAAGGAGTGTATAAATTTCGCAGGCAAAGTCCTTTACGTCTACAACTGCCATCTGTCAACCGGAGAAGCCCGGCGATGGATTTCTTTGATTTCTCCCAATGCTAATGTGGCGTAATGGCGGGACATGTCTGGTGAAGAGTGACCCAGCAATCGTTGCAAGCTGAAGGTGTCACCTGTGTTCTTCAGATATTCAATGGCAAATGTGTGCCGGAATCTGTGCGGGAAGCAGCTAGCCACACTGGCTCGTTTTCCGAGATTTACTATGACGTGCCGGATTGTGCTCCGGTCCATCCGCCGTTCATTCTTTGAAACGAATAACGGCTCATCGGATTGATAGGGGACTCGGCTCGTCACGTAATCCCAGACGGCTTTCTGAGCTTTTCTCCCCAGGAACACGTGCCGGGATTTGGTCTTCCGGCCGGAGCCGTGCGGCGCTATGAAGACCTGCCCCGATTCAATAGAGATATCCCCGATGTTGAGCCGGGCACATTCCGCGGCTCTTATCCCGGTGTCCAGCAGCACCAGCAGCAAAGCCAGGTCCCTCTTCCCGGTCGACCGTTTCATCACGAACGATTTCCGCCCATTCGTATCAGCCGGTGCCGTGTAGCAGCAAGCCTGGACCAGCCGCTGGATATCGCCCTGGCAGAAAGGCCGGATTTCCGGATACTCGAACTTCGGTGCCTTGATGGTCTTGTCCGGCCGCTTCAGCTCCAGCGAGTTTTCAGCCCAATTGTAGAAAGACCGGATGGCCCGGTAGCAGATATTCAGCGTCCCAGGCGCAAGCGGCCGGGTGTCTCCATCCGGCCGGGTTGGCTTGAACTCATTCCGCATGTAAGCTAGCCAACCCTGTAAATCCTGTGTCGAGATGGCCTCGAGCTCCGGATTGCCCAGGTGTTCGCACAACCGTTCCAAATCCCTTGTATACATTTCGATAGTGTGCCGGCTGTATCCATCGGCGGTGATGGACAGGACATACCCCTGAATAGCATCTTGCAGCTTCATTTGCGACCTCCATTTTCATTTGCGTTTTGCGAACGAATAATGAGGTCTCCAGTTCATGGGGATTTAAAACCAAAGACCTCATACTTCACGTATTCCACGAAGTATGAGGTCTGCTGTCGGGGCGAGAGGATTCGAACCTCCGACCTCACCGACCCGAACGGTGCGCGCTACCGGGCTGCGCCACGCCCCGAGAGGGGGCATTATAAATTAAAAAGGCGAAAAAGAACATGCACGTCAGGCACAGCCCTTTTCGCCGATCAAAATTCCAGCGCCTTATGCCGCAGCACCACGCTCTCCACCAACCCGATCCCCAACAGCGTGGAAAGCAAACTCGAGCCTCCCATGCTGACAAACGGCAGCGGGAGACCGGTTACCGGGATCAGGTTCAGGTTCATCCCGATATTGACGGCGGTGTGAAAGAAGATGTAAGTCGTGACCCCATAGCAGATCAAGGCCCCGAACGTGTCCTTGGCCAGCCGCGCCGCCCGCAGACAGCGGTACATGACAAACCCCAGCAGCGCCAGCACGACCAGCGCCCCGACGAAGCCGAACTCGTTCGCGAGCGCCGAAAAGATGAAATCGGTGTGCCGCACCTTGAGAAACCGCAGCTGCACCTGGCTGCCCTGCCCGTAGCCCTGTCCGAACCAGCCCCCCGACCCGACCGTGATCAGCGCCTGCGTGACGTTGTAGTTGTTCCCAAAGGTCTCGTTCGGGTCCGGGAACAGGAATGTGAACACCCGCTGCTGCTGGTATTCCTGAAGAAAAGGGAACCCGATCGCGGCCACTGCGATCCCGGCCAGGGCGAACATGACGATGTACTTCGTCTTCAGCCCGCTGGCCCACAGCAGTGCAAACCAGATCACCATCAGGACGATCGACGTGCTGAGATCCGGTTGGAGAAAAATCGCCACCACCATGGCCAGGGTCGGGATCAGGCTGCGGGCGATCCAGCGCAGGTCATGCTTCCTGTGTGCGTTGCGGGTGAAAAAGTCGGCCAACACCAGGATCGATGCGATCTTGGCCAGCTCGGACGGTTGGATGAAGAATAACCCGGTGTCGATGGCGCGCTGCGCCCCAAAGGCCACCTGCCCGCCCACCGCCACCAGGCCGAGCAGCACAGCCACCAGCCAATAAAGGACCTTCCCGATCGGGTTGAACAGGTGGTAATCAAGGGATGCCGTGACTACGACGACGAAAAACCCGACGATGGCAAATACGATGTGCCGCGGGAAGAGCTCGAGCAGCTCCTCGTTGCCGGCGATCGCGGACCGGATCATCCCCAATCCGAAGATGACCAGCACGGCAACAGCGCCGAGCAGCCAGAAGTCGAAATGACGCCAGGTTTCTCTTTGCATGGGGAAAATTGGGGAAATGAGGTAACCAGCCCGGGTTTTCCCGGCAGGTTATATCATTTCCCCCGAAATTTATCTGCGGCGCGACGGCCTCAGTGGGATATCGGCGATCAGCCGCTGCCGGCGGCCGACATCCTCCATCTGCAGCCGGACCCCCGACGGGTCGACCTCGACGTGGCGGGAGATCACCTGGATGATCTCATCCCGCAGATTTTCGAGCACCCCCGGAGACAACCTGCTGCGGTCGTGGATCAACACGAGCTGCAGGCGCTCTTTGGCCGAATTGGCGCTGGTCTTCCTGCCGAGCAGACGGTCGATGAACCCGGCCATCCTAACCTCCCCGCCCGAACACGCTCGACAGCCTGCCGAAAAAGCCGTCCTTCCGCTCCAGGTCCATGAACGGAACTTGCTCCCCCTGCAGCCGGCGGGCGATATCCCGGAAGGCCTGCCCGGCCCGGTTGCGGCCGTCCAAAGCCACCGGCGCCCCCCGGTTCCCGGCCACCACGACCTCCTCGTCCTCCGGGACGATCCCGATCAGCTCGATCGCCAACAGCTCGACCACGTCCTCCGGGGACATCATGTCGCCGCGCCGGACCATATTCATGTTGAGCCGGTTGAGGATCAATCGGGCCGGCCCCTTCTCCTCGGCCTCGATCATCCCGATGATCCGGTCCGCATCGCGGACGGCAGAGACCTCCGGGTTGGTCACGATCAGGACCTGGTCGGCCGGGGCGACGGCGTTTTTGAACCCGCGCTCGATCCCGGCCGGGGAGTCGACCAGAATAAAATCGTGATCCGCCCGCAGTTCGTTGCACAGCCGGATCATGTCGCTGGGGGAGACCGAGTTCTTGTCGCGCGTCTGTGCGGCCGGGATCAGGTAGAGGTTGTCGAAGCGCTTGTCCTTGATCATCGCCTGGCGCAGCCGGGCTCGACCCTCGACAGCGTCGACCAGGTCGTACACGATCCGGTTCTCAAGTCCGAGGATCAGGTCCAGGTTTCGCAACCCGATATCAGCGTCGATGCAGACCACGCGCAGGCCGAAGGATGCCAGCGCGGAGGCCAGGTTTGCAGTGGCCGTCGTCTTCCCAACGCCTCCCTTCCCCGAGGTAATGGTCACCACTTTTGCGGTCATCTTGATATCCTGTCTTGATCCGTTCGGATGATATTCCATAGTGAACTCGCTTGAATTTTCAGGTTGAGGGGTACCCCCCCCCATTCCTCCATTTTAATGATTTTTGAACTTTCTGCACAGGAAATAGGCTAAAGAAAATGGATGGGGATGAGCGGAAAACCCCCACCCCCATCCATTTTCTTTATTTTATGTTCCAGGGCTCCGCTACGACCTTGCCGTCGATCAGGCGAGCCACTTCGGGGCGGATCTCGCCGGTCTGTTCCGGCGGGATGGCAATCTGACCGGCGATCCGCAGTTGGGTCGGCGTCAGGGCCAGGGCGCAGATGATCGCCGTGGCGTCCCCTTCCGCCCCGGCGTGGACGATCCCGCGTAAACGCCCCCAGATCACGATGCTCCCGCCCGCAACGACCTCTGAACCCGGGTTCACGTCCCCCATCAAGGTCACATGCCCCGGGTACTCGATCCGCACACCCGACCGCAGGGTCCGTTGGACGAACAGACCTTCCTCGCCCGGTTGGACCGGTTTTTGGATCGACGGGACGGTTCGTTCGGCCGGTTTGAAGATGCGGGTTCCGAGCCCGAGCGATTGGGCGCTGGCCTCGGTGACCGGTGATTTGCTCAGAACGGCGAACAAAGCGATTCCTATTTCGGACAGCATGTCCCGCAGCTTGCCCATTTCGGCGGCGTGCAGCTGGTGCGCTCCCACATCCAAGGTGACCCGCGCCCCCTGGATAAAGCTGGCCCGTTCGGCCATCTTGGCAAGCAGGGCGGATTTGGCTTCGTACCAGTCCCCTTCTTCAACGGAAACGAGCAGGCCCTCACGGATCCCCTTGATATTGACTTTGGAAGTCATTGGGGGGGATTATAGCATTAACGATTAGAGAAAAACGGGCGGCGTGGGGCGAAGACCCACGCCGCCCGTTTTTCTCTAAGGTCCGGGAACGGCATCCACCGACCGGATCTGGAAATACGCATCCAGCACCCGCCGCACGATCGGCCCCGCCACGCTGGCCCCCTCCCCTCCATTGTAGACGAACGCCACCACGACGATCTCCGGGTTGTCGAAGGGTGCATAGCCGATCGTCCAGGCATGCGTCGGCCAGTTGCCGGGGATGCAGCGGTTCTGCTCCTGGGCGAAGTTGTCGCAGTATTCGGCTGTACCGGTCTTGCCCGCTGCCGCGATATCGAAGCCGGCGAACTGGTCCAACAGCGTCCCGTGCGTGACGGCCCTGCGCATTCCCGCCTGGATCGTATCGATCACCCAGGGCTGCACGGTCTTGGTGACCCCCGTCTCCTGGCACTGCCCTGACCCGGCGACGTACTGGATGTATTCTTTGATGACGGCATCGGTGGTGAGATCGTGGATCTCGACCGGGGCGAACGGCGCGATCAACCGGCCTTCGGCGTCCACGATCTCGCGCACGATCGTCGGCCGCATCAGGATACCGTCGTTGGCGATCGTCGCCCCGGAAAGCAGGACCTGCAGCGGGGTTGCCAGCACGTAGCCTTGCCCGACACCGGCGTTGTACATGTCCCCGATCGTCCAGATTTCGCCGCGGTTGATCCGCTTCCAGCGCGGGTCCGGGAGCAGCCCGTCCTGCTCCCCGGGAAGACCGATCCCGGACTCGAAGCCGTACCCGAGCGCCTCGGCATAGGTCTTCAGCCGGCAGATCCCCAGGCCGCCGTCCGGGACCTCTTCACGGTAGCCGCCGGACAGCTTGTAGAAATAGACGTTGCTGGAGTTCGAGATGCCGCCGATGAAATCCAGCTGTTCGAAGCCGCCCGGGTTCGCCCCGTCATCGTAGATCCAGTCAACGAACTCGCGCGGCCGGCCCGGGTCGGCCGGGGTCGTCTTCTCGAGGATCGTGATCACACCGGGCGTGTCGATGATCTGCTCCGGGGTGACGACGCCTTCGTTCAGCGCCCCCAGCGCCGTGGCCAGTTTGAACACCGAACCGGGCGGGTGCTCGGCCGATATGGCGTGGTTGAACAGCGGACGGAGGGGATCCTCGGCCAACTGCTCGTAATAATAGCCCGGGATGATCCGGGCGAAGCGGTTGTTCTCGTAGGTCGGGATCGTGACCATCGCCAGGATTTCCCCGGTCTGCGGGTTCATGGCGATGACGACGGCGTTGTTGGACAACGTGCGCCCGAGGAAATTATTCCAGCCGGTCAGTTCCTGCTCGACGATGGCGGTTGCGGCCTCCTGGAAGCGGACATCGATCGTCAGGTGCACGTTCTGCCCCGGCAGAGGGGGGACGGGCGCCGAAATATCGCGCAGGATCTGCCCGGCCACATCCACCTCGACCAATCGCTGACCATTCACCCCCTGCAGAAATTCCTGGAAAAACAGCTCCACTCCTGCGTAGCCGACTTTGTCACGCTGCGCCACGAAACCCTGGTCGCTGTAAAATTCCTCAAAGGCCGCCGGGATCGGGCCCAGAAATCCGACCATCGCCGCGGTCAGCCGCCCGGTCGGGTAATCGCGCACCGAGTTGACCTGGATCTGCACCCCGGGCCAGTCGATCGCGCGCTCCTGGACGACCAGGGCAACCTCCACGCTGACGTCACATTGGACCGGAACCGAGCGGAACGGATTGGTCGTCTCCCCGTATTCGAGCACGATCTGGTTGATCCCGTGCTCGGAGATGCATGGGTTGAACGGCGTCGTAGGGGAGATCTCGCCCAGGTTGAGCGGTAAACCGGTCAGGGCGGACAGCTGCCGGAAGATCTCCTGGATCTCCCCCGCATCATCCGGCAGCTCTGCGGGCACCACGACGATGTCGTATGAAGGGATATTTTGAGCCAGGATGATCCCGTTCCGGTCGTAGATGTTGCCGCGCGCGGTGGGGAGGTTGAGAGTCTCCGTCCGCTGCGCCTCCGCCTCGGCCATGAACTCGACCCCGTTCAGGATCTGCAGCCGGAACAGCTGGATGACGAAAACGAGGAACACAAAACCAAGTATCCCCACGAATGCATTGATCCGGGCCGGTTCGAGGGTGTTTTGGGTAGTCTGAGTGCCGCGCATTGGGGTTCAGTATACCGTCACCGTATAAGAGTTTGGTGAAAAAACGAAGCGCTGCGGGGGCTTACACCCCCCGCAGCGCTTCGTTTTTTCACCGGCTGCTAAGCCTCGGTCTCTCCGGGAAAAACAAACCCCGCCACCTCCCCCATCAACCCGTTGACCGGAAGCGCGGCGAGCAGGTTCAGGAGCATCCCCGGCAGCACGACCAGGTTGATCGCGTCAAAGAACGGCAGCGGCGTTCCCAGCGCGCTCAGGAAGCCGTAGCTGATCAGGTTCACGATCAGGGTCCCGAGGATGATCGTGACGAACAGGGCCACGATCGGTATCTGCCAGACCCGGCGCTTCAGATAGACGCCCAACCGGCTCACCAACAGGTAGGCCGCGATCGGAACCAGGGCCGGCAGTTCCGAAACGAAACCGACCATCGCCCCACCGATCAGCGCCCAGGCCCACTCATCCCGGGCCCGCTGGTTCAGCGTCCAGCAGATCAGGACGACGACGACCAGGTCCAGCGGCCCGCTCAGCAGCGTGACGCGGCTGAAAACGGTCGACTGCAGGATGACGGCGAAGGCGAGGATGGGGATGGCGGCGAGGATGGCCATAAAATTTTGAAAAACCAGGGGGATAGCGGGGTTTCATCCCGCTATCCCCCTGGTTTTTCATCTTTCTTACGGTACCAGGGGCGAAATATCCACGGGCCGGAAATTGCGGATGATCAGGACGATATCCAGCTCGTCGAAATCGACCACCGGTTGCACCGAGGCGGTCTGGAACAGGTCGAAAGAGCGGGTCCGAACGCTGGAGACCTGCCCGATCAGGAGGTCGGCCGGATAGCTGCCCCCCAAACCCGAAGTCAGGATCAGGTCGCCCGCCTCAATATTGACTTCCGGGGAGATCATATCGAGCGAGATCTCCCCGGAAAGGCTGCCCCGCAGGACGGCGGGTTCATCCGCCGTTTGCAGGACGATGTTGACGACCATCTCCGGGTCGGTCAGGAGCTGGACGCGGGACGCCCCGGCCGTGACGGCGGCGATGCGGCCTACCAGGCCCTGGGACGTCACCACCGGCATCCCTCGCCGGATCCCGTCGTCCGAGCCGCGGTTGATCAGGATGTAATGCAGGAATGGGCTCGGGTCCCGGCCGATCACGCTGGCCGCCACGTAATCGCCGGCAGGGTTCTGCCGGGCGAAATCGACCAGCGCCGACAGGATCTGGATCTCGGCGTTCTGCTGCTGCAGTTCGATCACCTGGACTTGCAGCCGGGCGACTTCCCCTTCCAGGTCTGCATTCTCCTGGCGCAGGGCGGCCAGATCGCGCGGGGCGACGAAAAAATCCCGGATCGCTACGTAGCGGGTGGAGACCCAGGCCTGTACCTCGACCAGCGGCTCGACGAAGACCCGCGTGAGCGGCGCCAGGTAGCCGCCCAGCGCCAACGCCAGCACACCGACAACGATCAGCGAGATGACGATCGTTCTGAGAGATCTACTCAACTCACCCCATCGATCGGTTCGAGCAGGTGCGCCAGGCTGGCACCGTGTTCCAGGGCCATTCCGGCGCCGCGAGCGACGCAGGTGAGCGGGTCCTCCGCCACCCAGACACGGACCCGCAGCTCATCGGTCAGCCGTTCCGCCAGCCCCTGCAGAAGCGCCCCCCCGCCCGCCATGCAGATCCCGACCTCCATCAGGTCGGCGATGATCGCCGGGGGGGTCTCGTCGAGCGAATCCTTGATCGTATCGATGATGGTCTGGACGGAGCCCGAGATCGCCTCGCGCACTTCGACCGATGAGATCTCGAGCGCCTCCGGTAGTCCGGTGATCAAATTGCGGCCCCGCACCAGCATGGTTTGCTCCTGTTTGAGCGGGTAGGCCGAGCCGATCTTGATCTTGACCTGCTCCGCCATCCGGTCCCCGATCAGCAGGTTGTATTTATTGCGGACGTATTGCATGATGTCCTCGTCGAGTTCATCCCCCGCCACCCGCAGCGAACGGGCCACCACGTCGCCGCCCATCGACATGATCGCGACTTCTGAAGTACCACCGCCGATATCGACGACCATCGTCCCGCGCACATCGCTGATCGGCAGTCCGGCGCCCAGCGCGGCCGCCCGCGGCTCGGAGATCAGGCCCACGTCGCGCGCCCCGGCCGACAGGGCCGCATCCAGCACGGCCCGCTTCTCGACCTGGGTAACCCCGGAAGGCACCCCGATCACGACCCGCGGCCGCGGGATCGGGACGATGGTCTGTTCGTGCGTTTTCCCGATGAAATATTGCAGCATCGCCTCGGTGATCTCGAACTCCGAGATGACACCGTCCTTAAGCGGGCGGATCGCCAGCATATCGATCGGGGTGCGCCCGACCATCTCTTTGGCCTGTGTTCCCACCGCCAAAGGCGCCCGCGTCCGCTTGTTGATCACAACCCAGGACGGCTCGTTGATGACGATGCCTTTCCCCCGCACGTATACAAGGGTGTTGGCTGTCCCCAGATCGATCCCGATGTCCAGAGAAAAGAACCCTAACAGCCAATTGATGGGATTAAATGCCAAATTAACTCCTGAAGATGCTTCCCGGTCCCGAAAATCGGCGGAATTATACCACCGGGAGGCCTCATCAGCGTTTCCGGGAAAACCGGACCGCGGATGACGTCGCACGTCAAAACAAAATCGGCAGGAAAATCACCAGAAATATCCCCCAGGCCAGGTATGCGGACACCGCCCGGCCGAAGACGGCATGCACGGCGGCGACCCGGTGGGTGCTTAACCCCCCCGCAAATTAATCCGGAGAATTCGAAGCCCGCGGGCTTCGAATTCTCCAATCACGCGCGCCATGTTATACTTTGCGAACATTAATTCGGACCAGGAGGCTGTGATTCAACGATAACCGCCGTACGAGGAAAACAAGCGCATGACCCGGGCAGATCCACCGCCCGGGTGACGAGGTCGAGGGTTCCCCGCCGCAAGGCGGGGCTAACCGGGGAGCGGAATCTCCCCGGGAAAATCGAAAGATCAGCGGAAGCCCTCCGGGTCGGCCACCCCCGTCGTTTTTCCTCCAAACACCGTACCCCCCGCACAACACCGCGCGAGCAATCGGGCGGGCAACGGCGGGGGATTGTGGCAACGAACGTGCAAGGTACAAGGTACAAGGTGCAAGGTGCGGGGGTGAACTTCGCACCTCGCACCTTGCACCTCGCACGTTTTGGAGGAACCCATGTGTGGAATCGTCGGCTACATCGGCCCGCGTGACGCGACGCCGATCATCATGAATGGCCTGAAACGGTTGGAGTACCGCGGGTACGATTCCGCGGGGCTGGCCGTGCTGAACGAGAGGGGGATCGAGATCCGGCGCGACGCCGGGAAGCTTCACAACCTGGAAACGCTTGTGAACGGCTCGCCGGTGAGCGGCTCGGTCGGGATCGGGCACACCCGCTGGGCGACCCACGGCGCCCCCAACGCTGAGAACGCCCATCCCCACATGGGGATGACGGGCGAAGTCGTCATCGTCCACAACGGGATCGTGGAGAATTTCCTCGAGCTCAAGGACGAACTCGAAGCAGAAGGCGTCGTGTTCCGCTCGGACACCGACACCGAAACGATCGTCCACCTGATCGAGCGTTATCTCTCCAGCGAGAACGACCTCCCCGAAGCGGCCCGGAAGGCCCTCAAGCACCTGAAGGGCGCCCACGCCGTCGTGGCGATGAGCGCCCGCGAACCCGACAAGATCATCGCCGCCCGGATCGGGCACTCCGGCGGGGTCGCTATCGGGTTCGGCGAAGGCGAGATGTTCATCGCCTCGGACATCCCCGCCATCCTCGAACACACCCGCGAGATGGCTTTCCTGGAATCGCACCAGATGGCCGTCGTGACCCGGGACGGGGCCACTTTGCAGACCCTCGACGGCGAACCCGTAGCGTTCGAAATTCAGAACATCTCCTGGGATCCGGTCGCGGCCGAGAAGGGCGAATACCGCCACTTCATGCACAAGGAAATCCACGAACAGGTCCGCGCACTGACCGACACGATCGGCGGCCGGGCGGACTTCGAAGAGGGCCGCATCCACCTGCCCGATCTTAACCTGACGGAAGAATTCGCCCGGAAGATCAACAAAATCGTCATCACAGCCTGCGGCACGGCTGCCTATGCCGGGATGGTCGGCAAGGTCCTGATCGAACGGATCGCCCGGATCCCGGTCGAGGTCTCGATCGCCAGCGAGTTCCGCTACGCCGACCCGCTCGTCGGTCCGGACGACGTCGTCCTGGCGATCAGCCAGTCCGGCGAGACAGCCGATACCCTGGCGGCGATGGAGGAAGGTCGGAGCCGGGGGGCGACCCTCTGGTCGATCGTCAACGCGATCGGCTCGCAGGCCATGCGCCTCTCCGACGGCGTGATCACGATGCAAACCGGACCCGAGATCGGCGTGGCCTCAACGAAGGCTTACACCGCCCCGCTGGTCGACCAGTACATGCTGGCCGTCCTGCTGGCGGACAAGCGCGGGCTGTTGAAGGAGGCGGAGCGCCGGAAGCTGGTCAACGACCTGCGCCTGGTCCCGGCGCTGGTCGGACACGTCCTCGAGCGCGAGGACGCGATCAAGGCCGTCGCCCATGCGTTGGTCGACATGCAGCACTGTCTCTATCTCGGCCGCGGCGTCAACATGCCGACGGCCTACGAAGGCGCGTTGAAGCTGAAAGAAATCTCCTACATCCACGCGGAGGGCTACCCGGCCGGGGAGATGAAGCACGGCCCGATCGCCCTGATTGACCGCGACATGCCCGTGATCGTGATCGCCACCCGTGATCCCTGGTACGAGAAGATGATCAGCCAGGTCGAGCAGGCCCGCGCCCGCGGCGCCCCGGTCGTCGTCGTCGCCACCGAGGGCGACGACCTGATCGCCGGACTGGCCGATCACGTCCTGTGGGTCCCCGAGACTCCCTGGATGCTCAGCCCGGTCGTCAATGTGATCCCGCTGCAGCTGCTGGCGTATCACATTGCCTTTGAACGGGGACTGGATGTGGACCAGCCGCGCAATTTAGCAAAAAGCGTAACGGTCGAATGAAAAAGTGCGCCCCCCGTTTTCTTACGGGGGGCGCACTTTTTTTTCAATCCATCCCGACTGAGAACATCCTTTCCAGGTCATGCCTGGAGTAGACTTTAAAGGCGATCAGCGTCTCCGTATCGACGATCGCCTCTATCTGCAGCATCTCCTTCGTGACCACGTCCGCCAGCTCGCCGTTTGTCTTCACCCGCACCAGCGCCACCAGGTCATAGCGCCCCGCGACCGAGAAGACCTCCGAAACGCCCCCGATCCCGACCAGCTTCTCCGCGACCTCGTTGATCCGGTCCCGCGCGATTTTCATTAAAACGATTGCCGAAACCATCGCATCACTCCTTGCACAGTTCGGTGAAAAACGGATGTGTGGCCGGGTTTTTGCCCCGGCCATACATCCGTTTTTCGCATTATAACTCCGACCGGATCGCCCACAGATCCGGAAAAAACGGCTTGAACAGCGTCCCCGCCAGGTACCCCACGCCCGACGACCCCCCCGTCCCCGTCCTCCCCCCGATCGTCCGTTCGACCATCTTGACGTGCCGGTAGCGCCATTCCTGGAAACCCTCGTCCAGGTCAACCAGCCGCTCGCAGACCCGGACGTCGCCGGCCTCCTGCCGGTACAATTCGAGCAGGACACGCTGGAGGGCGGGTGACGCCTCGACCTTCTCGGTCACATCCCGTTCGAGCAGCTCCGCCGGTACGGTGTGCCCGTTGATATTTAGATAATAAAGAAAGGCATCCCACAGGGTCGGCGCCTGGTAGCGTTTTAGCAGCTGTCTCCAGTGGGCGCTCCCTTCCTCGTAGTTGGCCAGGGCGCCCTTCCGCTTGTACCCCAGGAAGAACTCGATCTCCCGAAACTGGAAAGATTGAAAACCGGACGCGGCGTCCAGCTTATCCCGGAAGGACAGGAACTCCTGCGGCGTCATCGTCTCCAGGACGTCGATCTGGGCGACGCAGGTCTTCAGGATCGTCAGGATCCGCCGCAGGGTGTGGAGGGCGTGGGAGGCGTCGTTCGCTCGCAGCGACCGGGCCAGGTAGTCCATCTCGTACAGGATCGTCTTGAACCAGAGTTCGTAGACCTGGTGGATGACGATGAATAGCATCTGGTCGTGCTCGTAGCCGGGCTCGTCCTGGCGCTGAAGGGAGAGCAAGGGGTCGAGCTGGAGGTAGCTGGCGTAGGTCTTTGCGGACATAAGTCCTCCGATGATTGAATGGTGCTGTTTAGATTTTAACCTCACCTGTGGTATCGTAAGAAATAATCGAAGATCGAAAATCGAGAATAAAAAGTCAAGGTTCTTGGTTTTCGATTCTCGATTCTCAATTTTCGATGGATATTACCCAAGCCCGCACCCTCGACTCCACCGACCCTCTCGCCCACTTCCGCGACCGCTTCGAGATCCCCGACCCCGGCTTGATCTACCTCGACGGCAACTCCCTCGGTCGCATGCCCAAAGCCGTCCGCCCCTTGATGGATGAGTTGCTGGCGAAATGGTCCGACCGCCTGATCCGCGGCTGGAACGAGGGCTGGTGGCTGGACCTGCAGACCCGCATAGGGGATAAGATCGCCCGGCTGGTCGGAGCGGCGGCGGGTGAGGTCATCATCGCCGATTCGACCTCGATCAACCTGTACAAACTGGCCGCGGCGGCTCTTGAAATGCGGCCGGGGCGGGCGAAGATCGTAACCGACGACCTCAACTTCCCGTCCGACATCTATATCCTGGAATCCGTCTGCCGGGCGTCGGGCGCCGAACTCATCATCGTCCCGTCCGACGGGCTGAACGACCCGCTCGATGGGCTGGCGGATGCCGTCGACGACCGCACGGCCTTGCTCAGCCTGTCGCACACCGTCTTCAAGAGCGGCTGGACCTACCCGCTGGGCCGGGTAACAGAAATGGCGCACCGCGCCGGGGCGCTGACCCTCTGGGATCTGAGCCACTCCGCCGGCGCGGTCCCGGTCGGGCTGGCGGAGGCCGGGGCGGATTTGGCGGTCGGGTGCACGTACAAGTATTTGAATGGCGGCCCCGGCGCGCCGGCCTTCCTCTATGTCCGGAAGGATCTCCAGGAGGAGATCCGCAACCCCATCGCCGGCTGGATCGGGCAGGACCGGCCGTTCGAATTCGGCCTCGAGTACCAGCCGGCCCCCGGTCTCCGCCGCACCCTGACCGGCACCCCGACCATCCTCTCGATCGCCGCCATCGAACCAGGGGTCGACCTGCTGCTGGAGGCCGGCCTGGACGCCCTGCGGACCAAATCCCTCGCCCAAACCGATTTCCTGATCGAAAATTGGGAGTCGGAACTCGCCGCGCGCGGCTACGGACTGAAGAGCCCCCGCGACCACGCCGTCCGTGGTTCGCACATTTCGTTATCCCACCCCGAGGCCTGGGGCATCGACCAGGCTCTGATCGAGGAGCTGGGCGTCATCCCCGACTTCCGCGCGCCGGACAATCTGAGGCTGGGCGTTGCGCCGATTTACACGAGCTTCGAGGAGATCTATCGGGCGGTGGAAGGGATGGCGAGGATTGTTGATGAGAAAATGTATGAGACCTACAAACGCGCTTCGGTTGAAGTGACATGATGGAACACAGATTTCACTGAAAAATCACACTTTCGACGGCCGCCACGTCGGGTTCTGGCGGGGGTTGGCCCCGGACGAACCGATGCCGCAGGACGACGATCCGTTCGAATCACCCGAGCGCTGGAACAGCTATGCCGCGCCGAAGCAGATGATCGAGCACGCCCAGCGGCAGCTCAAGCTGGTGCACGATATCGAGTACATCCCCGAGCCGTATGCGGCCGCTTTTGCGGACTGGGGCAGGGATCCGTTCGGCGGGGCGTGGAACTCGTGGGATATCGGGGTGAAGGCCTGGGAGGTTGGGCCGGCGATGGTTCAGCCGCGGGAGGATTGGGAGGTATACGTGTGCGGGGAGGCGTATTCGGCCGCGCAGGGGTGGGTGGAGGGGGCGCTCGCGACGGCGGAGGGGGTGGTGGAGAAGTTGGTGTAAACCCCAAAGGTCTTTAAGACCTTTGGGGTCTCTGGATCGGGAAATGGATGAGCCACGGATCGACTTGTTGTTTGTTCATTGATATTCTTCACTTCGTTTGCCCTTCGCCCCCAACCTGATCACGGGGCACAGAGTTCCGGTCTAGAATTGAAGTTGGAAAGGAGATTAATAAGCCCAAAGCAGCTAACAAAATTAATCCACCCCCCATAACCGCCACCCAGGCTGGATTATCTGATTGGGCAAGTGAAATAGTTCCCGGTAACATAAATAGAGGCATCAGCCACATTGTGAACCAGGCCCAAACGTCACCCTTTCTTAAAGCAAACAAAATGATCGCTATCGACATCAGCCCAATAACCAGACTGCCGGCAGTTGACGATTGCTGGGACATCTCAACCTGAGTGGCCACAGTAGGAAATACCTCGATCAATTCTGTCCAGGCAATACCAGTGTCGACCTCAAAAGTCTCTACGCTATTACCGAATAAGAGGAAAAAACTACTTAATGCTTGCAAAATGGCCACAATTAACACCAGCACCCAGCCAAAATGTGTGCTTGGTTTTTCAGAACTGTTTTCGAGAGTTTCCATTCTCTTCTCCTATTCAAGTTCCGCAGCGTCGCGGTGATCAGAGTGCCCGTCGGCGATGGTTCCCCATACCTTCACCCACTTGTCGTCGTCCCATGATCGGCCCAGCGCCCCGTAACGATCGATCGTGCGCGGATCGAGCGCCAGAAGCGCGACCTCGCTCTTGAGCACGCGGCGGGTGATGTTGCCGACGCTACCTACCTGGCCCGGATCGCCGAGCTTCGCAGCCAGCTCGCGTCGATCGATGAGGGATCGAACGCCAGCGTGCCAGCCGAGCGAGCTGTCGCCTGGCTTCGGGCCCTTGGCGAAATGGTGCAGCAGGCGGACATCCCGCAAGCCAAGGCCGACTTAAAACGCACCGGGGCGCTCAGGTGCGGGCCGTCGCCGGTCGAGGTCGACGTGGCACCCGTCGCCCTGGAGATACGAGGTCGGAGGGCCCTCGTTGACGATCGCTTGGGTATGCGAGGCCTCTGTGTCGGCAGTCCTATGTCCTGGCTACTGCGCCGCCGCTTGCCGCAGCCCAGCCACGTCCTCGCCGCTGAGCACCACGCGTCCGTCCTCGGTGCTGTACACGAGGTCGACATTGACGCCGGCGTCGGCGATCCGGCGGAGCGTCGCCCCAAGGGTGCCGGGCTGCTGCGGCAACTGCCCGAGAATGACCACCTCCCGTTCGGCCCGCACCTCGAGGCCTGCCGCCTCGAGCGCTTGACGACCAGCGTCCGCATCCTCGACGAGGACGTGCAAGACACCCTCGCCACCCGCGGGGAAGCCGCAGACCCCTTCGATGTTCACACCCGCTCTTCCGAGCGCCTCGGCGGCGTCCGCGATGGTGCCCGGGCGATTGACGAGGATGACGGTCAGGTCCTTCA
Source organism: Anaerolineales bacterium (assembly GCA_035512695.1). Taxonomy (GTDB): domain Bacteria; phylum Chloroflexota; class Anaerolineae; order Anaerolineales; family JABWBV01; genus DATDOR01. The sequence continues at coordinate 81 of DATKDL010000057.1, read as the reverse complement.
TCTTCGGTCTCCTCATTCGGGGACAGATTGCTCGAGGAGGGGCGCCGCCCCGGCACGCCACTCCCTATTTGGTGGGGGAGC
>DATKDL010000056.1:0-11247 GCA_035512695.1 Anaerolineales bacterium | reverse complement strand
CAACGTCCGCCAGGCGTAGGCAAATTCAGATCGTTCGCCCCAGAACTTATCGGCGGCGCGCATGTCGCTGGTGGCGTGGATCGGCTGCATGGAGGCGATCACGTCCAGCTCGGCCAGCCGTCCGAGATCGTCCGGGTGGAGCAGCTGGACGTGCTCGATGCGGTGCCGGCGGTTCGGCAGCCCGCTATGGGTTTCGAACGCCCGCAGCGATCGGTAGCCTTCGAGCACTTCGTGGTTGGCGGCGTCGCCGATGGCGTGGACCGTCATCGGAAAGCCGGCCTCGGCTGCCCGGCGGCCGTATTCGAAGATTTGCTCCCGGTCCAGCAGCAGCATCCCGCGGTTGCCGGGGTCGTCCTCATAGGGCTGCAACATGGCGGCGGTGTGCGGGCCGAGAGCGCCGTCAGCGAAGGCCTTGATCCCGCCGATCCGCAACATCTCGTCACCAAAACCGCTGCGTAGACCGACCGCGGCGGCGTGCTCGAGGTCCTCTACCGGGATGTTCTTGACGACCCGCAACGCCAGTTCGCCCGCCTGGTGGAGCTCCTGCAAGGCGATGAAGCAGGCCTGCCGGTCGAAATCGTGCACGCCGGTCAGGCCGAATTCCCACATCTTCCGTTGGGCGAGGCGGATCGCCTCCCGGACCGAGGCGCCCGTCTCCGGCGGGACGGCCTGGGCGACGAGCCCCATGGCGCCCTCGAGCAGGATCCCGGTCGGTTCGCCGGAAGGATAGCGCTGCAAAGCGCCATCCGGCGGGTCTTCTGTCCGGGGACCGATTCCGGCAAGGCGCAGCGCAGTTGAGTTGGCCCAGCCGGCGTGGAGCGATTTTGCGGTCAGATAGACCGGGTGATCGGGGGCGAGCGCGTCCAGTATACCGGCGTTGGGGAACCCGGCGATCCCGCCGTCGCAGTCCGGCCAGTCGTTCTGCTGCCAGCCGTGGCCGAGGACCCATTCGCCTTGCGGCGTCCCCCGGACGCGTTCGGCGACCCGGTGCAGACATTCTGCCAGTGACGGCGTCTCACAATCAACTTTTTGAAGGCCGAGGGCGTAATGCTGGAGATGGACGTGGGCGTCGGTCAGGCCCGGCAGGACGGAAGCGCCCCCCAGGTCCTCGATCTCGGCACGGCTGCCGACCTGTTTGCGCAGCAGGTCGGTGTCTCCGGTCCGGACGATCTCCCCGCGATCGATCAACAGGCCGGTTACGGTCGGTTGATCGTCGTCCAGCGTGCGGATCACCGCGTTAATAAGTAATCGCAATTCAGTCGTCTAACAGCTGATCGACAAGCGTGTTCAGCTCTTCTTCCGAATAAAAATAGATCGTCAGGCTCCCGCGCCCGTCGTTATGCTTGAGCGTCACCCGGGTCCCCAACCTCGTGCGCAGATCGTCCTCGAGCGCCTTGATCTCCGGTTTTTTCGGCCGGGTCACAGCCTTCCTCACCGTCCGCCGGCGGACCATGTCCTCGGTCTGGCGGACGGTATATCCGTTTTTCAGAACGAGTGCGAGGGCGGCTTCCTGGGCCGATTCGGTTTCAAGGCCTAACAGCGCCCGGGCGTGGCCTTCGGTGATCTTGCGGTCGAGCAGGGCTTGCAACACCGGCATGGTCACGTTCAGCAGCCGCAGGGTGTTGGTCACCGCCACGCGGCTCTTCCCGACCTGGCGGGCGATTTCGTCATGCGACATCTGAAAATCCTCGGCCAGCTGGCGGTAGGCGATGGCAGTCTCGACCGGGTTCAGGTCGGCCCGCTGCACGTTCTCGACCAGCGCCAGCTCCAGCATCTGGCGGTCCGTCGCCTCGCGGACAATGCTCGGCACGCTCTGCAGACCGGCAAGCCGGGCCGCCTGCAGCCGCCGCTCGCCGGCGATCAGGACAAAATGCCCGCGAATTTCGGCTTCCGTCACGATCAATGGCTGGATGATCCCGACCTCCTGGATCGAAGCCGCCAGCTCCACCAGCTCGGAGCGATCGAACCGGGAGCGCGGTTGGCGTGGGTTCGGACTGATATCGCCGATCGGGATTTCCCGGACGCCGCCCGGGACCGAAACCGGGGGTTCTTCTTTCGGTTCCCGCCCCGGGATTAGTGCGTCCAGCCCTCGGCCGAGACCGCTGCGTTTTTTAGGCACCATAACCGGCGATTTCCTTTATGATCGGTTCTCCGGCTCGCTCATCCCCCGCCACAACCTCACGGGCGAGCTTTTCATAGGCCTGGGCACCGGTCGAATCAGGTGCATACAGCGAGATCGGCTGTCCGTACGAAGGGGCCTCGGCAAGCCGCACGGAGCGCGGAATGATGGTCTCGAAGGCCAGTTCCCCGAAATGCGACCGCACTTCCCGCACGACGTCCGCAGCCAGGTTCGTGCGGGCATCGTACATGGTCAGCACGAGCCCCCGAATTACCAGGCCGGGGAACAGGGCCGCCCGGACCCGCTCGATCGTCCTCGTCAGCTGTGAGAGGCCCTCCAGGGCCAAATACTCGCATTGGACCGGGATGATGACCCCGGTCCCCGCCGCGACCAGCCCATTGACGGTCAGGAGTCCGAGCGACGGCGGGCAGTCGATCAAGATGTATTCAAACCGGCTTTTAAGCGGCTCGATCGCGGCTTTCAACCGGTTCTCGCGCGCCAGCTCATGGACCAGCTCCACCTCCGCACCGGCCAGGGCCTGGCTGGCGGGCAGCAGGGACATCCGGAGACGGTGATTGGTCAGGAGAAACTGCGCGGCCGGAGACTGGTCGATCAGGGTGTCATATGTACCGCCCTGGACCGCGTCTTTATCGATTCCCAGGCAGGCGGTCGCGTTGGCCTGCGGATCGAGATCGACCAGAAGCACCGACTTGCCGAGGTGTGCCAGGTAAGCCCCCAGGTTGATTGCCGTCGTCGTCTTGCCGACGCCGCCTTTCTGGTTGACAAAGGTGTAGGTGCGGTTCATGTCCAGCGGCCCGAGGTCCGGTCGGGTTGGAGCGCTGCAGCAGCCTCGTGGATTTCTGATTCTGTGGGCACTCCACTCAGACCGCGGCGTCGCACGGAAGCCGTCGCCAACAGCACGGCAAAACGGGCCGCTTCGAGCGGGTCGTCATGGTGTGAAAGATGGCTGAAAAAGACCGCCGCGAATATATCCCCGGCTCCAGTTGCATCGACCTCATCGAGCCCGACCGTAGGGATTGCAGTCGGGAAGCCGTCGATGAAAAGGCGGCATCCTGCCGGACCGGCCGTGACGACCAGCACCCGGCAGGCCTCGGCAAACGAACGGACCATGCGTTCATCCCGACCGGTGTCTTCATCGCTCAAAACGGCGGCGTCGACCTGCTCGAGCACGTACGCCGCCTCCGCCCATTCAGCCTGCACCACGGTCCCGTCCGGTTCGATCCGCCGGAGCCAACCTTGTGGAGTCGCCCCGAGCAGAGCCTCCGGGAACAGGCGCAGCAGAGAGAGGTCGATCTCGTCCAGAACCGGACCGAAATGGACCACCTGACAGGATCGCCAGCTTTCCGGGAGCATGTGCGGGTGGATATCCGGGGCGCGCGCCGATACACGCTGAAGGCGCCCTTCAGGGGTGGGGATGTTTTCGAACGTTGTGGAGGTTTCGGCCGGGGTCCCGGCGATCGGGATATCGATGAGTGGGCCGAGGTCTTCTTCCGGGTTGAAAGCCGTCAGGATTCCGGGGCGCAGCCCCAGCCGCTGCGCTGTTAGCGTCGCGTACGCAGCCGTTCCGCCGGTGGTCGCGCCGCCGCCTGGGAGTAAGTCCCGCGTGATGTGTCCGACGGTGAGATAATCGATTGCAGCGGCGAAGCGGTTGAGCACGGCGCTTATCCTTCGCGCAGGCTGATGGTTACTTTCCGGCGGTGGCCCTCCCCGGTGCTTTCCGTGTACACCTCGGGATGATCGCGCAGTTCGATGTGAATGATTCTGCGCTCCGCAGGGCTCATCGGTTCGAGGTACTGGCGCCGGCCGGTCTCTATCGCTTGCCGGGCGACGGTGCGGGCGATGCGACGCAGGCGCTGCTCTTTACGTTTTTTATACCCCTGGACGTCCAGGTTTATTAGCACCGAACTGCTGACCTCTTTCCCGACGATCAGCCGGGTGATGTACTCGAGCGCGTCGAGAGTCTCGGCTTTCCGGCCAATGAGGATGCTGAGATCGTCACCGCTGATATCAACCATCACGGCGGCCCGGCCGGAGTGTTCATCCGACGCGTCCATCCGGGCGGTAACTTCGGCGCGAATGTGCATTTTTTCAAGCAATTCGGCGACCGTCTCTCGCGTTACGCGGGTGAGTTCATCTTCGTCTTCCGTCCCGGCGAAGTCGGGCGAACGAGGCGTCGTCTCTCGAGATTTGGCTGCTGCCGGTTGGGGGATACTTTCGGCTGCCGATTCGACCGCGGGTTTCTTGTAGGCGGCTCCATACCGCTCCGGATCCGACGGCCTTACGTGGACGACGGCCGGCTTGGAGCCCAGGCCGAACAGACCTTTCGAGCCCTCTTCAATTACAACGATGATGGCCTCGTCCCGGGAGATCCCCAGGGCTTTCAATCCGTTTTCGATGGCTTCCTCGGGCGTTGCGCCGGAGAATTCGTGCAGGTCTTCCTGATCATTCATAAATCTATCCTGTGTATGTAGCGTTGAAAGCCGATCCTGAAATTGGGGCAGCGAATACAGGTGCGGCTGCGGCTCTACCGCAGCCGCACCCGTATTCGCCCGTCACCTAGCTTTTTGTATCGGTTCCTATTTTAACCCAAACTCTATTTTCTACTTTTTGTCTTCTGGGGAACTTTTTGGGTCGGTCCCCCTTTCTTGCCGGCATTGTTGCCCGTTTTCGTTTTTCCGCTCGTTTCCTGGACCGAAATGGACGGTGAATTTGTGACACCGCGGCTGAACAGGTTCCGCCAATTCAGCCTGCCCATCAGCGCATACTGCGCGATCCCGACGACATTCGATGCGACGAAATAGACCGCCAGACCGGCCGGGAAAGAATAGGCCAGCCAACCGATCAGAAGCGGCATGTAGAGGGTCATCATCCGCGTCATCGCCGCGCCCTGAGCATCGCCGGTGCTCATCGGGGTCATCAGCTTGGTCTGCAGAAACGAGGTGATGACGACGAGAACGGCAAGCACCGGGATCCCGAAGTCTATGCCTGGAATGTAGAACCGCTCCGGCTGGCTCAGGTCCATCCAGAGGAACTGGCTGTTCAGCGGCAGCAGCGTGGCAACGTTCGGAAAGGAATCGTAAATCCGGTCCGCAAAACCGATCAGCTGCAGCGGGGTGGCCGCCATCGCCGAGATGACGGCCTGGTAGAGACCGATGATGACGGGGAACTGGATCAGCGTCGGGAGGCAGGACCCGAACGGGTTGATCCCCATCTCCTGGTACAGCTTCATCTGCTCCTGGGCAAGCTTCTCGCGGTCGCCTTTATGCTTCTTCTGAATCTCCTGCCATTTTTCCGATTTTTGCATCTCCTGCAGGGCAGCCGTGCTTTTCATTTGCGAAGCGGTCAGCGGGTAGGTCAACAACCGGACCAGCAGGGTGAATAAAATAATGGCGAGACCGAAGTTCTGGCCGATGACCTGGTAGATCAGCAGCAGGAAATTCGACATCGGATCGACAATCAAGGTGTCCCACATATCAATTCTCCGGGGTGAACGGCCAGCGAGCGGTCCCATCGGTGTCCAACGCGGTGAGCAGGACGTCGCTCTGCATGGTGGCGATGAAGATGTATTCGCCGTTGTAGCGCGGCGGGCTGTAAATCTTCCCGGGCGCGGCGTAAAACCAATCGATCTCACCCGAGTCCGTGAGAGCGTAGAATTGCCCGCTGTCGGTTCCAAAGTGGACGCTGCCGTCGATCACGATCGGACCGCCGTAGATGCCGCCCTCCGCCTTGAACCGCCAGAGGTCTGATCCATCGCTCGCATCGATCGCATACAACAGACCGCCGATATCGCCGGCGTAGACGACTCCGTCCGCCGCTGCGACGGATCCGAAAACCCAATCTCCGGTCTCGAATTCCCAGATCACAGCGCCGGTTGCCGCGTCCAATGCGAAGATCCGGCTTCCGAAAGTTCCGGTGTAAAGAATTCCATCCAGAATGGCCGGAACCCCGGCGCTGGCGCTCCCAAGGTCTGTCGCCCAGACGAGTTCCCCGGTGGCCATGTTTACAGCATGGACCTGATGGTCGAGCGATGCGAAGTAGAGGTTGCCGTCATACTCCGCAGGTCCGGCCCAGATCGGCTCGCCGGCATTGTAGTGCTCGGACCAGAGTGGGGCGCCCGAGAAATCCAGCCCGTAAAGTTTTCCGTCGCTGTTGGCGGCGAAAATCCCGCTGTCGCTGATATGGATATCGGCGATATACCGGTTTGAAGCCTCCGTGAAGGTCCAGCCTGCGATCTCCCCGGTTTCCGGGTCCAGGCTGTAAAGGGCGTTGTTGTAAGCTCCGGCGATCAGCCGGGAGCCGCCCTCCGCCAGGGCAGGCGCCGCAAAAAATGTCAGGTTGTTTTCAGTTTCTTCCGGAAAACTCCAGGCGAGCCGGCCGTCTGCGGCGTGCAGGGCGTAGATGTTCTGTCCGAAAGCCAGGTAGACAAAATCCTCGGTCGCCGTCACGCCGGGCCAGTTGGATGCGGCCAGCTGGTCTCCGGTGCAGGCGGTCAGAGAGAACCCGATGACAAAGGTGATAAGCAGAAAGATTCTGGTTGAGGTAGGCATGATTCAGATCAATTCTCCGGTACCGGATCGAACCCGCCGGGGTTGAACGGGTTGCAGCGAAGGACCCGCCAGGCGGCCAGCCAGCCGCCGCGCAGTACGCCATGTATGTAAATCGCCCGGTACCCGTAATGCGAACAGGTCGGATAAAAACGGCAGGTGTCGGCGGGCAGGGCGCGCGAGATCGTCACCTGGTACAAACGGATCAGGGCCAGGACCGGAAAGCGGGCCAGGTTCCCAAAGGTTGACGGGAGCGTGCGCAGGGGAAGATCGGAATGTGTGTGTTCGGACATATTCTGGGGATCGGGAACCGACTCATTCCACGGCTTTTCGTAGAAGATTTGCTTTCTCCAGCAGCAGCTTAACGGCACCGTCAAGCCGGTCGTATCCGGCCAAGCGGATCGGCTGCCTGGCGATCACCAGGATGTCCTTACCCGGGACGACATCCGGAATGATGGCAGCCAGGATGGCTCGCAGCCTGCGTTTGGCCCGGTTTCTCTCGACGGCGTTTCCGACCGCACGCCCGGCTGCGACGGCGAATCGAGTGTACGAGAACCCGTTGGCGTGTTCAATCAACACGATAAGCGGGTGGGCAACCGATCTTCCATGTCGCCGCACCCGCTCGAAATCACTCCGTTTTCTGAGGCGAAATTTTCGTTTCACCAGCGGCCAGCCGGTGGCATCCGGTTATTTGCTCTTCCAGTTGAGCTTTTTGACGTGATTGTTCATCGAAACGGACAGGTTCTTCCGCCCTTTCAATCTGCGGCGTCTGATCACATCCCGACCGCTGCGCGTGGCCATCCGGGCGCGAAAACCATGAACCCGCACGCGGCGTCTGATTTTTGGTTGGTAGGTTCGCTTTGGCATATAGGTTCCTCAACTTTCCGCTAAAAGCACCGGTCCGAAAACCGGGACGGCGAATTTTAGGACAGGTTCTAAAAAAAAGCCGGATGCGCTGAACCGTTTCGCACGTTTCAGTTTCCCGGCTAACCAAGTGCCGGCGGATTATACCGCAGGGTCAGTGATTTGGTAAGATTAGCGCACGAGTGAAAATTCTTTCCATCGACATCGGCACCGGCACCCAGGACATCCTCCTCCTCGATACTCGCCTGGGGCTCGAGAATGCATATAAAATGGTCGTCCCCTCGCCGACGATGATCGTCCGCCGCCGGATCCAGGCCGCTGCCCGCAGGCGGGAACCCGTGCTGCTCACCGGCGTGACGATGGGTGGGGGACCATCACATTGGGCGGTCGAAGATCATCTCCGTGCCGGGCTGGCCGTATACGCCACCGAGGCAGCCGGAAGGTCGTTCAACGACGATCCTGTCGAGCTCGCCGAGATGGGAATCACCCTTGTTTCCGAGGATGAAGCCGCCCGGCTCTGCGGGTCGGTCCGGTCGTTTGAACTGAAGGACCTAGACCTGGGAGCTGTTCGGAGAGGCTTCGGCCGTTTTGGCGTGGATCTTGGGACGCCGGAACTGATCGCGGCCGCCGTGTTCGACCACGGTGCGGCCCCGCCAGGTTATTCCGACCGGAAGTTCCGCTTTGAGTACATCGAGGAAGTCAGCACCCGCCATAACCGGCTCAGCGCCTTCGCCTTTCGGGCCGAGGACATCCCGGATCGGATGACGCGGATGCAAGCGGTGGCTGCCTCGGCCGGAGCGCTCGATTCGCCGCTGATGGTCATGGACACCGCTCCGGCGGCAATCTGCGGCGCTTTGTTGGACCCGGCGGCCGGGGATCCGCGCCGCCGGGTCGTGGCCAATATCGGGAATTTCCATACCCTGGCATTCCGCCTGGGCGCCGGTGGGATCGAAGGCGTTTTCGAGCACCACACCGGCATGATGACCTCTGAAAAGCTGGAAGGTCTTATCCTGGCCCTCGCAAACGGAACGCTGACCGATGCAGACGTCTTCGACGACCAGGGACACGGCGCTCGTATCCTCACGGGACCACCCCTTGCGGTCGGGCGCGACCGGGGCGACCTGGTGGTGACCGGCCCGCGCCGGCGTATGCTGGCCGGCTCCCGGCTTCACCCCTTCTTCGCAGCCCCGTTCGGGGATATGATGCTGGCCGGCTGTTTTGGAATGCTGTCGGCCGCCAGTGAAGTCTTCCCGAACCTGGCCACCGAGCTGGGACCCGTCCTGGCCGCGGAAAAAGGCACGGGCACGGCCCCCTGGGATTTCTAAGAGCCGATCCGGATATTGAGGGGACACGGGAGTGCGGCAGCAAAGTTGCGGCACCCCCGTGTCCCCTCAATATCCGGATCGGCTCTTAAGTTAATCTCTTCGGCCGGCTACCAGGCTGACGTAATAAAGCAACTGCAGGATCGCCGTCACCAGGGCGGCGACGTAGGTCAAAGCGGCCGCATTGAGGACGTTTTTCACGCCGCGCTGCTCCTCAGCGGTCTGGACGATCCCGGCCTCCCTGAGCAGCCGGCGGGCGCGGGTGGAGGCGTCGAACTCCACCGGGAGCGTTGCAAGCGCAAACACCGCCCCGCCGGAGAAGATGATCACCCCGAGCCAGGCCAGACCGGTGAACTCCAGAAGCAATCCGATGATGATGAAAATCCAGCCCAGATACGAACCGATATTGACCGCCGGGACGAGCAGGCTGCGTAAACGGAGCGGGGCATACCCTTCTTTGTCTTGCATGGCATGACCCAATTCGTGCGCCGCAATCGCCAGGGCGGCCACAGACGTACTGTTATACACGCCCTGCGAAAGCCGCAGAACCTTCGATCGTGGATCGTAGTGGTCGGTCATCTTTCCTCCGACCGGTTCGATCCGGACTCCGTAGAGTGAAGCGAACTGCATCAGCCGCCGGGCCGCCTCCGCCCCGCTAATCCCGCTGCGCGCCTGCACCCGGCTCCAGCGGTTGTACGCCGACCGGACGTAGAACTGCGCGAACATCATCAGGAGGAAAGCGGGGATCATGAAGAATAGATAGTTGGTGTTGTAGAAACCGGTGGTTAGCATATTATCCTCCCCCGGTCGTGAGGATCTCGATCGCCGCATCGAGCTGCGGATCGAGCTCGGCGGTTGCGTCCTCCTCGGTCAGTTCAACGACCACATCCGGTTCCAGGCCGGAGCCATGGATTTGCCGTTCCTCGGGGGTATACCAGAGGGCGATCGTCACCCGGACCGCACCGTCATCGGAAAGCGGGAGCCAGAACTGGACCGAGCCCTTACCGAACGACGTGGTCCCCACCAGCGGCGCGCGGCCGTAGTCCTGGATCGCGCCGGCGACGATCTCGGAGGCCGAGGCGGAGCCGGAATTGATCAAGACGACCATCGGTATCTCGGTTGCCAGGCCTTCGCCGAAGGCATCGTAGACTTCGGAGGACCCGTCGCCAAACTCCTCGTACATCAGCACGCCGTCTTCGATAAACTCGGAGGCGATTTCGATCGCCGTGCTGAGCAGCCCGCCCCCGTTGTTGCGGAGATCCAGGATCAGGCCGCTCGGGTTCTGAGCCAGCAGGTCCTGGAGGATCTCACGGAGCTGGTCCCCGGTCGTTTCCCCGAAGGAGAAGAGCTGGACGTAAGCGATATCGGTTCCCTCCAGGATCTCACCGTTGATGCTGGGGACGACGATCTGCGCTCGCGTGATCGTGACATCGAAATCTTCAATACCTTCGCGCCGGACGGTCAGGGTCACATCCGTGCCGGCCGGTCCCACCACGCGCCGGATGACCTGGTTCCCGTCAATCCCCGTCATGTCATCTCCGTCGACGGCGATGATCTGGTCCCCGGGCAGGAGACCGGCGCCCTCGGCCGGGGAGTTGGGCATCGGGGTGATGATCGTCAGGTAGTCTCCGTCCGGATCCACCCAGGCGCCGATGCCCTCATAAGAGCCCTCAATCGGAGTGCTGGCCTGGAAAAGTTCATCGGGGTCGAGATAAGAGGTGTGTTCGTCTCCGAGACTGTCGACCATGCCGCGCAGGGCTTGCTGCATCAGTTCGACGTCGTCCGGGTGTCCGGCGGCGATCCAGGTCTCCCAGAAATCGGCAAATGCGGCTTCAACTTCCGCCGGTGTATCCGCGGCGTCGGAAAAGGCCTGAACCTGCTGGTCCGTAATCTCTGCATCCGCCAACTCGTTGAAAGCCAGGATGCCGTCGATCGCCCCCTGGGCGAGGATCGCGTCGTCGATCGGCTGGTTGACGAAATACTGGTGAAGCAGATCCCTGGCCTCCCAGAACGGGGCGAAAACGGCGTTCAAATTCCCGGAAGGCTGGGCGTTCGTTGGATCGGTCGGCTCCGAATCCGTGGGATCGGCCGGTTCCGTGGGCTCGCTGCTTTGGGTTGGATCTGCCGGATCTCCCGGATCGGTCGGACCGGTCGCCTCGACGACCGGCGCGAGGGTCGCTTCCGGTGTTTCGTTCACGGCAGGAGATAGGATGCCGCATGCAGCGAAAATGAGAAAGGTGAGGGTCAGACCGATAGCGGTCCGCGCGCGGGGGTGTTGGATTTTCATTTATTCTCCGGTTTCCGGTGTGATTACGCTTAGCACCTATCCGAAAATTCAGAGGTCGGGCGATTTGGGGGCGGCTGCGGCGGAGCCGCA
>DATKDL010000055.1:0-14605 GCA_035512695.1 Anaerolineales bacterium | reverse complement strand
TGCGGCTCCGCCGCAGCCGCCCCCAAATTTGCCGCCCCAATTTTCGGATAGGTTCTTTGTGATTTCTTTTGATCGGCATCTATGACTCCTTGAGGAGGAAGCGGAGATTATACTGGAAAACCTGGATGGGATTTCAGCCGCAGCCGAGAAGTTACAATTAAGGTTCCTGTAACAACAGCATAATAGAATCCCTGTACACGAACATGGTCTCAACAAACACACACGCCATCCTCGTCGTCGAAGACGAAGCCACCATCCGGGAGGTGCTGCGGCGCTATCTCGAACGCGAAGGTTTCAAGGTCATCGAAGCCCGCGACGGGTACGAAGCCCTTGATGCAGCGGCCGAGACGCGGCCGGATTTGATTATCCTCGACCTGATGCTGCCCGGGATCGACGGGATGACCATCACTCGCCATCTGCGCCAGGCGACGACGAAGGGCCGCAAGGACATCCCGATCATCATGCTGACCGCCAGGGGCGAGACGACAGATCGCATCCGCGGCATCGACCTCGGCGCCGACGATTACATCGCCAAACCGTTCTCGCCGCGCGAGGTCGTCTCGCGCATCCACGCCGTCCTGCGCCGCGCCGCCCAGGCTGCCCCCCAGGAGGGAGAACTGCTGTCCTTTCCGGGCCTCGCCATCGATACCGGCGCTCACATCGTTTCGGTGACAGGCCGGAAAGTTGCCCTCAGTTCGAAGGAGTTCGATCTGCTCGTTTTCTTTGCCCGCAACCCGCGCCAGGTCTTCAAACGCAACCAGCTGCTCGACAATGTCTGGGGCGTCGACTACTACGGCGATCCGTCGACCGTGACGGTCCATATCCGGCGGCTGCGGGAGAAGATCGAGACCGACCCGTCCGCGCCGGTCTTCATCGAGACCGTCTGGGGAGTCGGCTACCGGTTCAATACCGGGGAGCCGGAGGCATGAACAAGCAGATCGTCGTTTACCTGCTGACCATCCTGGCCGCGCTGACCGGCACGCTGCTGCTGATCGCCGTCGTGATGAACCCGCCGATGGGCGACCTGGTCGAGCTGGGCCGCCTGCTCGGGGTCACCGCCGTGATCTCGGCCGGGGTGGGTTACCTGACCTACCGTTTCGGACTCTGGCGGCAGTTCCGCTCTCTGTCCCGCGCGCTGGCGGTCAGTTACCTGATCGCGGCCGGGCTGACCCTGCTCAACGTCTGGCTGACCGCCCGGCTGATGTTCATCAACGAGCACGACCTGGCGCTGGCGACCCTGCTGCTGCTGTTCGGCGCCGTGATCTCGGTCTCGTTCGGAATCTTCATTTCCGGATCATCGATGCAGGCGTTAAACATGCTGGCCCGCGGCGCGCGCCGGGTCAGCGACGGCGATCTGACAACCCGCGTCCCGGAAGACGGGCGCGATGAGATCGCCCAGCTCTCGGCCGATTTCAACGAGATGGTCCGCCGGCTGGAGGCAGCCGCGGCCGGGGAGCGCGCCCTGGAGCAGGCCCGCCGGGACCTGGTCGCCTGGGCCTCGCACGACCTGCGGACCCCGCTGGCCTCGCTGCGGGCGATGATCGACGCCCTGGTCGACGGCGTGGCGGACGACGCAGAAACGGCCCGGCGCTATCTGCGCCAGAGCCAGCAGGAGATCGCCCGGATGAGCCGGCTGATCGATGACCTGTTCGAGCTGGCACAGCTGGACACCGGCGGGCTGGCCCTGTCCTGCGAAGCGGCCTCCATCTCGGACCTGATCTCCGATGCGCTCGAAGGCTTCACCGAACCGGCCCGCTCGGCCGGGGTCCACCTGAAAGGGACCGCCGCGCCCGGTGTCGACCCGGTCTTTATGGCACCGGACAAGATCGCCCGCGTGCTCACCAACCTGATCGAGAACGCCCTGGGCTACACACCGGCGGGCGGGTCGGTGACCGTCGCCGCCGGGCTGAGGGAGGCGCAGGTCGTCGTCTCGGTTGCCGATTCGGGGGCCGGGATCGCCCTGGAGGACCGGCCGCGGGTCTTCGAGCGGTTCTTCCGCGGCGAAAAAAGCCGGACCCGGGAGAGGGACGACCGCGGCGGCGGCGGGCTCGGGTTGGCGATCTCGAAGGGAATCGTCGAGGCCCACGGCGGCTCGATCTGGCTCAACGAAATGCATTCTCCGGGAACGATGATCTCCTTCTCGCTCCCGAAAAACGGAAAAATGGAAAATTAGCGTAATTTGGACGCTGTGGGGCTTCGCCCCACAGCGTCCAAATTACGCTCACAAAAACTATGAATATCTCATCTTCTGAAATCACCCCCGAACAACTCTACCTCTCCCGCCGAGAATTCATCAAGACCGCCGGTCTGCTCGGCGCGGGGGCAGCGGCGCTGGCGGCCTGCAGCCCGTCCGGAGGCTCCAGGCCGGTCGATTTTTCAACCGGCGAGGAACCGAAAGCCCTGTCGGCGACCGACGAATTGGACGAACCGCTGACCTCGTACCACGACATCACCAACTACAACAATTACTACGAGTTCAGCACCGACAAAGCCGCGGTGGCGCCGCTGTCTAAGGATTTCCCGATCTCGCCCTGGACGGTCGCGGTCGGTGGATTGGTCCGCAACCCGATGAGCTTCGACGTGGACGACTTGAAAACACGGTTCGCCCCCGAGGAGCGCGTCTACCGGCTGCGCTGCGTGGAGGGCTGGAGCATGGTCATCCCGTGGATCGGGTTCCCGCTCCACAAGCTGTTGGCCGTCGTCGAGCCGCTTTCAGAGGCGAAATTCGTCCGCTTCGAGGCGGTCTATGATCCGGAGAAGATGCCCGGACAGAAGGCACGCTGGTACGAATGGCCCTATATCGAGGGGCTCCGGATGGATGAGGCCCTGAACGATCTGACCCTGATGACGACCGGTCTGTACGGCAAGGACCTCGTCCAACCCAACGGCGCCCCGCTGCGCCTGGCGGTACCGTGGAAATACGGGTTCAAGAGCATCAAGGCGATCGTCAAGATCGACCTGGTCGAAGAAATGCCCGTCTCGCTTTGGATGGCCGCTGCCCCGAGCGAGTACGGGTTTTACTCGAACGTCGACCCGACCGTCCCCCACCCACGCTGGTCCCAGGCCAGCGAGCGGCGAATCGGGGAGATCGCACGCCGGCCCACCCTGCTCTATAACGGCTACGCCGAACAGGTCGCCCACATGTATCACGGGGCGGAGGACCAGCGGGAGAATTCCTGATCGTGGCTGAAATCCGATCGCGCGCGCCGGGGCTTTCTGTTGTACGCGAGATCCTGGACCGTCTCCGCCGGCCGGACCGGATCGTGCCTCCCGGGATCCTGCAAGCCCTGGTACATATCGGCTGCCTGGCGCCGTTCGCCCTGCTCATCCGCGATTATTTCACCGGGAACCTGTCCGCCAACCCGATCCAGGAGGCCACGCTGCGAACCGGGAAAACGGCCCTGACGCTCCTCGTCCTCTCGCTTGCATGTACACCGGCCGGCACGTATTTGCGGTTCACGATAGCGAACCGGTTCCGCCGGCCGCTCGGTCTGTACGCCTTTTTCTATGCCGCGATCCATTTTCTGATCTTCATCTGGGTCGATCTGGGGCTGAACTGGGCATTCATTGTGGAGGGTTTCATTGAGAAACCTTACGCCCTGATCGGGTTTGCTGCGTTCCTGCTGCTGATCCCGCTGGCGGTGACATCCACGAAAGGCTGGCAGCGGCGCCTCGGGGTGCGCTGGAAACGGCTGCACCGCCTGGTCTACGTCGTCGCCGGGCTGGTGATCCTGCACTACATCTGGGTCGTCAAGTCCGATATCCGGGAACCGCTGTTGTGGGGGGGCGGGGTCGTCCTGCTGCTGCTGCTGCGGAACCGGGTCGTGAAGACCCGGCTATTGCGCCGGAACCGGTAGCGATGCCACGGTGTGGCGATAGTGATATAATGCACTTATCCCATGAATTTACACGAATTCCAATCCAAAGAAATCTTCGCCCGACACGGTGTGCCGGTACCTAAAGGCGAAGTCGCCGTCACGCCGGCAGAGGCCGCCGCCATTGCCGAACGTCTTGGCGGCCGCGCCGTGATCAAGGCCCAGGTCCTGACGGGCGGCCGCGGCAAGGCTGGGGGTGTGAAGCTGGCCAACTCCCCGGAGGAAGCCGAACAGCTGGCCGGGGCGATCCTGGGGATGGACATTAAGGGCCACACCGTCCGCAAGGTCCTGGTCGACCCGGTGGCCGACATCGCAACCGAGATCTACCTGGGTTTCACCAACGACCGCTCCGCTCGGATGCCGCTACTGATGGCCTCCGCCGCCGGAGGCGTGGACATAGAAGAAGTCGCCCGCACGACACCCGAAAAGATCATCAAGATCCACGTCAACCCGCACCTCGGTCTGCATGATTACCAGGCTCGTGAGGTCGCCGCCGCCATCGAGCTGCCCCCGGAACTCTGGACCTCCTTCGCGCAGATCGCCGTCTCCCTCTGGAAGGCCTATTGGGAGAACGATGCAACCCTGGCCGAGATCAACCCCCTGATCGTGACCGGCGATGGAAAGCTGCTCGGGATCGACGGCAAGATGTCGATCGACGACAATGCCATGTACCGGCACCCGGAGCTGGAAGCCTTGCGCGACCAGTCGGAAGAGATCGCCGAAGAGAATGAAGCCCGAAAATACGGGCTGTCCTACATCAAGCTGGACGGAGATATCGGCTGTATGGTCAATGGGGCCGGGCTGGCGATGACGACGATGGACATCATCAAGCTCTTCGGCGGCGAGCCGGCCAACTTCCTGGATATCGGCGGTGGAGCCGGGGCGGATAAAGTCACTGCAGCTTTCCGGATCATCCTTTCGGATGAAAACGTCCGGGCGATCCTGATCAATATTTTCGGGGGGATCACCCGCTGCGATGAAGTCGCACGAGGGATCCTGGCCGCCATGGCACAGGTCGAATTGAAAGTGCCCCTGGTCGTCCGGTTCGGCGGCACAAACGCCGAGGAAGGCCGGCAGCTTCTACAGGGCAGCCGGCTGATCACCGCCGAGACCCTCAGCGATGCGGCCCAAAAGGCAATCGAGGCAGCCGGCAAGGCGGTGACTGCATGAGCATTTTGATCAATAAGGACACCCGCCTGCTTGTTCAGGGGATCACCGGTAAGCAGGGTCTTTTCCATAGCGGGCTGATGCTCGATTACGGGACCCAGGTCGTCGCCGGGACGACCCCGGGGAAAGGCGGTCAGTGGGTCCTGGATCGCGTCCCCGTGTTTGACACGGTCGATTCGGCCGTCCGGTCGACGGGGGCAAACACCAGCCTGATCTTCGTCCCGGCCCGTTTTGCCGTGGACGCGATCTTCGAAGCAGCCGGCGCCGGGATCGGGCTGATCGTCTGCCTGACGGAGTGGATCCCGATCAAGGACATGATCGTCGTCCGTCACTACCTGGACCAGAAAGGCGCCCGCCTGGTCGGGCCGAATTGCCCGGGGCTGATCACGCCCGGGGAGGCGAAAGTCGGCATCATCGCCGGCAATATCGCCATCCCGGGGAACATCGGGATCGTCTCAAAGTCCGGAACCCTGACTTATGAAGTCCTCTTCGCCCTCAAACAGGAGGGCATGGGGGTGAGCACATGCGTCGGGATCGGGGGCGATCCGATCCAGGGGACCAACTTCATCGACGTCTTGCAGATGTTCGAAGAAGATGCGCAGACCGACAAGATCGTCCTGATGGGTGAGATCGGCGGGAATGCCGAGGAGGAAGCTGCGGATTTCATCGCCGGGCGGATGACGAAACCCGTCGTCGCCTTCGTCGCCGGCCGGACCGCGCCGCCGGGGAAACGGATGGGGCATGCCGGGGCGATCGTGGAAGGCGGAACCGGGACCGCCCAGGAGAAAATCGCCGCGCTGAAAGCGGCCAACGTCCTGGTCGCCCGGCATCCGGAAGAGATCCCTGCCCTGCTGAATTCGGTTTAAAGAATTTACTTCCGCGAAACCGCGATCGTGACGGTGACGAAATTGCCGTTCGAGTTGTACTGCAGTGTCACCGAAACGACGTCCCCGACCGCGTTCTGCCGGGACATAGACCCCACCACCCCAATCACCGAATCAGGGGCCCGGGTCGGCTCCCAGCCGTTCTCGGCCAGTTCTGCAGCATAATAATCCATCACGGACTGGATATCCCCGTCGATCGTAAAGTTGATCTGACTCCCGCTGCTGATCACGTCGAGCCTGTAAGCGCCGGGCATAATCGGGATGTCTTCCGGCACCTCCTGACCCTCCGTGTCCATCCGGGGTCCTTCACTTACCTGGGATGGAGTGACGTTCGGATCGACCTCTTCAACGCCGGCCCCGAAACAACCCGACAATGCGAACACGAGCATCGCCCACACAAAGGCCAAAACCAGTAAATTGCGTTTCATAACGGACTCCTTTGACCGCGATATTTTAGACCTTGTCTTGTGTGGGTGCCGTAAAACCGGAAAAATGGGGCACGTCTCCGATTGTGCACCAGGGACGGGCCCCATTCTTACGGAACCACGGCAATGAAATTATAACAGGATGAAACCGGGCGGTTCATAACCTGTTTTTTCGACTACATATGGCCTTCGATATAGTCCACCGCTTCACCGACCGTCGTGATCTTCTGTGCGTCCTCGTCCGAGATCTCAGCGCCGAATTTGTCCTCGAAAGCCATGATCAGCTCGACCAGGTCGAGCGAATCGGCTTCAAGGTCCTCCCGAAAACGGGATTCGCGGGTGATTTTGTCCTCATCCACGCCGAGAAGATCGATGATGATCTCTTTGATGGACTGCATTGTGTCTGCCATTGCGCTTCCTCCTTGAACTCTGAATCGACAAATTGTACTTTGTTTCACATGCCTGTCAAGCAAGTTGACATTGCAGAATCGGGCTGGTAATATTCCCGCCACCTTCAGGAACACTTCGCGATGCCAAAAGTTACGCCGATCGAAGATCGAAAATCCGATCATATCCGGATCAATCTCGAAGAAGACGTGCGTTCCGGCCTGACCACCGGGCTGGAGCGTATTCAATTTACCCACCGGGCGCTCCCGGACTTGAATCTCGAGGAGGTCGACCTTTCGCTTACCCTGTTCGGTAAATCCCTGGCGGCGCCGTTGCTCATTTCCGGGATGACCGGCGGGACAGCCGAGGCGGGACGCATCAACCGCGCCCTGGCCGAGGCAGCCCAGGCAGCGCAGATCGCCATGGGCGTCGGCTCCCAGCGGGCTGCGCTCGAGAACCCGGACCTGGCAGAGACCTTTCGAGTCCGGGATGCGGCCCCCGATACGCTCCTTTTCGCCAACCTGGGCGCCATTCAGCTGAATTACGGCTACACCGCCGACCACTGCCGCCGGGCGGTCGACATGATCGAAGCCGATGCGCTCGTCCTGCACCTCAACCCGCTGCAAGAGGCGGTCCAGCCGGAAGGCGATACCCGCTGGGCCGGTTTGCTGTCCCGGATCGAAGCCGTCAGCCGGGCGCTGCCCGTGCCGGTGATCGCAAAAGAAGTCGGATGGGGATTCTCAAAGGAGGATGCCCGCTTGCTGGCGGAGGCCGGCGTCGCGGCGATCGACGTAGCAGGAGCGGGGGGGACGTCGTGGTCGCAGGTTGAAATGCACCGCGCCCAGGACGAAGCCCAGGCCCGGTTGGCTGCCGCGTTCATCGACTGGGGCATCCCGACCGCGGATGCGATCCGCAACGTCGTCACCGGTGCACCCGGGCTGCCGGTCATCGCTTCCGGCGGCCTGCGTTCCGGAACCGACATCGCCAAGTGCCTGGCGCTTGGCGCCTGCCTCGGCGGGATGGCCGGTCCGTATCTCAAAGCGGCCGCCGTTTCACCTGAGGCCGCCATCGCGGCGGTCCTCGCCGTCCGCCGGGAGGTCCAGGTGTGCATGTTCGCCGCCGGCGCGGCCGACCTCCCGGCCCTCGGGCGCACCCCGCTGACCGAGCGATGACGACCATCGACCGCCGCACCGGATAGCCCCGATGGATCTTGCGACGTTTTCCCAGGAGAGTCTGCCGCTTATCGAGCGGGCCATCCGCGATGCCCTGGAGCATGGCCGCCGCGCGGAGACCCAACCGCTCCACGAGATGATGGTTTACCAACTCGGGCTCGATCGGGAGGCGGAAACGGGGCTCACCCGGGGAAAACGCATCCGTCCGCTGCTCGTACTGCTGGCCTGCGGCAGCGCCTCCCCCGAATCGCAGGGCTGGCGTCCGGCCCTGCCGGCGGCGGCGGCCGTCGAATTGCTCCACAACTTCTCCCTCATCCACGATGATATCGAGGACAACAGCCCGATCCGCCGCGGCCGGCCGTCGGTCTGGAAACGTTGGGGGATCCCGCAGGCGATCAATGCCGGGGACGCCATGTACACCCTGGCCTACCGCGCGCTGCTCGATTTGCGCGATGTCTGCGGATCCGAGATCGCGCTGCAGGCGCAGGCGGTGTTGCAGGAAACCTGCCTCGCCCTGACCCGTGGACAGTACCTGGACCTGGATTTTGAGACACGGTCGGAGGTCAGCCTGGCGGAGTACTGGTCCATGATTGAAGGCAAGACGGCCGCCCTGCTGGCCGCGTGCACCGAGCTCGGCGCGCTGGCGGCCAGGGCGCCGGAGGAACGGCGCCGATCTTACCGGGAGTTCGGGCGCAGTCTCGGATCAGCCTTCCAGGCCCAGGACGACCTGCTCGGGATCTGGGGCAATGAAAAGCGGACCGGCAAATCGGTGGGCGGGGACCTGGTGTCCGGGAAGAAATCGCTCCCGATCCTGTTCGGCCTATCGCAGAACGGTCAATTTGCCGGCCGCTGGCGAGCCGGACCGGTTCCGCCCGAAGCAGCCGGCGAATTCGCCGCACTGCTCGAGCGGGAAGGGGCGCGCACCTTCACCGAAGAACAGGTACGGATCAAGACCGGCGAAGCGATGCATCACCTCGAAGCGGCTGCGCCGGAAGGGGAAGTTGGGGCGATGTTGGCCGAACTTGCCAACCGCCTGCTCGACCGCCAGATCTGACCTTTAACCGCTGAGCCGCAGCCCCGCCAGGTCTTCGAGCGCTTTGACGAGGGCGTGATTGCCCTCTGCACCGAGGCCCTGCCGCTGCAGCGCCCGGTAAAGCTGGAAGACTAGGCCGGTCCCGATCAGCGGGATACCCAGCTCATCCGCCGCTTCCAGCACCAGCCGCAGGTCTTTCTGCTGCAGATCGATGGAGAACCCGGGGCGCCAATCGCGGACGATCATCTGGGGCCCCCGGTTGGTGAGCATCCAGGATCCGGCCGCACCGTCCTTGACCGCCGCGATCGTCTTTTCCAGGTCCAGCCCGCCTGCCTGGGCGAAGAGCAGCCCCTCCGCGACCGCCAACCCCGTGACGACGACCAGGATCTGGTTGACGAGCTTGGCTGTTTGCCCGGCTCCGATCTCGCCGACATGGGTGATCGCTCGCCCGATGATCTCCAGGTATGGACGGGCCCGCGCGACCTGTTCGGGATCGCCTCCGACCATGATCGAGAGGGTCCCGTTCTCGGCGCCCTCGTTGCCCCCGCTGACCGGTGCATCCAGCATGTGGACGCCTTTCTCTGCCAGCGCCGCGGCCATCCGAACCGTCGCCTGCGGGCTGATCGTGCTGTGGTCGATCACGAGCGATCCCGGCCGGACGCCTGCCAGGACCCCATCCGTCCCCAAAACCACCGCCTCGACGTCCAGCGTATCGCTCACACAGATCATGACGATCTCGCTCCGGGTGGCCAGGTCGGCCGGGCTCTGCGCGGCGGCAGCGCCGGCCTGCACAAACGGTTCCATCCGCGCCGGCGTCCGGTTCCAGACCGTGACCGCGTGGCCGGCCTTGAGCAGGTTGGAGGCCATGCCGCGGCCCATGATACCCAGGCCGATAAATCCGATCCGCTCTTCCATCGATTCGCCTCCTGTTCCTAAAGGAAAAATTCTAGCATATAATCCCCCTGTCCCATGAAAGCGGTCCAATTCAACCTGACGATCCCGCGCTACGCCGCCGGGCTGGCGCTCCGCCGATTATCTCCGGAAATCCTTTGGAGCGGCCTGTCCTGCACGCGGCTGAACGAGATCACCCCTCCAGGGCTCCCGGGCCTGGATTGGGTCCGGATCAGGACGACCTTCGGCGGAATTTGCGGGACGGACATGGGCACGATCGGTCTGCACACCAGCCCATATTATTCGCCGTTCTCCGCCTTCCCATTCACGCTCGGGCACGAGATCGTCGGGCGGGTGGTGGAAACCGGTCCGGCCGTCGGGGGTTGGGAGCCCGGAGACCGCGTCGTCGTCGACCCGCTCCTGTGGTGCGGTCCGCGCGGCTTCAGCGATCGCTGCGAGTTTTGCGCGCGCGGGCAGATTAACCGCTGCACCCGGATCACGGAGGGGGTTTTGGCCGCCGGTTTGATGACCGGGACCTGCCGGGACACCGGCGGAGGCTGGAGTCCGGAACTGGTCGCTCACCACTCGCAGCTCTACCGGATACCGGACACCGTCAGCGACGAGAACGCCCTCCTGATCGAACCGTTTGCTGTCGGTTTGCACGCGGCCCTGGCGGGTGGGCCGGCGGACGTCGAGACCGTATTGATCCTCGGCGCGGGCACGATCGGTCTTACCACGCTGGCCGCCCTGCGAGCGCTCGGATCGGAGGCGCGCATCCTCGTGTTAGCCCGCTACGAATTCCAGGCCGAGGCCGCCGCACGCCTGGGGGCAACCGAGGTTCTGAACACCCGCGCAGGCGACGCCTATGATTGGGTGGCCTCTCAAACCGGGGGACGCGTCCGGCGACCGGTGATCGGAAAGCGGGTCGTCTCGGGCGGGGCACATCTCACGTTCGAATGCGTAGGGAGCGATTCAGCCATCGATGATGCCCTGCGCCTCACCCGCGACGGCGGCCGGATGGTCCTGGCCGGTCTCCCCGGTATCGCCCGGGGGATCGATTGGACGGCCCTGTTTGCGCAGGAGCTGACCGTCATCGCCGCCCGCAATCACACCAACGCAGAGCAGTGGAACGGCCGCCGCTGGAAAGCCTTCGACCTCGCCATCCATTTGATCGAGACCGGACGAGTCGACCTGTCCTGGATGCTCACGCACCGCTACCGGCTGGACGACTTCAAGACCGCCCTGCGCGCAGCCGCAGGGCGGGGGCGTTCAGAAATGATCAAAGGGGTTTTTAATTTCAACTGATGTCTGAGCGACTCGCTTTCAAATCCCTGGCTGTCACCATGTCCCTGTTCGGGTTTGGCCTGATCGGATGGGCGCTGTATGTACTCGGCAATCCAAGCGTCGTGATCCGCTGGTCTACCGCGACCGAATTCGAGACGGCCGGCTACGCCATTTACCGCGGGCTGAGCCCGGACGGACCCTTCGAAAGGATCAGCAGCGCCTTCATCCCCGCCTCGAGCGACCCGATTTCCGGGGGCGACTACGAGTTCATCGATGGGGATGTCAGCCCCGGGGTGACCTATTTTTACCTGCTGGAGGAGATCGAGCTGTCAGGCGTCACGAATCGGGTTGGGCCGGTCCCATCGACAGCCGTGCGCCGGGGTGTCGTTGAAGGGGCATTGGGTTCTTTGCTATGCCTCTTCTCGATCTATGCCATCCGCCTGGGGCCGCGCAGCCTGGGAAAGCAATCGGAATGACCCATCTCAGGCTTTCCATTGCCGGGATCCCGCTGCAGATCGAGAGCGGTTCCCGGGCGCTGCTGGAACGGCTCGGAGAGGCGTATCATGGATTCATCACCGACTCAGGGGACGGGATCGAGGCGGCCCCGTTCCCGGTCCGAGTGGAAATCGACCGTGACGCCGAACCGCAGATGCATCTTGTGCCGCCTGTGGGGTTCGAAAAAGACCGGATCACTTTCGATCTGCCCGGGTATCACGGCATCATCGATCCTGCCAGGGGAGGGAGGCTCAAGATCGCCTCACCTTCTCCGGTACGGGCGGTCGATTATTTCCTGCGGGTCGTCGCCGGTGCGCTGGCTTATGCAGCCGGCGGTCTCATGCTGCATGCGGCTTGCGTGGTCAGGAACGGTCGCGGCTTCGTCTTCTTCGGCCGCTCGGGCAGCGGGAAGACGACGGTCGCCCGGAACGCGGGAGACGGGCTGGTCCTGAACGATGACCTGGTCATCCTGCTGCCGGCGGCAGTGGGTTGGACGGTGCATGGAACCCCGTTCACCAATCCGAGCCAGACTCGGCCATCCGCAGGCGTTGCGCCGGTCGCGGCGCTGCTGCACCTGGTGCAGAGTCCGCAGGTGTTTGTCGAACCGCTCAGCAGCGCCCGGGCCCTGGCCGAACTGGTCGTCTGCGTTCCGATCCTGAACGCATCTCCTGAACCGCCGCTCGACCGCTGCAGGGCGATCCTGCAATCCATTCCCGCATTCGATCTGCATCTTCGGCCGGACTCGTCGTTTTGGGAAGTGATCGAACCGATTGGATTGTGAAACTGTTCTTTGAGAAAGCCCTGGAGGTTGTTCCTCCTCATCCTGCCGGCCGGTCTTTTTCTGGGCATCCTGGGGAGCTCCGAATACCTGATGGCGCAGCCCTGGACCGGGGGCGGTCTCGGCCGGCTGCCCGGCCGGGCGCCTCCGGCCTGTACTCCCTGGATCCAGGTGAACGACCGTGGGTTCGGTTTACCGTCGCTCAACCCGGGAGGGGACGGATCCAGGGGGTTCGAAAACGAAGAGGGCTTTGAAGTCCTCGTCTTCGCCGACCGGCTGTACGTGGGGATGGAGGCGGACAATTCCCTCGGGGCCCGGCTCTGGCGGACCCGAACGCCCGGCATGCTCCCGTCCGGACAACCCGACTGGGAAGAGGTCATCGCCGATGCGCGCGGACTGCCCTGGGGGATTGAAAACCTCAGCCAGGTCGACCACATCGATTCACTCGCAGCGTTCGATGGATATCTGTACGCCAGCAGTGCGAACGCCGGCGACCCGGCAGGCACCGTCGTTTTCCGGTCCCTCACCGGGGATCCCGGGTCCTGGGAGGACGCACTCGAAACAATCGGACCGGGTTTCGGCCGTTCGGCCAACGAAAACTTCAAGGACATGATCGAATTTGACGAGGCGCTGTGCGGTGGGACCTGGAATGAGACCGGCGGAGCGGAGGTCTGGTGCACGGCAGATGGGACGGCCTGGGCGCAGAAGAGCCCAGGTGGGTTCGGCGATCCCGGTAACGCCGTGATCTGGTCGAGCGATGTATTCAATGGAGGCCTGTATTTCGGCGTCGAGCACCGCCAGGCCGGTGTGAGCGGTGCGGGGGGGCGAACGGCCAGGGTTTTTCGGACGCACTCGTTGGCTGATCCAGTCGGGTGGGAACCGGTCTTTGAAGGCGAGCCGGGGTCGGTTTCTGCGGTGATCCTGGGAGAGTCCGGCTCGTCGCTGTATATCGCCACAGCCGGCCGGGACGGAATACGGATTTACCGGTCGACCACCGGAGACGCGGGGAGCTGGATCCCGGCCTCGCTGCCTGGCATGGCCAATACGCGCTGGAACACGACGACGGTCACAGACGGGGCGGTCGAGTATCAGGACACCCTGTTCGTTTCGGTCATCAACCCGCTGATCGGTTTTCGAGTCTGGAAGCTGGTCGGGGACGATTTTTGGGAAGTGGTCCCGGCGGCCGCCAGCTACGACCCGCAGGATTTTGCCGCCCAGCTGGCCGTGTTCAAAGGCGCGCTGTTCGCATGGACCTCGAACGACCATGCCGGCCAGGCGGTCCTGCAGACCACTTGCGCGCCGCCTTAAAGAAAGGGGAGGCTCAAATGATGCATGTTGGAAATGACGGAAACCGAGGTCCGGGTGGTCAATGGTATAATGGCTGCCATGTCTGTTTCCAAGCCAGAGAAGCGAAAATGGAGGATGAGCGCAGTATTGAACCAGGAAGCCCGGTTCAGCGACTATATCCACGCGGTGCAAGCGCTCTCCGACCGTGATTTGTTCGCTCAAATCGCTGCCGGGGACGAAATTGCTCTGGACGAACTTTACCACCGGTACCGAAGCCAAGTGTACCGGTTTTTGCTCCACCAGACCGCGGATGCGCAGGCTGCCCAGGAGCTGATCCAGGACGTGTTTCTCGCGGCCTGGCAGGGAGCCGGAAAATTTCGTGGTGCGGCCTCCGTCAAGACCTGGTTGTTACGGGTGGCTTATTACCGGGCCGCGTCCTGGGTTAAGCTCCTCGATAAGGTCCCGGATGGGGAGCTCACCGACGCGATCCCATCGGCCGGCGTGCCGCTGGATGAGCGGATCGTCCAGACCTGGCAGACCCAAACGATCCGCGAGGCGATGGCTGAATTGAGCGCAGAACAGCGCACGGCGGTCGAGCTCATTTTCTACCATGAGCTCACGTACAAGGAAGCTGCGCAGGTAGTCGAGTGTCCGGTGGGAACGATGAAAAGCCGGGTCAACAACGCCCTGAAAAACCTTGCCGGGCACATGCTGCGAATCGAGATCACGGGAACATGAATATCAAACCGCTCAAAAAGATGATGCTCGCCCAACTGCCGCTCTATCTGAACGGCAGGCTGCCGCGCCTCCGGCGGCGCGTGGTCGCGGGCTGGCTACGACGCAGCCCGGACGGGCGGGAACGTCTCGCTGCCCTTCGCCGGCTCCAAGATGGCTTTGCCGCGGAACAAAAGAGCGCATCCGTCCCGG
>DATKDL010000054.1:0-7959 GCA_035512695.1 Anaerolineales bacterium | reverse complement strand
CGGCGGCTTCGAATTGCTGGTCAAGTTCGAAGGGCTCAACCCGACCGGCTCGTTCAAGGACCGCGGGATGACGGCGGCGATCAGCGAGGCGTACGGGCGCGGGGTAAAGGCCGTGATCTGCGCTTCGACCGGCAACACGGCCGCCTCCGCCGCGGCCTACGCCGCCCGGGCAGGGCTGAAGGCCGTCGTCCTGATCCCGGAAGGCAAAGTCGCCGCCGGGAAGCTGGCCGGGGCCGTGGCTTACGGCGCGCAGGTGGTCCAGGTGCAGGGCTCTTTCGACGACGCCCTGGGGTTGGTGGTCGCGCTCGCGGAGCGCCGCCCGATCGCGCTGGTCAATTCGATCAACCCATACCGGATCGAGGGGCAGAAGACGGGCGCCTTCGAGATCTGCGATGAACTCGGGGAAGCGCCGGACTGGATGTGCCTGCCGGTCGGGAACGCCGGGAACATCAGCGCTTACTGGCTTGGCTACACGCAGTACAACGAGCTCAAAGGGACCGGGCTGCCGCGGCTGCTCGGCGTCCAGGCCGCCGGCGCCGCCCCGCTCGTCATCGGAAGACCCGTCGAACACCCGGAAACGATCGCCACCGCCATCCGCATCGGCCGACCGGCGCGCGGCGAGCAGGCCCTCCAGGCCGCCGAAGAATCTGGCGGACGGATCATCGCCGTCGAAGACGACGCGATCCTCGACATGCAAAAACGCCTCGCCGCCGAAGGCGTCTGGGTCGAACCCGCCAGCGCCGCCGGGCCGGCCGGGCTGGCCGCAGAGATCGCCGCCGGTAGGCTCGACCCCCACGGCCAACGCATCGTCGCCGTCTGCACCGGGCACGGGCTGAAAGATCCGGATATCGTCACCCGCGATCTCAGGCCTGCCGTGATCCCGTCTTCGCTCGCGGCGCTGGAGGAGATTCTGGGGGTTTGAAAAAAAGCGCACGGCCGCCGGGGGTTTCGCGGCTGTAGCGCCAGTTGGCGATGTCGATCCCGGCGTCGCCTGGGCGGTGGCGATCCCCTGCTCGTGCGCCCGGACCGGCGCCGAGACCCAGTTGACCGGAACCCCGTCCACCGGCAGCAGCATCCCGGAGAGCAGGACGGCGGTGACCGGGCGGACGAGGGCCTCCAGCCCCTCCCCCAGCAGCTCGACTTCGACCTTCCGGATCCAGCCCTCGGCGAGCTGTCCCTGCAGCTTGCCCAGTTTTGAAGCCAGGTGGATATAAGGCTTCACCGCCTCGTAGGGGGTCCGCTCATTGAACGGCAGGTTGGCGACGTTCCGGTAGTCGAAACCGTGCAATGCATCCAGCAAGTCGGAGACGACCCGGCGCCCGACCAGGTCCTGGCTCTCGACCGTGTTCTGGTTCAGATGCGGGACGGCCAGGACGTGCGGGTGCCGGACGAGCGGGTGGTCCGCCCCCGGAGGCTCGCGCTCGAGGACGTCGAGCGCAGCGCCGTCCAGCCGGCCGCCATTAAGTGCATCGAGCAGGGCTGCCTCGTCGACCAGCCCGGGGTGGACGACATTGACCAGCATGGCGCCGGGTTTGACCCGCGCGAAAGCGGAGGCGTCGAGCAGGTGGTGGGTGCGGTCCGTGTGGGCGGTCAGGGGCAGGATGACATCGGCGCGCTGCAGCAGTTCATCCAGGCCGACCGCTTCGGCGCCGGCCGTGCGGGTGAAGACCAGGTCGGTGTAGGGATCGTAAACGAGGGGGTGCATCCCGAATGCCCGCGCCCGGGCGACGGCTTTGAGGCGGGGGGCACGGTCGAGCAGATCGGCGTCGACCGTCCTGGCGGAGGTGACGATCAGGGCGTCAGCGGAGGGGAGGGCGGAGAGGAGGTCGGCGTGTGAGTCGAAGGGTCCGGTAATTGTGACATCGGGGGCGGCGCGGAGGGCGTCCCAGCCGGAGGGGGGGAGGTGGGAGGAGATGACGATATGCATTTGGTGCCTGGTGGTTGGTGCCTAGTGCCTGGTGCCTGGTGCCTGGCGATCTTTATCAACATTTCAGTCTGGAAATTTGCTTCAAACGGATTTCCTGGTCGGGACGGATGCGCCGTCGTTTCCTTATCAAGGTTCCACCACCAAAAGCTGAGCAAAATCGGAGGAGCTTAGAAAGTTCAGGTGACCGACCGTTCCGAGGATTAAGAGATCGTTGTCGCCGCTCACAAGAATATCCGCATCCCCGGCAACGGCGTATGCAATCAGATAATCGTCTTTAAGATCCCTGGTTATCGGTTGAATTTTCTCAGTAATCAGCGGGATCACGGTTGCAACGTCCTTCAAATCATCGACAACCTCGACCAGTAGCTCAGGCGGAAATCGGTTTCTCAGCGTTTCCTTTGAGGAGATCGTTGCGATCAGCTCTTCCAGCAATGCATCCGGCATAAGCAGCTCGTAAGCCCCTGCCAGGGCAGCGTCCACAACCAGCCGGATCGGATCGCGCGGCAGAAGGAGGTAGCTTACGAAAATATTCGTATCCAGCAGGACGCGCATTCAGTCCGTCTTGTACGCCGCTTTCCGCTCGGCGATCAGGCGTGCGATCGTTTCCCGGCTGATCTCATCTGCCAGGCTTTCAACTTCTTCCTCGGACAGATCCCGGTTCCGTTCCCGGATTGCGATCGCCCTTTTTTCAAGGTCCCGCCAGGTCTTTTCCGTGCGCTCTTTACGGAGGACGGCCTGAAGGATCTCAAAATGGTCGTATCCGATCACGACCGCCTCGGGGCGTCCGTATCGTTCGATAACGACCGTTGCGTCGCCGGAGCGGACCCGGTCCAGGATCGCGCCAAGGTTGTTTTTGGCTTCGGTGGCGGAGATTTTTTGGAGCATGGCGCCTCTTTTGGCTAAATAATTGGTCAATATTTTGACTATTATAGAATGGATTTGGCGGCAGGTGACCGTCACAGGGGGGATAGCTACCCTTTGACTGTCCCTTTTGACACCAATCATCGAATATAATGGCTTCATATCGCCCGGTATGAACGCTCACCCACCCGCTTTTCCCTGAACTGACATGGCCAACCCCGCTCAAACACAACAGACGGATCTCGTATCGCTGGCCGCCGCCGGGACCGAGAAGTACGCGCCGAGCTTTATCGACCGGTTCATGAGCTGGATCGACCGGCTGCCCGGCCCATATTGGCTCACGTATCTGACGCTCTTTGCCCTGCATAGCACCCTCATCCATGTCCTGTATTGGGTGGACGGCTGGCTCCCGACCTTTACGTTCGATCCACTCGGGCTGCTTTTCCCGCTGTGGTTGTGGGTCCCGCTGGCGGTCATGACCTATCTGAATTCAGTCGCCGTCGAGGCCCTGGCCAGCTTCCGCCCGCTCCTGGATATTGAGGTACAGGCACTGGAAAAGCTAAAATACGACTTTACCACCATGCCGGCCCGCGGTGCGGTCCTGAACAGCGCGTTCTGGTCGATCATTTACCTGATCCAGACTTTCCTGAGCTATGAGGTAACTTATCGGTCCTATGATTGGGGGACCTCGCTCCGGGTGGTCGTCTTCCTTATCGGGCTGGTCACTTATATGGTTGGAGGCGCACTCTACTACCATTCCTTCCGGCAGCTGCGGTTCGTGAACCGTACGGTGAAGACCGTCCGGCAGTTCAATCTGTTCCGGCTCGATCCGGTTTACGCCTTCTCACGGTTGACGGCCAGGACCGGCATCGCCTGGATGCTGATGCTGCTGCTCACCCTGCTTGTTTACCCGATTGAGGTTTCGAATGTTTCGAACCTCGGGCTCTATGGGACGCAGGTCTTTCTGGCCTTTGCCGCCTTCGTGCTGCCGCTGCGCTCTGTCAATGCCCGCCTCGTCGAAGAGAAGCGCAAGCTTTTGGACGAACACAACCGGCGGGTCGAAGCGATGCTTAAGCGGCTCCACGACAGCGTGGACGGGAATAAGCTGGATGAGTTGGAAAATTTCCAAACGGCCATGACGGCCCTATCCGCCGAACGTCAGGTGCTGGAAAAAATCCCCACCTGGCCGTGGCGTCTCGGCACGATGACAGGCTTTCTCTCCGCCGTCGGGCTGCCGGTCTTGCTGCTCCTGGCGCAGATCCTGATCGAGAATTTGTTTGGGGGGTAACGGTCGCTTCGCGCGCTCCACCCGCGCAGAGCGCCGGTCATGCGTCCCCACGCAGAACGTTGTACGTCATTTCCTCCCCACCGCCCCCCAGAACGCCTCCTCCAACCGACCGTCGTTGAACGTCACCCCTTCGTTCGCGATCCGGCTCAGCCCCCCCGCCCACAGCCGGGCATACCGCGCCGTGTTCCCCGCCGTCCCCGCCGCCAGAGGCAGCAGCGGCGACAGGTCCGGCGCGTGGATGTACACCGGCGCCTCCTCCGCCACCTGCTTGCGGTGCGCCACCCCGCCGAACCCGACGAACAGATCGACCTCTCCGGCCGCCTCCAGGTCCGAACCGCCGTCTCCCACCAGCAGCGCCCGGCCCGGATGCGCGGCCCGGATCTCCCGGATCACCCGCCCCTTCCCGCCCGCCGCCGAGAGCGGGTTGGCCTCGTGCGCCAGGTAGTGCGTCTCCGCCGATTGGTCCCAGTAGCGCCACCATTTCCCGGCCAGCTGGTTGTAGGCCATCCCCACCGCAAAGACGTGTTCGCGCGGCAGGCCCAGCCAGACCCCGAAATCGCGCACCGGTTCAATCAGCCCCCCGCTGACGATGAAAACCTGGATCCCCAGGCCCTGCAGCGCGGCGACGATCTCACGCGCGCCGTGGACGACGGCATCGCGGTACTTCCCGGCGATCGCCCGGACCTGGTCGCGGGTCGGCCTGGCCGTCCCCAGCCGCTGGCCGTAGACGGCCTCCAGCGGGAGATCGCCCTCCATCGCCCGCTTGGTCAGCGCAGCGACATCGTGCTCGTAGCCGCTCACCCGGGCCAGCTCGTCGATGCCCTCGATGGCGCTGAGGGTCGAGTCGCAGTCGAAGATGACGAGGTCGTGGATGGGCCAGATCGAAGGGAGGTTCATTCCTGGCAATATTATTACAGATTAAGGACGCCTCCAGGCTTCTGGAATATCGCCACTTCATATAGAATCTTACGAATGCGAAATTACCCACCTCGCCGGCTGCTGCTACCGGGCCTGCTCCTCCTCCTTTCAGCCTGCACGATCGAAGGCGCAGCCGCAGACCCGGTCCCGACCGGGGCTCACCTGCCGACCGCGAGCGCGGCGGCTCCGGCTGAGCCCACACACACGTCAACCCCGCACCAGGCACCGCCTCCAACCGCAACGGCCACGACTGCCCCACCGGTCCCCACGTCCACGCTGCCGGCCCCTCTGCCCGACTTCCCGCTCCAGCTCCCCATCCACCCCCCCGGCCGGATCACGATCGACCCGACCTACCGCTTCGGGACGACGCAGGACGGGCTGCGTGAACCGCACCACGGGGTCGAGTTCCTCAATTCGCAGGGCACGCCGATCTATGCCGCCGGTCCCGGTACGGTCCTGTTCGCCGGGGATGACTACGACGGCGGTCCCTACAGCCCGGCGAACTGGTTCGCTTTTTACGGCCTGTTCGCCGTCGTCGAGCACGACCTGCCCGGCTACTATGAGCCGGTCTACACGCTCTACGCCCACCTGTTCGAACTCACCGTCGAGACCGGCCAGACGGTCAACGCCGATACGCAGATCGGGCTGATCGGGTTCACCGGGGCGGCGATCGGGAGCCACCTGCACTTCGAGGTCCGCTACGGGGGAACAAGCTACGCCGACTCGCAGAACCCGGAGAACTGGCTCGCCCCGCGGGAAGGCCATGGGACCCTGTCCGGGTCAATCCGGGATGCGGACGGGCTGCCGCTGCCGGTCGTCCAATTCGCCCTGGCCTCGCTCGACGACCCCTCGATCACGTACTACTTCACCACCTACGAGGAGCCGGGGCTCGCGGCCGGGTCACCGTTTGGAGAGAATTTCGCGTTTGGGGATGTACCGGCAGGGTCCTACGAGCTGTCCTTTGTTCTTTATTCGCTGGAGCGGCACACGATCGAGATCCGGGCCGGGGAACGCACGTTTCTCGACCTCGTCGTCGGGAGCGACGGGTGAGGATTCGGGGAGCCCCACTCCTCCTGTTTGCCCTTGTCGCCTGCCTCCCGCAGACCGGTCCCCCGCCGTTCCTGCCGCCGCCGGTCGCGACCGCTGTCCCGGTCGGATCCGCTGAAGCCATCGGGCCTACCGTTGTCCCGGACCCCGGGACCACGCCCACTCCCTTCCAGCCGCTCCCCCCGGACCCGACCCCCACGGCATCCCCCCAACCGGGAGAAAACGCCATCCCGATCTGGGTCCATCCGGCGCTCGACCCGGAGCTGCCGCCGGTGCTCGCCCTGGTGGATTCCCGCAACGCCGCTGTTCTACGGCTGGACCACGGCGGGCCGGAGCCGGGGACCCTCTACGCCGAGCGGGTCTACGCCCTGGTGGCGCCGTTCCCGACGCTCGCGGACGGGATCCCGGCCGAGGCGCTGCGGGATTGGTGGGCGGACGACGGCCCCGCACTGCGGGTCGCCCCTGCGACGGCCGCGGCGCTCACCGCCCAGTGGGGCGAACCCGGCGGGTCGGCGCGGATCACCCCGGCGAACGAATTGCTCGAGGTAGCCTGGGATGGGGACGATTGGGCCGTCGTGCCTTTCGACCGGCTGCGGCCTGAGTGGAAGGTCATCGCCATCGACGGCGAAAGCCCGTTGCGGAACGATTTCGACCCGGACGGCTATGCGCTCACGGTCCGGTTCACCCTGCAGGGCGATCCCGACCTGGTGGCCGCGATCACGGCGCTGTACGGCCCCGGGACCACGCAGCCGCTCGTTCGCCCGGCCAACCGGGACCCGGGGAAGCTGACGACGATCGCCATGACCGGGGTGACCGCCCTGGTCCGGGCGACGGCGCACACGATGGAGCAGCACGGGATGCTCTACCCCGCCCGCGACATCGGGGACTGGCTGCGGTCGGCCGACATCCTGCACATCTCAAACGAGGTCCCGTTCGCCGAGGACTGCCCTTTTCCCAACCCGGTCCAGCAGGGGGTGACGTTCTGCTCGGACCCGCGCTATATCGAACTGCTGGAAGATATCGGCACGGATGTGGTCGAACTGACCGGCGATCATTTCCATGACTGGGGCGCAGCGGCGATGCTGTTCACGCTCGACATGTATGCGGAACGGGGCTGGCCGGTTTACGGCGGCGGGGCGACCTTCGAGCAAGGGAAGCAGGCCGCCCTGCTGGAACACAACGGGAATCGGTTCGCCTTTATCGGCTGCAACGGCAAGGGCGGCTGGTTTGCCCAAGCCGGCCCCTCGAACCCGGGCTCCGTCCACTGCGATTGGGATTGGCTGCATGCGGAGACGGCGAGGCTGACCGGGGAGGGTTACCTGGTGATCGCCACCTTCCAGCACCACGAATACTACTCTTATGGCGCCCCGGCTCCAATGTGGGGCGATTTTCGCGGGATGGCGGAGGCGGGCGCCGTCGTGGTCAGCGGCAGCCAGGCGCACCATCCGCACGGCTTCGAGTTCTCGGCCGGGGCCCTGATCCACTACGGCCTTGGCAACCTGTTCTTCGACCAGCTCGGGGTCAGCCCCGGCACCGAGCAGGCTTTCATCGACCGGCACGTCTTCTACGACGGCCGCTACCTGGGCGTCGAGCTGCTGACGATCCGGTTCGAAGATTTCGCCCGGGCGAGGCCGATGACGGCGGCGGAGCGCGAGGCGCTGCTGCGGCAGGTTTTCGCGGCGTCGGGGTGGTAAAAGAGTGCAAAGTGCAAAGTGCAAGGTGCAATGCACAGCGGGCACCTTGCACGTATGGTAAACTTCGCGCATTCCCTCACAACGGAGCTTCCATGACCATCAAACCCGACCACTGGATCCGCAAAATGGCGCTCGAGCATGGGATGATCGAGCCGTTCGAGCCGGCGCAGGTGCGGGATGGGGTGGTTTCATACGGAGTTTCTTCTTATGGGTACGATATCCGC
>DATKDL010000053.1:0-19752 GCA_035512695.1 Anaerolineales bacterium | reverse complement strand
AGCTGCTGCGCGTGACCAACCCCAACACGCTGTACCTGGCGATGACGAACACGTTCTCCCCCTTCAACAATCTGAAGTTCCGCCAGGGTATCGCCATGGGCATCGACCGCCAGCGCGTCGTTGACAACTTCTATGCGGAAGGCTCCGAGGCGGCCAGCCACTTCACCCCCTGCAGCATCCCGAACGGTTGCGAAGGGGATGCCTGGTACGAGTTCGACCCGGTGGCCGGGCGCGCGCTGGTTGAGGAAGCTCTTGCTGAAGAGGGCATCGAGCTGCCTTACACCACTGCCATCTACTATCGCGATGTCTTCCGCGGCTATCTGCCCGAACCGGGCCTCGTAGCGGTCGAATTCCAGGCGCAGCTGCTTGAGAACCTCGGCATCGAAGCTCAAGTCATCGTAATGGAATCGGGTGAGTTCATCGCAGAATCCACCCTTGGCCGTCTCGACGGGTTCTACCTGCTCGGCTGGGGTGCGGACTATCCGCACGTGACCAACTTCCTCGACTTCCACTTCAGCGCGGCCAACCCCCAGTTCGGTGACCCGCACCCGGAGATCTACGATGTCCTGGAACAGGCCTCCCAGATCGCTGACGTCGCTGAGGCGGCTCCGCTGTACGAGCAGGCGAACAACGCGATCCGCGAGCTGGTCCCGATGGTCCCGATTGCGCACGGCGCCTCTGCCGCGGCCGCATTGGCCAGCCTGGACGGCGCGTACTTCCCGCCCTTCGGAGCGCCGAACTTCGCGCTCATGAACCCCGGCGCGGATACGCTCGTCTTCATGCAGAACAACGAGCCGATCAGCCTGTACTGCGCTGATGAGACCGACGGCGAGTCGCTCGCCCCCTGCCAGCAGGTGGTCGAGACACTCTACAACTACAAGACCGACTCGGGCGACGTCGAGCCCGCGCTGGCGACGGAATGCGTCCCCAACGATGACTCGACCGAATTCGTCTGCACGCTGCGGTCCGGCGTCGTCTTCCATGACGGCTCCAGCCTCGACGCCAACGATGTCGTCGTCTCCTGGATGGCCGGCATCGATGCGTCCAGCCCGTATCACGTGGGCAACACGGGCGCCTTCGAATACTTCGGCTACCTGTGGGACGGTCTGATGAACGCGCCGGAAGAGTAATCCGGACAGCCGTTAAAAAATCCAGACCACGCGGGGTGGGCATCCGCCCACCCCGCGTTCTCAATTCAGGGACTGAAATCGAATGTTCCAGTACACCCTGCGGCGACTGCTGCTCGCAATCCCGGTTCTGCTCGGGATTCTCGTCGTGACCTTTTTCCTCCAGCGCGCCATCCCGGGCGACCCTTGCAGGTCGATCCTGGGTGAACGGGCCACCGCGGAGGCGTGCAACCGTTTCAACGCGGCAAACGGACTGGACATACCGCTGGTCAACTGTGTGAGCGCTTTGAAACCGTACGAGTTCACTCCTGAGAATTGTTCGGTCAACCCCCTGAACACACAGTTCTTTTTCTACATGGGCCAGGTGCTGACAGGTAATTTCGGGGATTCGCTCCGGTTCAGCCGCCCGGTGGCCACGATCCTGATCGAACGCCTCCCGATGACGATCGAGCTCGGGTTCGTGGCGCTGGTCCTGGCGATCCTCGTCGGCGTCCCGGCGGGGATCATTTCCGCCGTCCGGCAAAACACACCTGTCGACGTGGCGACGATGATCGGCGCCAATATCGGCGTCTCGATGCCGGTCTACTGGCTGGGATTGATGCTGGCCTACGTCTTCGCCCTTCTGCTGAAGGACACGATTTTCTGGCTGCCCCCTTCCGGGCGTCTCACAGCGGGTCTGGTCGCCGTGCCTTTCTATGAAGTATGGGCCTGGGACCTCGATACGTCCGGCGCCGGTTTCAACTTCTGGGAATTTTTCGCCAACCTGTATATTTTCAACTCGCTCGTCACCTTCAACTGGGATGTGCTCTGGGACGTCATCCGGCACCTGATCCTACCGGCAGTGGCCCTGAGCACGATCCCGCTGTCGATCATCGCCCGCATCACGCGCTCGAGTATGCTGGAGGTGCTTCGGCAGGATTACATCCGCACCGCGCGCGCCAAGGGGTTGATGGAACGTTTCGTCATCGTTAAGCACGCGCTGCGCAATGCGCTGCTGCCGGTCGTTACGATCATCGGTCTGCAGCTCGGGACCCTCTTCGCCGGCGCTTTGCTCACCGAAACCATCTTTGGGCTCGCCGGAGTCGGCCGGATGCTATTCGAAGCGATCACCGCCCGGGATTTTCCGATCGTCCAGGCGGCCACGGTCGTGATCGCAGTCGGCTACGTGATGGTGAACCTGCTCGTTGACCTGTCCTACATCTTCATTGACCCGCGCATCCGTCTCGATTGAACCTCTCCGGACCGAATTAATGACTTCTACCGAAACCCCGGTCTCCCTCACGATCGACAGAGAGCAGGATTATCGTTCGAACAGCTTGTGGCGACTGACCCTCCGCCGCCTTTTCCAGCAGCGATCGGCCCAATTCGGAATGACCATCCTGGGCTTCATCATTCTGGTCGCGATCTTTGCGCCGGTAATCGCCCCATACAACCCGATTGAATCTCTGATCGGGAAGGAAGCGATCTCGAAGCGGGAAGCCCCTTGCATCCACCTGTTGGGCTGCCCTGCCGATCAGCCGCAGCACCTGATGGGAGTGGACGGCAACGTCCGCGACAATTTCAGCCGGATCGTGTATGGCGCCCGAGTCTCTCTTATCGTCGGGATCGCGGCGGTCACATTCGCCGTCACGACCGGCACCCTGCTCGGTTCGGTCGCCGGTTATATGGGCGGTCGCGTCGACAACCTCATCATGCGGCTCATGGACGTTCTGCTGGCTTTCCCGTCTCTGCTGCTGGCGATTGCCATCATCATGGTGCTCGGCCGGGGACTGCAGAACGCGCTGCTGGCGATCGCCATCGTCAGTATCCCGGTCTACGCCCGGGTGGTCCGGGCGAGCGTCCTATCGTTGAAAGAAACGGAGTACGTGGAAGCTTCCCGCGCCCTGGGCGCCAGCCATGTCAGCATCCTGTTCCGGCGGATCCTGCCGAACGCCCTGCCGCCGCTGATCGTGACCGGCACGCTTGGGGTCGCAACGGCGATCCTGGACGCCGCCGCGCTCTCATTCATCGGCCTGGGCGCGCAGGAGCCCACGCCCGAGTGGGGCACGATGCTCGGGCGCGAGCGCAACCAGGTTTTCACCGCCCCTCATCTCGTCTTTTTCCCCGGGATCGCCATCATGCTGACCGTGCTGGGGTTCAACCTGCTCGGCGACGGTCTGCGCGATGCCCTCGATCCCCGTCTCTCCCAGTCCGGCGAGCGTTGATGGACCGCGTACAGGCGATTTTGGGGCCGGCTGCAGCTCCTCCGCAGCCGGCTCCAAAATCGCCGCCCCAAATTTCGAATAGGTACCAGGGAAAACCCGGCCCGGCTCGAGTTTCGCTCGCCCCCGGCCGGGTTACCCTTTTCCTGGTTCGCTCTCCCTTTGACATTCTTTAACCCAAAAGCTACAATGACAGCGCATAACCGATTCCGCTCAGGGAAAGGGGCGAATTGAGGTGTGCGCCGGATCGGCCGGCGCACACCTCAATTCGCCACCTCCTGTATACGGATCGGTTCCGAGAAAACTTATGAGTCGCTGGCCTGGAAAATTTGTCATCGGACTGACGGGGAATATCGCCGCCGGGAAAAGCGTTGTCCGGCGGATGCTCGAACACCAGGGCGCTTACGGGATCGACGCCGACGCGCTCGGCCACCGGGCGATGGCGAAGGGCGCCCCGGGGTACGAGCCCGTCGTCGATTATTTCGGGAAGTGGATCCTGGACGAGACCGGGCAGGTCGTCCGCGCCCGGTTGGGAAAAATCGTTTTCACTGTGCCCGGGGAGATGGCACGACTCGAGACGATCCTCCATCCGCTCGTCCGGCAGGCGATCGATGTGCTCGTCCGGCGTGTGCGCCAGCCCGTGATCGTCATCGAGGCGATCAAATTACTTGAAGGCGGGCTGCACAAAGCCTGTGATTCGATCTGGGTCGTCCACGCCGGCCCGGATGTCCGGCGCCAACGACTGATCGAAAAGCGCGAGATGGACGAAGTGGAAGCTCGCACCCGGATCGATTCCCAGGGAGATCCGCAGCAAAAACTTGCGGCCGCTGATATCGTCATCCGAAACGGGGGTTCCTTTGAGAATACCTGGCGCCAGGTCCTGGCCGCCTGGAAGACGGCGGTCCCGGCAAGCGAGTTCCTTGCAGACATTTCGGATGAGACCGAGCCGGGTGTGCTGACCGTCCAGCGCGCCCGGCCGTCCCAGGCGGGGCAGATCGCCCGGCTGGTCACCCGGGTCACCACCGGAAACCGGTCCATGACCCGTGGGGACGTGATGGCGGCCTTCGGGGAAAAGGCGTTCCTGCTGCTGAGCCGCGGGGCTCGGCCGGTTGGCCTGTTGGGATACCAGGTGGAGAATCTCGTGACGCGCTCAACCGATTTCTATCTCGAACCAGGCACCTCGCTTGCGGAGGCGGCCTCCGCCCTGGTCAAACAGGTCGAGGCGGCCTCCGCTGAACTGCAGAGCGAGGCCTCGCTGCTGTTCCTTCCGGCGGAAATCGCCGCCCACCACCACGTCTGGCACGCGCTGGGGTATGAAAAACGTTCCCTTGAAACGATCAGTGTCCGGGCCTGGCAGGAGGCGGCGCGCGAGTCATATGTGGACGGATCGGAGTTGTATTTCAAGCAGCTCCGGGTCGATCGCGTGCTGAGGCCGATCTAGGTGAGCAGTTTCATCGAGGAGCTCCTTTTTATCCTGCGGCGCTTCAGCTGGACAAGCGCGCTGGATATTTTGCTGGTAAGCGCCGTCATCCTCGGCATCCTGCTGCTTGTGCGGGATACCCAGGCCGTCCTGGTCCTGCGCGGCGTCGTCATCATTTTCATTCTTCTGGGTGTGCTGGCCAGTATCGAGGTGCTACCGGCGTTTTCCTGGCTGGTGGAGACGACGTTTCCGGCCCTGCTAGTGGCGATCCCCGTGATCTTTGCGCCTGAAATCCGCCGGGCATTCGAGCGGATCGGACGGGCCAGCAATCTGCTCGATTACGTCGGGGACATGGAAGAGATGGAGGAAGTCATCGACATCGTCGTCCGGGCCGCCGAGCAGCTGTCCGACCGGCGTCACGGTGCGTTGATCGTGATGCAGCGTTTCGACAGCCTGGCAG
The DNA here is from genome assembly GCA_035512695.1 of Anaerolineales bacterium. Classification (GTDB taxonomy): domain Bacteria; phylum Chloroflexota; class Anaerolineae; order Anaerolineales; family JABWBV01; genus DATDOR01. Next base: position 14,544 of record DATKDL010000053.1, on the reverse strand, counting down.
GTTACACGGATTCCGGGATCGAGCTGAATGCGCAGCTGAGCGATAAGATCCTGCTGCAGCTCTTTTATCCCAACTCACCGCTTCACGACGGAGCCGTGATTCTGGCCGGGAACCGGGTGGTCTCTGCCGCCAGTGTGATGCCCCTCGCCTCCGGCAACATCCAAAAACAGTCTCCGCAGCGCCAACTCGGCACACGCCACCGGGCCGCCCTGGGAATCTCGGAAGTCACCGACGCCGTAGCCGTGATCGTTTCGGAGGAGACCGGGGTGATCTCGGTCGCCTCCGGCGGGCGAATCATCCGCCGCCTGGACGCCGAACGGCTGCGGAACTTGCTGAGCGGGTTTTTCCGGCCGCTCGAATCCAAACAGGGTTTTGAGGGCTTCATGTCCCGGCTGTTTACCCGCAAAGAGAAAAAGGAACGATGAGCGGGAGCCCCTTTCTGAAATGGCTGAACGACATCTTCAGTCTGATGCTGCTCGCGCTGCTCCTGGCGTTTATCGTCTGGGTCGCGGCGGTGTTCAGCGCCGATCCGAACGAAGAATGTACGGCGCCGCGCGCCGTCCCCCTGCAGGTGCGCGGTTTGCGGGAAGGGCACATCTTGTTCGAGAACCTGCCGGACACCGCCACGGTCCGGCTGTTTGCCCCGCGATCGATCTGCCAGGCCATGGCGGCCAGTGCGAACTCGGTCCAGGCGTATATCGATCTCTCCACCTTCGGCCCGGGCGTGCACCAGATCGATGTCACATATGAGATCTCCGACAGCTACGAACCCGTCAAGGTGCTGGGTTTTTCCCCGGATATCGTGACGATCACGCTGGAAGAGTTCGCGACCCGGATTGTCCCGATCGAGCTGCATATCACCGGGCAGCCCGCCCCCGGCTACACTGCCGGGGCGACGATCATCTCGGACAGCCGGGTCGTCATCTCGGGCACCCGCTCGGTGGTCGACCAGGTTGCCGGGGCCGTCGTGTCGCTCGATATCTCGAACGCGGTGGAGGAAATCAACGTCACCCGGGCGATCCAGATCCTGGACGGGGCCGGTGAACCGGTGCCCGGGCTCGAGGTCAGCCCGACGGTGGTCACTGTACGGCAGTTGATCGACCGACCGGGCAGTTTTCGGGAAGTGATCGTAAGGGTGATCTACACCGGCGTCCCGGCGGACGGCTACCGCCTGACCAGCATCACACCCACTCCGCAGATCGTGACCTTGTTTGCCAACGACCCGTTGTTGATCCGGGATCTGCCGGGTTTCGTAGAGACCGAGCCGATCGATCTGACCAATGCGACGGACGACCTGGAACTTCGTCTGCGGCTCGTCCTGCCGGATGGCGTTTTCGTGGATGGGGAGCAAAGCGTCCTCGTCCAGATCGGGATTGCGGCGATCGAATCGTCGATCACGCTCACCCTGCCGATCGAATCGATCGGGCTGGCGCCCGGGTTGGAAGCCTTATTGTCCCCGGACACGGTGGATATGCTGTTATCAGGGCCGCTCCCGGTCCTGACCGGTCTGCAGCCGCTGGACGTTCGGGTCGTGCTGGACATGGCCGGGCTGTTACCCGGGGAGTACACCCTGGCGCCGCGTATCGAGATCATCCCGCTGGGCGTGACGATCGAGTCGATCCTGCCCTCCATGATCGATGTCGAAATCGTCCTCGTGCCAACCCCAACGCCCGGACTGCCGGTGACACCGGCCCCCACGCCCACTGGGCCGACGCCGACGCCGACGCCGACCGCCACCGAGACGCCCTTTTAGCGGATGGGAAGCGCAGTGAGGACGATATTTTTAACCCGGAGGACAGTTTAATGCCCAGGCCGCTCGTCGCCATCGTCGGACGCCCGAACGTCGGGAAGAGCACGCTCTTCAACCGCCTGGCCGGCGAGCGGCTGGCCGTCGTCGACGAGGTGCCCGGTACAACCCGCGACCGGCTGGTCGCCGAAGCGGATTGGAACGGCGTCTACTTTGACCTCGTCGACACCGGCGGGATCGACCCGACCGGTTCTGGCCCGGGTCTGCGCGGGACGCCGCTCTCCGTCGGGTCGGCCGAGTTCATCGAGGGAATCCGGTACCAGGCCGAGATCGCCGTCCGGGAGGCGGACCTGGTCATCTTCATGGTCGATGTTGGGGCGGGCATCACGCCCGCAGACGAAGAGGTCGCCGAGATCCTTCGCCGGCTCCAGGTAGAAAAGGACGGCCGCTCACACCCGCCTGTGCTGCTGGCGGTCAACAAGACCGACAGCCAAAAACGGATGCCCGACGTCTACGAGTTTTACCGGCTGGGAATGGGCGATCCCTATCCGATATCCGCCCAACACGGCACCGGGACCGGAGATCTGCTGGACGCCGTGGTGACCGCACTGGACGTTCCCCCGGAGGAGAGCGAAGAAGAGGACTCGATCAAGATCGGGATCGTCGGGAAGCCCAACGCCGGGAAATCGACCCTGCTCAACCGGTTGGTCGGGTCGGAGCGGGCCCTGGTCAGCCCAATCCCGGGGACGACCCGCGATGCGGTCGATACCCGCATGGTATACGAAGACATCCCGATCACCCTGATCGACACGGCCGGGATCCGCAAGCGCGGCAAGATCGAGCCCGGGGTAGAAAAGTACAGCGTCCTGCGCGCGCACCAGGCTATCCAGCGCTCGGACGTCGTCCTGCTGGTGGTGGACGCCGAGCAGGGCATCACGGCGCAGGACCAGCACATCGCCGGGTTCATCATCGACGCCTGGAAATCGGTCGTCGTGGTGGTGAACAAGTGGGATGCGATATCGAAGGACGCCCACACGATGTACGAATTCACGGCGCACGTCCGGGAGCAGCTCAATTTTCTCGACTTTGTCCCGGTCCTGTTCATTTCGGCGAAGACGGGCCAGCGGGTCGACCAGGTGCTCGCCCAGGCGCTGGTCGTGCAAGAGGAGCGGCTGGTCCGCATCCCGACCTCGCAGATCAACCGGCTGCTGCGCGACGCCCAGGACCGGCACCCCGCGCCGTCGAAGGCCGGCAAGCATCTGAAGATCTACTACGGCACCCAGGTCCGTAGCGAGCCTCCAACCTTTATGCTGTTCGTCAATCACCCCGAGCTGGTCCATTTCACCTACATGCGCTACCTGGAGAACCGCTTCCGGGAGGAATACCATTTCATCGGGACGCCAATCCGGATCGTGATGAAGGCGAGGCGGGAGGAGTAGAATACGTGCGACGTGCGAGGTGAACCATGAATGACGACCTCAGCGAAATCGTAAAACGGGTGGTGGGGGAAGCGCTGGGGGGCGGCGACGCCCCGGCGCGGGAACCCGTTGCGCGGGTCGAGGCGAATACGCCGGCGGATCCTCGCCCCGGCCCGGTCGCCCTCGGCGCAGATCACGGCGGTTACCATTTAAAAGAGACCCTCAAGCGGCACCTCGAAGCGCAGGGCCACGCCGTCGTCGACTGCGGGACGCATTCGACCGACTCCGTCGATTACCCGGATTTCGCCCGCGCCGTTGCCGACCTGGTGGGGCAGGGTAAGGCCTGGCGCGGGATCGTCATCGATGGGGCCGGGATCGGGTCGAGTATGGCGGCCAACAAGGTCCGCGGCGTGCGGGCCTCCCTGTGCTACGATCACGCCACTGCTCGAAACGCCCGCGAGCACAACGATGCCAACGTCCTGACCCTCGGCGCCGGTCTGATCGGCGAGAGCCTGGCAATCCAGATCGTCGACATCTGGCTCACGACGCCGTTCGGCGGCGGGCGGCACGCGCGGCGGGTTGACAAAATCATGGAAATCGAAGATCGAAAATCAAAAATCTAGTACACTCAATGCAGGTGGCCGAGGCCCAGGAAAAATCGAATATGCATGCGGTGCGCAGCACCGCATGCATATTCGATTTTTCCACCTCACGAGAATATGGACCGAGATAAGGTAGAGAAGATCGTAGAAATCGTCACCCGCGAGGTGCTGATTGCCCTGGCCGAGGAAGAGCAGGGCCGGGCGCATGCGCACGGGGACCACTGCACGCAGGAGTGTGCGGAGGGGCTGTGCGTGCAGATGTGCTTCGACCGGGTCGGGCAGGTGGTCAGCGCCGGGGCGCAGCGGGTGACGACCGGGCTCGGGGTCGAGCCGCCGGAAGCCCGCATCGCAGGTATGATCGACCACACCCTGCTCAAACCGGACGTCACCCCGGACCAGATCGCCCAGCTCTGCTACGAAGCCCGCAAGTACGGCTTCGCCTCGGTCTGCGTCAACCCGTCGCACGTCAAATTGTGTGCGGAGCTTTTGAAGAATTCCGACGTCGCGGTCTGCACCGTGATCGGGTTCCCGCTGGGGGCGACGTCCCCGGATGTCAAGGCTTTTGAGGCCGGCGACGCCATCGAAGACGGCGCCACCGAGATCGACATGGTCATCAACATCGGGGCCCTGAAAGCCCGGGATTACGACCTGGTGGCCAGGGACATCGCCGGGGTCGTCCGCGTGTCGCATGAACGCGGCGCGCTGGTCAAGGTCATCCTGGAGACGGCGTTGCTGACCCGCGAGGAGAAAGTCGCCGCCTGCCTGATCTCGAAGGAAGCCGGGGCGGATTTCGTCAAGACCTCCACCGGTTTCGGCGGCGGGGGAGCGACGATCGAGGATGTGTCCCTGATGCGGGAGGTCGTTGGCCCCCAAATGGGCGTCAAGGCCTCCGGCGGGGTCGGCGATTTCGCCGGCGCGCAGAAGATGGTCGCCGCCGGAGCCACACGCATTGGGGCGAGCGCGGGTGTCAAGATCGTTTCCGGTGCGGCGTCCGGAGAGCCGGCCGCCTACTGAATGTGAAATTGGGGTGCGCATGCGGGGCATTGCCCTGCATGCGCACCCCAATTTCACAAATACGTTCTCGCAGGAATTGGTAAACTAGAAACCATGCTCATCGCCAAAGTCATCGGAACCACCGTCGCCACGATCAAGAATGAGAAGCTTGAGGGACGAAAGCTGCTGATCCTGCGCGAGACGAACGAGAAGGGCGAGCCGACCGGGAAGCCGTACGTCGCCGTGGACACGGTCGATGCGGGGATCGGGGAACTGGTGCTGACCGCCCACGGTTCATCCGGGCGGCAGACGAACATCACCAAAGACTCTCCCGTCGACGCCGTGATCATGGCGGTGATCGACCAACTCGAGGTCGGCGGCGAGGTTGTGTACAGAAAATAGTCGAAAATGAAGGGTTAAAGGAATCTTGACAGAGAATCTCGACACCGACCTGCAATCGATCCAGGAGGCCCGCGACCTGGTGGTCGCGGCGCGCGACGCCCAGCGGGTCTGGGCCGGGGCGTCCCAGGAGCAGGTCGACCGGGTCTGCGCGGCCATGGCGGAGACGGCCTACCGCGCCTCCGAGCGGTTGGGGATCATGGCAGCCCATGAGACGGGGTACGGCGTTCCGGATCACAAGCGGCTCAAGAACGAATTCAGCTCGAAGAACGTTTGGGAGAGCATCCGGGACGTCCGGACCGTGGGTGTGATCGAGCACGACGCCGCCAACAGGCTCTACAAGATCGCCTGGCCGGTCGGCGTCGTCGTGGCGCTGACCCCCAGCACCAACCCGACATCGACGGTCATGTTCAAGATCCTGATCGCCGTCAAGGGGCGCAACAGCGTCGTCGTCGCCCCGCATCCGTCGGCAAAGAAGTGCTGCTACGAGACCGCCCGGCTGATGGCCGATGCGGCGGTCGCGGCGGGGGCGCCGCCCGGGCTGGTGAACTGCATGCAGCACGTCAGCCTGGAAGGGACCAACGCCCTGATGGAGCACCGCTACACCGGCGTGATCCTGGCAACCGGCGGTACGCCGATGGTCCGGGCGGCGCATTCGAAAGGCAAGCCCGCCTATGGGGTCGGTCCGGGCAACGTCCCGGTCTACGTCGACCGCAGCGCAAACCTGGAGCGCGCGGCCCGCTACATCGTCGCCAGCAAGGCATTTGATTTTTCGACGATTTGCGCCACCGAGCAGGCCGTGGTCGCGGACAAACCGATCGCCAGCCGGCTGGAAGCGTTGATGAAAGCCGAAGGCGCCTACTTCGTCGACGAGCGCCAGGCCGACCGGCTGCGGAGCACGCTGTTTTACCCGGACGGCGGGATCAACGCCGCCACGGTCGGCAAGTCACCGCAATATTTGGCTGCGCTGGCCGGTTTCCAGGTCCCGGACCGGGCGCGCTGCCTGGTGGCCCGGCTGGACCGGGTCGGGCGGGAGGAGCCGCTCTCGCGCGAAAAGCTGACGACGGTGCTCGGCTGGTATGAGGCGGAAGGCTGGGAGGCCGGCTGCGACCGCTGCGTCGAACTGATCTATTTCGGGGGCCGGGGCCATTCGCTGATCATTCACGCCGAGAACGAAAAGGTCATCATGGCCTTCGGGTTGGAGAAACCGGTCTTCCGGATCGGCGTCAACACGATGGGGACGCTCGGGGCGATCGGCCTGACGACGGGCGTGATGCCGTCGATGACGCTCGGTTCCGGCGGGGTGGGCGGCTCGATCACGGGCGACAACATCACCGTCCACCACATGTACAACATCAAGCGCCTGGCGTATGAGACCACGCCGCCGCCCGACTCTGCGATGAAACCCGGCGTGATCCCGACGGGCGCGCCAAATGCGCCTGATCCGCAGAAGATCGAGGCGGTGGTGCGCGAGGTTCTGAAGGAAGTGTTGAAATGAGTGCAAAGTGCACTTTGCACCTTGCACTTTGAACCTGATTAATAGGAATTCGTGAAAAGGAGATTCGTATGGCACAAGACCCAGCAATGATCGCTCTCGGAATGGTGGAGAGCCGCGGCCTGATCGGCGCGATCGAGGCGGCGGACGCCATGGTGAAAGCGGCGAACGTCGTCCTGATCGGGTCGGAGTACGTCGGGGGCGGTTATGTGACCGTCATGGTCCGAGGGGATGTCGGGGCCGTCAAGGCTGCCACCGACGCCGGGGCCGCGGCGGCCAAGCGCGTCGGCGAGCTCGTCTCGGTCCACGTCATCCCGCGCCCGCATGAGGACATCGAGCTGATCCTGCCGGACAGCACCAAGGGCAGCATCGGCGGCCGGTCCGGAAGCACGAAGAAGTAAATCCGGTTGGAGACCGCCCGTCTTCAGCCGGCCGAGCTGCTGGTCGCCGGCCGGCGGGCCCTGCTCACCCCGGATGAATCCCGGGCGGCGGATTCGGCCCCGGTGCCGGACGGCCCGCTGCGGGTCGGTGTCGACCCGGGCACGGCCTTACATCGTGACAGGTCCTGGATGATGCCGGGACGCCGCTGGCCGGCGAGTACCGCCTGGCCCTGGTGGAAAGGGACGGGTTGGTCGTCGACTTTCACGGAGCGGTCGCCGTCGTCCGGGAGATGATGGAGCGGCTGGATCGCCGGATCGGGCGGGCGCTGGAGCGCGCCGCGTGCGGATATCCGCCGGTCGGGTTTGCGCTTTTAAACAAATAGGCGAAATCGGGGTCCGGTGCGGCGGAGCCGCACCGGACCCCGATTTCGCCGCACCAGGAGTATCTATGGCCTCAGACGAATTTTCCCTCCGCTGCTACTGCTACCTCGACCGGATGCAGGCCCAGTACGCCGCCTTTGTGGGGACGGTGACGCAGGGGGACTTGCCGACAGAGGGGATGGCGTCGCTTTACGTGGAGATGGCGCCGGGGAACGAGGTGTTCCGGACCGTGGACATCGCCGTCAAGTCGACCGAGGCTCGACCCGGGGCCCAGATCGTCGAGCGCGAGTTCGGGATGTTCGAGGTGCATTCGCACAACCAGGCCGCGGTCAAAGAAGCGGGGCGGATCGTCCTGGACCGGCTCGGGTTGAAGGTGGAGGACCGCATCAAGCCGGAAATCGCCTCGCTGCAGCTGATCACCAACATCGACCCGTACCAGGCGCAGCTTTTGAACCGCTTTCGGAGGGGCAGCATGCTCGTCCCGAGCGAGGCCCTGCTGGTGGTCGAATGCGCCCCGGCGGCTTATATCAACTACGCCTGCAACGAGGCGGAGAAGCGCACCAACCTCAAGATCATCCACGTCTCGTCCGTCGGCCGCTTTGGTCGGATGTGGCTCTCCGGCACGGAATCGGAGATGGTGACGGCGAGGAATGCGGCGGTGGAGGCGTTGGAGTCGTTGGAAGGGGTATAAAAGTTCAAAGTGCAAGGTGCAAAGTGCCTTCGAACCAGGCACTTCGCACTTCGCACCTTGCACCTTGCACCTGGAACTGAATTATGGCTAAAACCTTCTACACAGAACGCGACATCGAAGACCTCGCCGCGCGCGGGGTCATGACGCTGTTGGTCAACGACGACGTGGTGCTGACGGAGCTGGCGCGGGAGAAGGCGGAGCGGCTGGGAGTGAAGTTGGCGCGGGAGGACAAGACCGCGCCGACCGCGCCGAGCGCGCCGTACCCGTCGCCGGAGTCGCCTTCGTCGCCGGAGAAACCCAAACCCGCAGGGGCACCGGCCGGCAAGGCCGAACTGCAGGAACGCGTCCGCGCCGCCGTCGTCGCCCGCCTCGGCTCGGAGGTCGATCCGGCGCTGCTGGACACGATTATTCGGCGGGTGTTGGAGAGTGTGTGAATGGGCGAATGGGCGAATGAGTGAATCATGCTTTTTCGCCCATTCGCCTATTCGCCCATTCGCTGACTCGGAGTTTCCATGATTTTCGGCAAGGTCCTCGGCACCGCCGTTTGTACGATCAAGTATCCCGGATTGGAAGGGGTTAAGCTGCTTGTTGTGCAGCCGTTGAACCGTAAAATGGAGCCGGTGGGCGGGCTGCAGGTGGCCTGCGACGTCGTCCGGGCGGGGCCGGGAGACCTTTGCATGATGGTCCGCTCCCGCGAAGCCGCGCTGGCGATGCCGGACACGCAGTTTGTACCGGTGGACCTGGCGCTGGTCGGGATCATCGACGACCTGGAAGTGCGGCCGGACGGGGAGTTCGATTTCACGCTGCGGGATGGGAGGGCGAGGTACGCTTGAATGGGCGAATGGGCGAATAAGCGAGATTCGCCCATTCGCCCATTCGCTGATTCGCCGTTTCGGAGCACATCGTGATTCTCGGAAAAATAGTCGGAACCGTCGTTACGACCATCAGCCATCCGGACTTCAAGGGCCGGCGACTCCTGGTCGTGCAGCCGCTGGGGATGGAGGGGGAGGAGCCGGCGGGCGATTTTATCGCGCTCGATACCACGCACGCGGGCATCGGGGACACCGTGCTGGTCAACCGGGAAGGGAACGGAGCCCGGGCGGTCTTGAACAAGCCGGATGGGTGTGTGATCTCGGTGGTCGTCGGTATCGTCGACTCGACGTACGTGCGAACAGCCGAATAAGCGAATTTGCGAATAGGCGAATAGGCGAATAGGCGAATACATTCTCGTCGTCCATTCGCCTTGTCGCAAATTCGCCCATTCGCTTATTCGCCGAATGTCCCCTTCCCCCCTCCCCCACTTCGTCTTATAATTTTCAGGATGAACGATTTCTACACCGAGTCGTTCCCGGATCCGGAAGAGGCGGAATCGCGGGGCGGCTTCGTCCGGTTTATTGTCGATGTGCTCGAGACGGTTTTACTGTCGCTGCTGCTGTTCCTGGCGATCAACGCCGTCTCGGCCCGCATCCGGGTCGACGGGTTCAGCATGGAGCCGACCCTGCACAGCGGCGAGTATGTCATCGTCAACAAGGTCTCCTACTATATCGGCGAACCACAGCGCGGCGATATCGTCGTCTTTCACTTCCCGCGCCAGCCGAACCAGGAATACATCAAGCGCGTGATCGGCGTGCCGGGCGACCGGGTGCAGATTTCGGACAGCGTCGTCTACGTAAACGACCGCAGGCTCGACGAGCCGTACATCAACGCGGATCCGGCGTACGACGGCACATGGACCGTCCCGGAAGACCAGCTTTTTGTCCTAGGGGACAACCGCAACAACTCTTCGGACTCGCACGACTGGGGCTTTGTACCGCTTGAACACGTGATCGGGAGGGCCGTATTCGTGTACTGGCCCCCGACCCAATGGGGTATCATCGAACACCCCACCCAGGTCTTCGCCGCACCCTGACCGGAGACGAGCATGATGAAAGAACACGACGAACACGACGATCACGAAGGCTACGACGGACACATGCCCTCTTACAACTGCCAGACCTGCGCCGGAGGGCGCCGCAGCCTGCGGCATATCACTTATCTGACCTGGTTCCGGGACCAGATGATCACGGTCCCGAACTTCCCGGCCTGGGTCTGTGACCTGTGTGGGGGGCGAGATTTCGACTCGCGCGCCATCTCATGGCTCAACACCCTGCTCAACTCCGGCGGCGGCGGCGTCCCGCAGCGGCCATCTACCGGGACCGGGTTTCCGCCGGGAGCAGCTTGATGCTATCTTCGACCAGCCGTTTCATCCTCGCTAACTTCTTCACCCCCAGCTACCGGATCCTGGGCCGCGTCCAGGTGGGGAACTCGGGGCTGCTCGGATTGATGAACGACCCGAACACCTCATCGATCGAGGTGACCCAGGTGAGCCTGGCGCGCCTCCAGGAGCCCAAGGTGATCACCGAGCGGTTGAACGAGATCAGGTTGGTGAAGCGGGCGATCCTGTTGATCGGACTGGGCCGGGAGAACGAAGTCGGTCCGACCGTGGTGGCCCGCGCCGGCTACGGCCGGGTGGACCGGCACCGGGTCCGCGGCATCTCGGGCACCTTCGAGGTGCGGGGGGACGTCGAGTGGGCCGGCCGTTTCGACCTGGCGACGCTCCTGCTTGAAGGCGGCGATTTCCTGCCGATCTACAACGGCACGCTCCAGGCGATCCAGTACCCTGACCTGCGCATGCGCAGTCCGGCGGTCCTGTTCAACCGCCGGAAGATGGATATCATTTCGCTCTCACAGGACGAGCCGGAAGAATAAATACAGCCAGACGATGAGCCGGGCGAGCGGGCACTGCCGCTCGCCCGGCTCATGGTTTGGGGTGATTTTTTATGGGATGGGCATGTCCGACGCCGCCATTCGAGAACGTATCCTGAAGATCGCCAAAGAGATGTACGCCCGCGACTTCATCGCGGGGATCGCCGGGAACATCTCGACCAGGCTGGGCCCGGACCGTCTGCTGATCACTCCGTCGGGGGTCAATAAAGCGGAGATGTCGGCGGGCGATCTGCTGGTGATCGACCTGGAGGGGAACTGCCTAGAGGGGAAGGCCGTGTGCCGGCCGACGTCGGAACTGCCGATGCACCTGGAAGCCTACCGGCGGCGGCCGGATGTCGGGGCGGTGGTGCATGCGCACCCGATCACCTGCGTGGCCCTGTCGCTGGTCGGGATCTCGCTGGCGCCGCCGTACATCCCGGAGGCGCTGGTGCTGTTGGGTCCGGTGGCGACGGCGCCGTATGCGACTCCGTCGAGCACGGAGAACCGCGATGCGATCGCCGGGCTGATCGTGGACCACGATGCGATTATTCTCGCACACCATGGGACGCTGACGGTCGGGAAGGATTTGGATGAGGCCTTCGAGCGGCTGGAGGTGCTCGAGCACACCGCCCGGACGGTGGCGCTGGCGCACCAGCTGGGGAAGCCGCGCGAGCTGAGTCCGGGGGCCGTCGAGCGGCTGCTGGGGATGCGGGCGGAGATGGGGTTGGGGAAGGGGGAGGAAAGCCCGCTCTCGCTCAAGATTGCGGCGGAGGTCGAACGGATTTATGGTAAAATCCCGCTCTCAGGCCGGTGAAATTGGGGCCGGGTGGGTGCGCAGCACCCACCCGGCCCCAATTTCACCCTCCGCCCCCATCGTCTAGGGGACCAGGACGTAGCCCTTTCAAGGCTAAGACCGGGGTTCGAATCCCCGTGGGGGCACTGATCAAAAATCCCGCCGAAGGCGGGATTTTTGATTCGGGAGAAACCCCGATCTTCCGGTCGGGGTTTTGCTTTTAAACCCGATTGGATTTCGTCTCAGTAATCCATCGTCAGAATTGGCGGACACGCTCCAACTCCTTCCAGCTGACCAGATTCCCTGAACTCGTTTGCAAGGACTCGTTTCCACCGTAAACAACCGATCCCCGGGATTCCGATATTCCAGCCAGCTCACGCCAGTAAGCCAGCTGATCGAAATATCGGGTCGTCCGCGTCCTGCCGGCTTTGATCTCGATCGGGACGATCTCCGGTCCATCCTGCAGGATGCAGTCGATCTCGTACCCATGGTTATCGCGCCAGAAATGGGGGTAGCGGTTCTCACCCTGGTTGAAATCGTGCTTGATCCATTCGTTGATCACCAGGTTTTCAAAGAGGGCGCCTTTCAAGTAGTGATGGCGCACCTGGTCCGGTTCCGTGAGCCCCAACAGCGAACACACGATCCCGGTGTCGTGGAAATACAGCTTGGGCGATTTGATGATCCGCTTGCTGAAATTCTTGTGGAAAGGCTGCAATCGGTAGGCGATATAGGAGGCTTCCAGGATAGAGATCCAGGACTTAACTGTGTTTACACTGATCCCGGCGTCATTGGCCAGGCTGGAAAGGTTGAGCAGCTGTCCCGTCCGGCCGGCGCAGAGCTGGACGAATTGGATAAAGGCATTGACGTCTTCGATGTTCTTGATCAGGCGCACATCCCGTTCGACGTAGGTCTGGATATAGGCCGGGTAAAAATCTCCCGGAGAGATCTCGCGATCGAAGATGCGCGGGTAATGACCGTAGAAGATCGCGGTTTCGTAGTCCTCAAACGAGATGCCGGCCGCGTTCAGTTCTGCATTGGAGAGGGGCAGCAGGTGCAGGATCGCCGTCCTCCCGGCCAGGGTCTGGCTGACTTTCTCGAGGAGGAGAAAATTGGACGAGCCGGTGAGAATGAATCGTGTGTTCCGATCGCGGTCGACGATGGTTTGGATATACGAGAACAGATCGGGGGTGTGCTGGACCTCATCCAGGATGGCGCCTTGCGGGTAGTTGGCAAGAAAGCCGCGCGGGTCGTTCAGGGCGAACTGGCGGATATCGGGTTCCTCCAACGAGGTGTAGGGGAGGGATGGAAAGACCGCTCGTACGAGCGTGGTCTTTCCGGATTGGCGCGGGCCGGTGAGGGTGATCACCTGGAATTTCTCCGCCAGGGCTGTCAATTTGGGGGTGAGGTTGCGATCGATCATTGGAGGAAGCCAAATCGATTATATCCTAATTTGTACAGATTTGCATTGTGAATGCAAATATGTACAGGATGAGCGGGAGCGATGTAGTTTAGATTTGTCATCCGGTCGATGTGCAGCCAAAAGCGCCGTTCGCCAGGATCCCTAGCACGGAATCGGCGCATGCTATAATTTTTCCAACCGGAGGAATAGGATGATTGTTGAGGAGTTTGACACGTGGCGGAAGCGTTGAAGGAGAATCTGTCCGGTTTGGATGACAGGGAATCCAGAGCTATTCTCGATCTGATCGAGCGGCTGAACGAGGTCTACCCGGATCAGGTCGGAGACATACTGCTGTACGGCTCCAAAGCGCGCGGGGACAGTTCACCGGATTCGGACATCGATCTGCTTGTGCTGATGAAAACGGACGACCGCGCCATGCGGCGCGGGATCCTGCAGCTGGCGGCCAGGGTTTCGCTCGAGCACGACGTGATTTTGAGCATGATGGTGATGAGCGAGGCGCGGTGGGGGGAGCACGCAGGTCTCAGCCTGTATCACAATATTCTGCGGGATTCCCGGGAGTTGATGGTTTCAACCAATTAGGCGAAATCCGGAACAACTGGACCAGGACGAAGCCCTTTCAAGGCTAAGGCCGGGGGTTTTGATTCAGGGGAAGATGGCAAAGCCGGATGTTCTCCACGCAGGAAAATGCTCGCAGCAGTGAAGGTGCCGCCCAAATCACGTTGAGGGCCACTGGAACCAAGCATTATCCATTTGTAGGTGCTTTTTAGCCAATTCCAGGTATCACGATAACATCTAAAATACCATCGACCGACCGGATATCTTCAATGAACGCTTTAGGATTGCGCAGCTTGTGCGAGGAATCGTAAACACAAATTAGGATTGCATCGAATGAGGAATCTGCTGCTAAATATCCCGGAATATCAGCCAGGATTTCTTCTTGAATGTCAGCTGGACGAGTTCTAGGGCCGATGAATTTTATCTCGACGTACAATCCAACCTCAGGAATACTGAAATCAGGGCGGTAATTTTTGACACCGAAACTTGGGATTGTGTCCTCGCGTTTGAGGTCGTCGAAGTGGGACCTTAGCATGATCCATGCGATGTCTTGCACGGATCGTTCATTGTCGAAGGGAATAGTTAAGTATTGGCAACATTCTCGAAAACGAGACAAGATCTCGAACACGTCTTTTTGGGTCGCAGTCGATCGTGAACCGGATTGATTCGATGGCTGTTTCAGTAAGTGCCGAACCTTACCAATGACTTTTTGGAGTTGTGTATATCCCTGGTGTGCATGAATAGTGCGGCCAGAAAGATAACCAGCCTCGATGTAATTCTTGTGGATCGAGGTCGTGCCACCTCTTGCGCTTGGAACTGAGATTTGGGATGTACCCAGAAACTGATCAAAGACGTCCTCAAGTTCGCCGTACATCAAGTAGACCTCATTTGCCAGAGCACGAGCCTCGTCGGTCGAGGAGTATTT
>DATKDL010000052.1:0-9796 GCA_035512695.1 Anaerolineales bacterium | reverse complement strand
ACCCTCACCGTCCCATCCAGCCCCCCTGACGCGAGCAGGGCGCCGTCGGGGCTGAAGGCGAGGGTGTCGACCCAGAGGGAGTGACCGGCCAGGACGGCGAGGGGGGCGCCGGTCGCCGTGTCCCAGATGCGGATCGTCCCGGTCCGGTCGGCGGAGGCGAGCAGGCGGCCGTCCGGGCTGAAGGCCAGGGCGCCGACGACGGCGGTGTGCCCATTCAGGGTGTGCAGGCCGGCGCCGGTGATCGGGTCGAACAGGCGCACCCGGAAATCCGGGTCGCCGCCGCCGGTCGCGAGGAGTGCGCCGGTCGGGCTGAAGGCGATCGAGGAAACCCAGCTTTCATGCCCGGATAGCTGGAGCAGCCGCTGCCCGGTGTCGACGTCCCAGGTCCAGGCTTCCTGGTAGCTCCCCGTGGCCAGCAATGACCCGTCCGGGTAGAAATCCAGCGCGGTGACCCAGGTCTGGTGTCCGGTCAGGGTCCGGATGAAGACGCCGGTGGCGGCCTCCCAGACCCGGATTTCGGCGTGCGCCGCTGATGCGGCGGTCCCGTCCCGGCTGATCTGGGCGTCCCAGACCATCCCGGAGTGCCCGGACAGCCGCTGCAGCTCGATCCCGGCGGCCGGGTCCCAGACCCGGGCGGTCGCATCCCATCCCGCCGTGATCAGGGTGGCGCTGTCCGGGCTGAAGAAGGCCCGGTTGACCAGGTTCGTGTGCCCCGACAGGTCCGCCAGCCGCAGCCCGGCGAACACATCCCAGACCCGGATCTCGGTCCCGAAGCTCTCCACCGCCAGCAGCCGGCCGTCCGCCGTGAAGGCGGTTTCGGCGATCCAGGTCTGGTGTCCGGCCAGCTCCTGCACGACGGTCCCACCGGCGGCGTCCTGCAGAAAAACCTCGTTTCCGCCGGCGGAGATGAATTCGGTCTCCGACCCGGGTCTGAACCCGAGCGCCAGGACAGGGCCGGTGTGGCCGAAAACGGAGTTGGCGAGGTGACCGCTGCCCGTGTTCCAGAGCCGGACGGTCCGGTCCGGTCCGCCGGTCAGCAGGGCGTCGCCGGAGTCCGAGACGCTCAGCGCAGCCACGTCCCCGGTGTGTCCGACCAGGGTGTGCAGGTCGCGCCCCAGGGCGATATCCCAGATCCGGGCGGTGCTGTCGGGCGCGCCGGCGCCGGAGACGAGGCGTTCGCCGTCCGGCAGGAAGGCCAGCGCCAGGACCGGGCCGGTGTGCCCGGCCAGGATCGCGGCAACCTGGCCGGTCTCGAGATCCCAGATCCAGATGCCGCCGCTCCGGTCGCCGGCGGCCAGGGTGGCCCCGTCCGGGGAGAAGGCCACGGCGGCGGCGCCGGCGGTGTGGCCGGTCAGGACGGCGGCGGGCTCCCCGGTCCCCAGGTCCCAGACCCGGACGGTCCGGTCCGGATCCCCGGCCGCGGTGGCCAGGCGGTCGCCGTCCGGGCTGAAAACCAGGTCGGCGACGGGTTCGGAATGGCCGCGCAGGACGGCGACCAGCTCGCCGGTCTCCAGGTCCCAGACATCGACCTCCGCGAGGCGGGTGGCGGCCAGGGTGGTCCCGTCCGGGCTCACCGCGAGGAAGGCGTACCAGGTCCCTTCGCCGAGCCTTCCGGCCGGGTTGAAATCTTCTTCGTAGAGGGCGATCCCATCCCCGGTCGCCAGGACGAACCCGGCGCCGTCCGGGAGCCAGGCGAAATCGTTGATACGTCCGAGGCCCCATTTGAAGACCTCCCCGATCCCGGCGGCGTTCTCCGGATCCAGCGCGTCCTCGGACAGAACGGGCGGCGGCAGGGTCGGCCGCGGCGTGGCGGTCGGCCGCGGCGTGGGAGTCACGGCTTGGGTGGGAGAATCCGTCGCGGCGGCCGTCGAGGTCACGAGCGGGGTGAACGTCGGCGGGAACGCAAACCCCGCCTCCCCCGTGCCCGTCGCCGTTGGCTGCAAGACATCGGGGATCGGCGTGCAGGCGGAGAAAAAGATCGTGCAAAGTGCGAGGGGCAAAGTGTAACGTGCAAGGTGCAAGGTGCAACGTGCACCATGCACCTTGCACCTTGCACCTCGCACCATGCACCTCGCACCTTGCACCTTACTTCCTCGCATACCGAATAATCGTACTCCCATCCGTAAACCCGAGCGGGAGCAGGGAGCCGAGGCCGAAGACGAGCAGGTTGTCGAGGCAGGCGAAGGCGGCCAGGTAAAAGAGGGGCGTGGCGGGCGGGAGGGCGAGCGCCAGGACGGCCAATCCGGCGGCCAGCCAGAGGCTGGCGACGGGGCCGCCCAGCGCGCGACGGATGTGGACGGCGGGGGGCTGTTCGTCCTCGTCCGGGGGGTAAATCGAGCTGCCCAGCACCCACCAGTAATGGACCCCCTTCATCGGGGCGCCGGCCCGCCGGGCCGCCCGGGCGTGCCCGAGCTGGTGCCAGGCCTCCCCGGCAAAATGCAGCAGCGCCCCGGCCAACCCCAGCAGGGCGGCGGTCGGCAAAGCCTGATCGAGCAGGTACCACGCCCCGGCCGCCAGCAAGGCCCACAGCAGGGCGAGTCCCACGATGGCGGACGGCGCGAAGGTGTGTTCGAGGCCAAAGAAACGGCCCAGGGAATGGGATTTATTCATCCCTATTTTCCATCCAATCCGCGTTCCATTCCTCGCACAGGTGCAAAACTGCACCTGTGCACCGGGCTTGGCCCCAGGCGCGCGATCGCATCCAGGTGCGCCGCCGTCCCGTAGCCTTTGTTCCGGCGCCAGCCGTAGCCGGGGTGCTCGCCGTCCAGGCGGTCCATCTCGGCGTCGCGGGCGGTCTTGGCCAGGATCGAGGCGGCGGCGATGCTCAGGCAGCGCGCATCGCCCTTGACCAGGCTGGTCTGCGGGATCGGCACTTCGGGCAGGTCGATGTAATCGACCAGCAGGTGGTCCGGGAGCGGGTCCAGCGCCAGCAAGGCCCGGCGGACGGCCAGCCGGACGGCGGCGGCGATCCCGAGGGCGTCGACCTCGGCGGCGGAGGCTTTCCCGACGGCGTGGGCGGCGCAGCAGCGGATGATCCGGACGGCGAGCACATCTCGCTGCGCGGGGGTCAGGCGCTTGGAGTCGTCCACCCCGCGCAGATGATCGGCTGCAGCCGGGTCGGCGGGCAGCACGACGGCGGCGGCGGTGACCGGTCCGGCCAGCGCCCCGCGGCCGGCCTCGTCGATCCCGGCCACCCGGGTCAGACGGCGGGCCCACAGCCCGGTCTCAAAGAACAGGTCGGGGGCTTCCGGCAGGAGGCGGCGGTCGAACCTGAGCCTCGGCATGGCTCAGCCGTAGACCCCGCGGCGGGCGTTGCGCCGGATGCGCAGGATGTCGAAGAACATTCGGATTGCGTCCGGGAGCGGGTTGACTTTGCTCTCGGCGCGGTAATGCCAGGGGATCCCGAGTTCCAGGATCCGGCAGCCGCGCAGCCGGGCGGCGTAGAGGATCTCGATGTCGAAGGACCAGCCCGCCAGGGTCTGCCGCCGGAAGAGGATCTCGGCGGCGCCGGCCCGGAACAGCTTGAACCCGCACTGCGTGTCGTGCAGGTCCGGGAGCGCAAGCAGCCGGATCATGGTGTTGACCAGCCGCCCCCCCAGGTGGCGGTACTGGGGTTCCCCGTACCGCACCGCGCCGGAGGCTTCCCGGGAACCGATCACGATATCGAAGCCGTCCGCAGCCGGCTCGAGGAAGCGCTGGATCTGATCGATCGGCATCGAGAGATCGGCGTCGGCCATGAACCGGTATGCGCCGCCGGCCGCCAGCATCCCGGCCCGCACCGCCCCGCCCTTACCGGGTTCGCCGACCGATAGGACCCGGACCCGCCCGTCCCCGGCCGCGAAATCCCGGGCGATCTCGCCGGTCCGGTCCGCACTGGCGTTCTCAACGACGAGGATCTCACCCCCGAAGTCCTGCCCGTCCAGGAACGCGGCGACCTGTTCGAGCGTGCGCGGCAGCCGGTTCTCCTCGTTGCGGGCGGGGATGATGATGGAGAGGTGGGGGTTAGCGGACACGGTGGGCGAATTATAGAAGAAAAAGCGGGAAACTGAACGGCGGCCCGGTGCGGAACGTTGGGCCGCCGTTTATTTTCCCGGTAAATGTTATGATTCGATCCATGCGAAAAGCAATGATCCCGGTGGTGCTTTTGGTTACGCTGTTTGCGTTGATCATCGTCGCCGGCGCTACCGGCGAAGCCGATCCGGGTGATGCGCTGGGGCATGGGTCGACGGTCTACGTCCTGGCCGGGGAGCCGGTGGAGGGGCAGGTCTACCCACCGCCGGCCGAGTTCCTGAACGGGGCGCCGGCCGCGGCGACGATGACGATCAGCTACACCGGCGCGTGGCCCACCGCAGCCAAGACGGCGCTCGAATACGCCGCCGCGATCTGGGCGACCCAGCTCTCCTCCCCGGTCACGATCGCCGTCTCGGCTGAGTGGACCAGCACCCTGCCGCCCGGCACGCTCGGCGGCGCCGGACCGACCCAGTACTTTGCCAACTTCACCGGGAACACGATCGCCAACACCTGGTTCCCCGTCGCCCTGGCGAACAAGCTGGCCGGGAGCGATCTGCACCCCGGCCCCGAGATCACCGCCAGTTTCTCCAGCACCGTCACGAACTGGTATTTTGGGACGGCCGGGTTCCCGGCCGCCAACCAGTATGACTTCGTCACCGTCGCGCTCCACGAACTGGGGCACGGGCTCGGCTTCGGCGGTTCCATGCGCTACGGTTCGGAATGCGGCGGCGGAAATTGGGGCTGCTGGGGCTGGGGGACGAGCCATCCGGCGGTCTATGACCGCTTCACCGAAGACGGACCCGGCGGGTTGCTGATCAACCTGCCGAACAACTCGGCCACTTTGGGCAGCGCCCTGACGAGCGGGAATATCTACTTCGACGGCCCCAACGCCCGCACCGGAAACGGGGGCCTGCGCGTTCCCCTGTACGCCCCCAACCCCTGGAAACCCGGCTCCAGCTACAACCACGTTTCCGAGACCTTCAACGGGACCGCCAACGCCCTGATGACTTACAGCATCGGCCAGGGCGAGGTCCAGCACAACCCCGGGACGGTGATGCGCGGGATGTTCCTGGATATGAGCTGGAGCCTCGAAGGCCCGCCCACCCCGACCAAGACGCCCACCAGGACGCCCACCAAGACCGCCACCCCGACGGTCACACCGACCAAGACGAACACCCCGACCCCGACCAAGACGGCCACTCCCAGCCCTTCGCCGACCCTGATCACGATGACGCCGGCCACGCCCAGCTTCCTCCCGCTGATCGCCAACCAGCCGACCCCGCTTCCGACCCCGGGCTGGGTCGACATCGCCAACCAGACCTTCGAAGGCGATTTCCCCGGCGCCTGGACCCTGGTCGACAACACCGGCGGGGCGTTCTCATTCGGGAAACGCGGCTGCCAGCCCTTCCAGGGTGCCTTCAGCGGGTGGGCGGTCGGCGGCGGATCGAGCGGAACGAGCCTGGAATGCGCAGCCAACTACCCGAACCAGGTTACGACCTGGATGGTCTTTGGCCCGTTCAGCCTGGCCGGTGATACCGCCGCCGAGCTGACCTTGAAGGCCTGGTACCAGACCGAATCCTATCCCGACCCGGATGCCGACCAGGATCAAGTCCGCTGGTGCGCCTCCCCGGATGGGAGCACCTTCTACTGCTACCAGGTCTCCGGCAGCTCCGGCGGCTGGGTGGACCTGGCGATGGACCTGGCCAATGTCCCGGTGTTTGGGAGTATGCTGGGGGACGATTCCGTCTGGATTGGGGTCCAGTTCGAGTCTGATCTGAATATCAACCTTCCGGTCGGGCTGTATGTCGATAACGTGCGAGTGCGCCGCTGCGTCCTGAATTGCGCCCAGGCCGCGCCCGTCCTGGTGCCTGATAACTGGGAGCCAATCACGATCGAATTTGATTAGAACTCGGAAAAATGAACGGCACGGTGGGGCCATGCCCCACCGTGCCGTTCATTTTTCCGCTGTTATAATTCTTCCTCTATGACCCCCTCCGAGATCGAATCCCGCCTCGAGCGCATCCTCCCCCGCGTCCAGAAACCCGGGCGCTATACCGGGGGGGAGCTGAACCAGGTCGTCAAGGACTGGGACGGCGTAGAGACGACGGTCGCCATGGCGTTCCCGGACATCTACGACCTGGGGATGTCCAACCTTGGCATGATGATCCTGTACGACCTGGTCAATAAGCGGGCGGACGCGCTCGCCGAGCGGGTCTATTCGCCCTGGCTGGATATGGAAGCCGAGCTCAGGGAAGCCGGGATCCCGCTCTACTCGCTCGAGACAAAACACGCCATCCGGGATTTCGACATCCTGGCGGTCTCTCTGCCATACGAGACGCTGTACACCAACACCCTCAACCTGCTCGACCTGGCCGGGATCCCGCTTTTCTCCGACGAGCGCTCGCCGGACGACCCGCTGGTGATCGCCGGCGGGCACGCGGCTTTCAACCCCGAGCCGATGGCGCCGTTTATCGACGCATTCGTGATCGGGGAGGGGGAGGAAGTGATGATCGAGATCGTCGAGGTCCACCAGGCCTGGAAAAAGAGCGGGGAGCCGCGCGAGGGGCTCTGGCACCGGCTGGCGCACCTGTGGGGTGTCTACGTCCCGGCGCTGTACGAGGCCCATTACCATGCCGACGGCACCTTCGACCGGATCGAAAAGCGGGCGGAACATGCCCAGCTCCCGATCGTCAAGCGGATCGTCTCCCAGCTCCCGCCGCCGGTCACGAATTTCATCGTCCCGTACATCGACGTCTCGCACAACCGGATCCCGATCGAGATCATGCGCGGCTGCACGCGCGGCTGCCGGTTCTGCCACGCCGGGATGATCACCCGCCCGGTCCGGGAGCGGACGGTGGAAGAAGTCTGCGAGGCGATCGAGAAGGCGCTGGAGGCCACCGGGTTTGAGGAGGTCGGGCTGCTGTCGCTGTCATCCTCGGATTACACCCACGTGGTCGAACTGGTCAAGGCGGTCGGGGAGCGGTTTGCGGACCGGGTCCTGTCGATCTCGCTGCCGTCGCTGCGGATCGAGTCGCTGTCGGTTGACCTGATGGACGCCCTCAAGGACCAGCGCCGCAGCGGGTTCACCCTGGCGCCCGAGGCGGCGACCGAGCGGATGCGGGAGATCATCAACAAACCGGTCAGCAGCGAGCAGCTGCTCGAGACCGCCCGGGAGATCTACTCCCGGGGCTACACCCATATCAAGCTCTATTTCATGATGGGCCATCCCTCCGAGACGATGGAGGATATCGACGCCATCATCGATCTGTGCAAGGCCGTTCTCAAAGTCGGGCGGGAGCAGATCGGCGGCCGGGCGAAGCTGACCGCCGGGGTCAGCACCTTTGTCCCCAAACCGCACACCCCGTTCCAATGGGTGCCCTGCGACGACCTGGACACGATCTACGAGAAGCAGGAACACCTCAAGCGGCACATGCGCGGTAAGGGTTTGAAGCTCAACTGGAACAATCCCAAAGAGACGATGCTCGAAGCGGCCCTGTCACGCGGCGACCGGCGGCTGGCGGAAGTCGTCTACCGCGCCTGGCAGAAGGGCTGCAAGTTCGACGCCTGGTACGAAGGCTTCCGGTACGACCTGTGGCTGGAGGCCTACGAGGAAGCCGGCCTCGCCCCCGATTTCTACACCCACCGCCCGCGCCCACTCGACGAGGTTTTCCCCTGGGAACACCTCTCGACCACGCTGAAGAAGAAATTCCTGACCGAGGACTACCTCTGGAGCCTTGCGGGCAGGACCCGGATCGACTGCCGCAACCAGTGCTTCGCCTGCGGAATCCTGCCCGTTTTCTCCCAGCTCCGCAAGGATACCCCCGGTGAGCACTGGCAGTGCCCCGAAATCAAATCCCGCCGCGTGACCGTCGTCGACGGGGACGGGACGTATATGCCGCAGGCTGTGAAAGAACACCGCGCCCTCCTTCAAATAGAGTGAAAAACAGGACTGGGGCGGGGCATTCGCCCCGCCCCAGTCCTGTTTTTCACATCAATTTTTCGATGCGGCTCCGATTAAAGTTCGCAAAAACACATTCCATGCGCTTCACCGGCCACATGGACCTGCACCGGTCACTGGAGCGGGCGCTGCGGCGCGCCGGGCTGCCCCTGGCATATTCGCAGGGGTTCACAAAGCGGCCAAAGATCAACCTGGCCTCGGCGCTGCCGCTGGGTGTCACCGCGGAGGCGGAGCTGGCCGATATCTGGCTGGATGAGGCCGTGGCGCCGGGGGAGGCGTTGGACCGTATCCGGTCGGCGGCGCCGCCGGGGATCCGGCTCGACGAGGTCACGGAGGTTCCGGAGGATGCGCCGAAGCTTCAGGGCGCCATCCGTTCCTCGGATTTCACCGTGACCCTGCTGGAACCGCTCCCGGACCTGGACGAACGGATCGCCGGCATCCTGGCCGCCGGTCCGCTCCCGCGGGTCCGGCGAGACAAACCCTACGATCTTCGCCCGCTGATCCTGGATTTGAAGCGGCTCGACGACGACGAAACCGGGCACCAGCGATTATTGATGACCTTGCTGACCCAGGAAGCGGCTACCGGTCGGGCGGACGAGGTCGTTGAGGAACTCGGCGGAAGCCCCCTCGCGATCCGGGTCCATCGGGTGCGGATTCATTTAACCAGCCAACCAGCCAACCAGCAAACCAGCAAACCATAGGAGTTGACCATGACCGTAATTGCCTCTATTTTCCTCGGAGTCATCCCCGCACTTTTTTACGCCTCGTTTGTGTACTGGCTGGACCGGTATGAAAAAGAGCCCCTGCTGCTGATCGGCGGGGTCTTTTTGTGGGGGGCCGTCGTGGCGGCCGGGGGCGCGTTCATCCTGAACACCGGTTTCGGGATCGGCGTCTTCCTGGCGACCGGCTCCGAGACGGCCTCGGCGCTGGCGACCGGTTCGGTCAGCGCCCCGCTCGTCGAGGAGAGCCTGAAAGGGCTGGCCGTCCTGATCGTGTTTCTCTTATTCCGGCACGAGTTCGACAACCTGCTGGACGGCGTGGTCTATGCCGGGGTGACGGCGCTGGGTTTCGCAGCCACCGAGAATGCACTGTATATCTACCGCGGGTTTGCGGACGGCGGGGTCGTCGGCGGGATTTTCCTGACGTTCCTCCGCAATATCGTGGTCGGGTGGCAGCATCCTTTTTACACGGCCTTTATCGGGATCGGGCTGGCGATCTCCCGGGAGACCCGGCACACGGTCCTGAAATTTTCCGCACCGATCGCGGGATGGATCCTGGCCGTCTTCACGCATGCGCTGCATAACACCGTTGCAGCGCTGTTCATCAGCACCCTGGGCAGCCTGGCGGCCCTGGCGCTGGTCGAGTGGACCGGCTGGGCTTTCATGTTGGGCTTGATCGTCTGGTTCATCTTCCGGGAGCGCAAGTTCCTGGAGGAATACTTAAAAGAAGAGATCGAGCTGGGCACGATCTCGGAGAAGCAATATAAAACGGCGACTTCAGCCCTCTCCTCTGGGATGGCCCGTTTCAACGCCCTGTCCGCCGGAAAATTCGGCCCGACGAACCGTTTCTACCAGCAGTTGGCCGAGCTGGCGCACAAAAAGCGCCAGGTGACCGTGCTGAACGAGGAGAAGGCGGAGGCGACGATCGATAAGCTGCGGGCGGAGATCGCGGGGCTTTCCGGGAAAGTGTTGGCGTAAACCGGCGAAAACGGTGTGTGCGGGCGGGCTCTGCCTACCCGCACACACCATTTTCGCCGGAAATCGTTTCTGGTAGAATTCAGGCTCACTCAAAGCCCCCATAGCTCAGTGGATAGAGCGTTGGCCTCCG
>DATKDL010000051.1:0-10159 GCA_035512695.1 Anaerolineales bacterium | reverse complement strand
GATTATGTGAAGGCCGGTGCTGAGGTCAATTTCTACACGGTCGTGGAAGCAGCCCGAAGGAAGGGGGAGGTGGCGATCGGTTACCGGGTGCGGGCGCTGGCCAACGATGCGGGCCGGCACTACGGGGTGCGGATCAATCCGAAAAAATCGGAACGGGTCCGGTTGGAGCACGAAGATCGGATCATTGTGATCGCGAGGAATTGACTGCCGGGACTCTTTTCAACGCAAAGGCGCCAGGACGCAGAGACGCAATTGTTTTTGCATTTTTAATAAAAATGCAAAAACAATTGCGTCTCTGCGTCCTGGCACCTTTGCGTCCGCGCCTCTGCGTCCGCGTCTCTGCGTTGTAAATCTCGTGCGCTACCCCCTCGAAACCTTCCGGATGAACTTCGGCGTGTTCAACCCCCTCTCCAGCACATACGTGATGTAGTGCTGCATCACCACCTCCATCTCCCGATCGGCCTCTATTGAAGGCCGGGCCCGCGTCGCCTCCATAAACGAGCTGCGCTGGAAATGGCGCAGGAAGCGGAGCGCGTCCACCGAGATCGGGGTGAGTCCTGCCATCCCGAGCGCCGAGCGGGGGCAGACGACGCCGCCCTGGCCGGCCGAGAAGTACTGGTCCTCCGCTTTGATCTTCTCCCCGCAGACCACGCAGGCAAATAATTCCGGCCGGTACCCGGCCAGGTCCAGCAGGCGCACCTCGTAAAAACGCAAGACGAGGGCCGCCGGCGCCATTCCGGCCGTCAGCCGATCGAAGGTGTTTTTAATCAGGTTGAACAGGGCGACGTGCTCCCCTTCCGGGTACGTGAACTTATCGAGCAGTTCGACGGCGTAGGAGGCGTGTCCGATCGCTCCCAGGTCTTCCCGCAGGGCCGAGAAGCTGGATATCGTTTCGGCCTGTGTCACGATCGGCAGGTCTTTGCTCTTCGCCAGCTGCAGCGCCACGTGGGTGAACGGTTCGAGGTGTCCCGCCCGGCGCGAGCGGATTTTGCGCACCCCCTTGGCGATCACGCGCAGCTTGCCGTGTTCGCGAGTGAACAGCGTCAGGATCCGGTCCGCCTCGCCCCAATCCTGGTGCTTGAGGACGATCGACTCGGCCCGGAACGACCGGAACTCAGCCATCC
The DNA here is from genome assembly GCA_035512695.1 of Anaerolineales bacterium. Taxonomy (GTDB): domain Bacteria; phylum Chloroflexota; class Anaerolineae; order Anaerolineales; family JABWBV01; genus DATDOR01. The sequence continues at coordinate 9,035 of DATKDL010000051.1, read as the reverse complement.
GCCGGCTCCCAGGTTTGATAGAGCCCCAGATCGCCTTCGCGCCCGTCCGAGCGGGTTGTTTCGACAACGGTGAAACCGGAGCGACCGGCCAGTTCATGCAATGCCTCTGCGTCGTAGTGGTGGACATAGCGCAGCCCGGTCCCTCCGCTGCGCCAGTCCAGTAGGTGATCGTCCTCTCCGACCGCCCCCGGATCGACCCCGGCCCGCTCCCAGGGCTGGATCCGCAGTCGCCAGCGAGGGCTGGACAGAAACTGCCAGGTCGAAAGCGCCAGGAACCCATCCGGGGCGACTAGGCTGCAGCAGCGCTTTAGAACTCCCTCGGCAAGGATCGGGGGCAGGTGATGAAGGACGGCGAAAGCCAGGATCCGGTCGAAAGGCCCTTCCAGCCCGGCTTCCCAGCCGTCAGCGGCCAGGTCGCGGACCTGGAATTGGACCCCCGTCTCTCCCCCCGCCTGGACCGCTGCAATCTGGACCAGCGCGGGGCTGAAATCCAACCCGGAATAGGTACCGGCAAAGCCGTCCACCTTCAGCGCCCGCCACAACCCGCCGTTCCCGCACCCCAGGTCCAGGACCCGCGCACCGGCCGCGATCCGGCCCACCAGCCTTTCGACCCCCGGCTGCAGCCGGACCCGGGTCCGGTCGAACGCAACGGCGAACTGCTGGTAGAATCGACGGTTAATCCCGATAAGATGGTCGATCGTGTCGGAGTCCATTACAGCTATTTTAGCTGGAACCAGCCAACCAGCCAACCAGAAAACGATCTTAAGATAATATAAAGCCATGTCTTTCGAAGAAACCTTTAAGGAACGGCGCCGGGCGTGGCATCGAAACAAGCGGTTTACCCAGGAAAAAATGGCCGCCGCTCGGCAGGCGCTCGCCGACGTCCGGAACGGGATCCCCGTCTTCGACGCGATCAAGCGGCACCCGCTCCCCGGCGAAGGGGGCGGTTATGTCGGGAAGCAGTTCCTGGTGGCGGCCTACCGGGAGATGGTCGCGCTCGGGGAGATGGAGCCGGACCGAGCGTTGCTCGAAAAGATCCGCATGAAACCGATGCGGACGCTCTCCGGGGTCACCACGGTCACGGTGCTGACAAAACCCTACCCCTGTCCGGGGAAGTGCATTTTCTGCCCGACAGATTACCGGATGCCGAAGAGCTACCTGCCGGACGAACCCGGGGCGATGCGGGCCTTGCAGCACGATTTCGACCCGTACGAGCAGGTAAAAGATCGGATCCAGGCGCTGCACGCCATCGGCCACCCGACCGATAAGATCGAGCTGCTCATCCTGGGCGGTACCTGGAGTTCCTACCGCAAAGACTACCAGGAATGGTTCGTCCTGCGCTGTTTTCAGGCCATGAACGGCATGCAGGCGGAGGTCCCGGAACCCGCCGAACCGGGTCCCCAACACACATTCAGCGCAGCGCTGATCGCGGCGCAGCAGATCAACGAGACGGCCGGGCACCGCTGCGTCGGCCTGGTGATCGAGACCCGCCCGGACCACGTCGACCCGGCCGAGCTGGCCTGGCTGCGGCATCTCGGGGTGACCAAGGTCCAGATGGGCGCCCAGAGCTTTGACGACCGGATTTTGGCGCTCAATAAGCGCGGCCACACCATTGCCGAAACCCGGACGGCGACCGACTTGCTGCGCGCTGCCGGGTTCAAGATCGTCCTGCATTGGATGCCGAACCTGTTCGGCGCGACTCCGGAATCGGACCGGGAAGACTTCAAAGCGCTCTGGACAGGGTTCTGCCCGGACGAGATCAAGATCTACCCCAACCAGCTGCTGGCGAACGCCGAACTCTACGAATTCTGGCAGCGCGGCGAATACACGCCTTACACCACAGAAGACCTGGTCGACCTGATCGCCGATATCAAACCGTCGATCCCGCGTTATTGCCGGGTCAACCGGGTGATCCGCGACATCCCGTCGACCAACGTCGTCGCGGGCAACCGGCGGACCAGCCTGCGGATGGACGTGCAGACCGAGCTCCGCCGGCGCGGGACGGTCTGCGAGTGTATCCGCTGCCGGGAGGTCCGCAAACAGGATATTGAGGTCGACGAACTGCGGATTGAGGAGATCCGCTACCCTGCCGGGGATGCCGAGGAGCGTTTCATTTCGTTCGTGACGCAGGACGACCGGCTGGCCGGGTTCGTCCGGCTCTCCCTGCCGCAGCGGTCGGACCCGGGCGTATTAACCGTCTTCGACGATCTGCAGGATGCAGCCCTGATCCGGGAGCTGCACGTTTACGGGCAGTCTCTGCCGGTCGGCCAGGAAAAGGGCGGGGCGGCCCAGCACCGCGGTTTGGGAACCCGACTTTTGGAGCTTTCGGAGGCGATTGCAGTTCGGCATGGTTTCCACCGGCTGGCTGTGATCTCGGCGGTCGGCACCAGGCGTTATTACGAGGAGCGGGGGTATCGCCGCGGGCGGTATTACCAGGTCAAGGACCTGTCCTAGATGAGTCCCCCCGGATTTTCAGCTCGAGAATACGAAAACCTGGTCCGGGAAGGGATCCATGCGGCGAGGGCCGGCTACCGGTCGACTGCCCGGAGACTCCTATTCCGGGCGATTTCTCAAAAACCCAACGACTCGCACGTCTGGCTGTGGCTTTCAGCAACCACGGACCACCCGCTCGAACGGCGCGAGATGCTCGAAAAAGCGGTCGCGGCCGACCCGTCCAACCAGGCCGCCCTCAACGGGCTGGCACATCTGAATGCGATCGAAACCGGAGTTGAACCCGAGCCGCGTCGAACCGATGCAGGTTGGGGCGATCCGGGCCCGGTCAGCAACCCGGCGGAGCCCGCCCCGGCATCGACGAAGACCTTCGCCTGCCAGCAGTGCGGCGGCCGAATGGCTTTCGACCCGGTTACCCGGCGGCTGGTTTGCAATTTCTGCGGTCATGCCCGGGAATTGGAGGGGGAGATCGTCGCGGATACCGCCGAGATGCCGATCGTCGGTTTACTGCACGGCCGGAAAGCGCATGCCTGGGCTGCCGCGGCGCACGAGGTGGAATGCGAAAAATGCGGGGCGCACACGATCGAAGATGAACCAGGGAAGACCCAGCTCTGTCCACACTGCGGGTCCAATCAGCTGGTCCGGTCGGAGCAGCTCGAAAGCCTGCTCGAGCCCCAGGCCACCGCCGTTTTCCGGATAGAAGCGCTCGAAGCCGTGCGGCTGGCGCGCGGCTGGCTGAACTCGGGCATTTTTACGCCGGACGGATTGCTCAAGGAAGCCCGTCGGCTGCAGCTGCGCCCTGCCTATTATCCGTTCTGGACCTTCGACGGCGGTGTCGAGATCCGCTGGACGGCCCAGGTCAGGGAGAACTACGGCCGCAACACCAGCCAACCGCCGGAGTGGCGCATGGTCAGCGGCGTCTCGAACGAGTTTTTCGACGACGTCCTGGTCCCGGGCGTCTCCGCGCTGGCCGAATCCGAGATCAAGGCGATTGGGCAGTTCGATTTAAAGGATGTAATCGAATACGAGCCGGGCCAGCTCGCCGGCTGGCCGGCGATGGCGTACGATGTGTCCCTCTCCGACGCATCGCTGCGCGCGCGGGAACAGGTGCTCAAGCAGTTGATCCCCCGAGTCCGGGCGGAGGTTGAGCGCGGCAAGGAGAAGCGGGATGTCCGGATCGGGGCCGGCAGTTGGAGCGGGGTGACCTACAAACACGTCCTGCTCCCGATCTGGGTCGGGACCTATTTCTACCAGGGCCGCGAGTATCACGTCTTCGTCAACGGGCAGACCGGGCAGGCCAGCGGGGAAAAACCCACCGACCGGATGAAAGTGATTGGGGTCTGGGTGCTTCTTTTTATGACGGTCGCCGTGCTGACCCTGTTCATCGCCTGGCTGATAAATTACTTTGGCCTGATCGGATAAAACCATCATAAAAACCACTCCGGAAATTGGGGTGGCGAATATGGGGGCGGCTGGGGCTCTGCCGCAGCCGCCCCCATATTCGCCAGTCTCAATTTTCGGATAGGCCCTGAACCTTGCCACGCGGCGCGAAAAGGCGTATAAATCGAACAGATTGTGAAAATCCGTACTTAATAGTTTCCTGAAATGAGTTGCGATGGGGCGTCCAGGCGGCCGCTTCCTGGCCACTGGACGCCCCGTCGCTGCTCATTTCAGGGATAACTCATCGGAGGCTGCTTATGACGGTGTTCGGATTTCCGAGCGAATTCGGTCTGGATAACCACGGTTTGCACAACCTGGGGGACCAGCATTGGAACCTCCCTGTTTCTGCGCTGCTTGAGCATGCGGTGCGCCGCGGGGAGGGGGTCCTGGGAGAACCGGGCACCTTTATCGCCCAGACCACTCCGCACACGGGCCGCTCACCCGATGATAAGTTCACCGTCCGGATCGACGGCGAAACGGATGACATCTGGTGGGGGAAAATCAACCGCCCGATCTCCCCGGAGCAATTCGACCGGCTGCTGCTCCGGATGCGGACTTTCTTCCAGGGGCGGGACGTGTTCGTGCGCGATGCGGCGGTCGGGGCGCACCTCGATCACCGACTCCCGATCCGGATCGTCAACCAGAACGCCTGGCAGAACCTGTTTGCCCGGCACCTGTTTCTCCGGCTGCCGGTCTCGAGCCACCGGTCGCACGTCCCGGAATTCACCGTCCTGCATGCCCCGGCGTTGACTGCCGACCCCGTCGATGACGGGACCGATACAGGAACCTTCATCACCGTGAATTTCAAGAAGAAACTGGTCCTGATCGGCGGAACCCGTTATGCCGGCGAGATCAAGAAATCGATCTTCACGGTCATGAACTATCTGCTGCCGAAACAGGGTATCCTGCCGATGCACTGCTCCGCGACGGTCGGGGACGACGGGGATTCGGCCCTGTTCTTCGGTCTGTCGGGGACGGGCAAGACGACGCTCTCATCGGACCCGGAGCGCGGCCTGATCGGGGATGACGAGCACGGTTGGTCGGATGTGGGCGTGTTCAATTTTGAAGGCGGCTGCTACGCCAAGACCATCCGTCTCAGCGAGGAATACGAACCGCTCATCTGGAAGGCCACCCACAATTACGGCGTGGTGCTGGAGAATGTGATCTACGATCCGGCCAGCCGGGAATACGATTTCAACGACGCATCGCTGACCGAGAACACCCGCTCCGCCTACCCGATCGATCTGGTCGACAATTACATCCCGGATGGGCATGGCGGCCATCCGGCGAACATCTTCTTTTTGACTGCCGACGCTTTCGGCGTGCTGCCCCCGATCGCCCGCCTGACCACCGAGCAGGCCATGTACTGGTTCATCTCCGGCTACACCTCCAAGCTGGCCGGAACCGAGCGCGGGGTGACCGAGCCGCAGCCCAACTTTTCGGCCTGCTTCGGCGCACCTTTCCTGCCGATGCACCCGCGCGTCTACGCCCGGCTGCTCGGGGAGAAGATCGAACGGCACGGGGTAAACGTCTGGCTGCTCAACACCGGTTGGACCGGCGGTCCGTACGGCGTCGGCAAGCGGATGCATTTGCCGTACACCCGCGCCATGGTCCGCGGTGCGCTGCGCGGCGAGCTGGATGACGTCCCGTATCAAAAGGAACCGTTGTTTGGACTGCTAATCCCGGAGCGCTGCCCGGACGTCCCCTCCGAGGTGCTCTCTCCCCGCGGCACCTGGTCCGACCCGGCCGCATACGACGGGCAGGCCTACCGCTTGATCGGACGCTTCGAGGACAACTTCGAGCAGTTCAAGGGAGAGGTCTCGGCGGAGATCCTGGCGGCGGGGCCCACGAAAGACTGAATGGGCGAAAAGGCGAAAAGGCGAATGGGCGAGTGGGCGAATGGGCGATTCGCCCACTCGCCCATTCGCCTTTTCGCCCATTCGCCTTTTCGCCCACTCGCCCATTCGCCTTTTCGCCCACTCGCCCATTCGCCCATTCGCCCATTCACATGGATGGCCTGCCCCTCGATCAGATATAATATTCTCATGATGAATGCAAACTACATCTGGAGGAATGGGAAGATCATCCCCTTTGGAGAAGCCACGGTTCATGTCTTGAACCCGACCATGCATTACGGTCCTGGCGTGTTTGAGGGGATTCGCTGTTATCACGGAAGGGGAGGATCCGCCGTTTTCCGGCTTCAAGACCACCTTGAAAGGTTTTTCCGGAGCATCCATATTCTTGGGATCGAGAACCTGCCGTACGATATTGAGACCCTGCGCCAAGCCGTTCACCAGACCATCCAGGTGAACGGTTTTTCTGAATGCTACATCCGGCCGTTCATGTATTTGGAAGGGCCGATGGGTCTCAACCTGGACCGCTCAACCCCGTCGTTTGCGATCGCGGTCTGGGAATGGGGGCCGTATCTTGGCGAGGAAGCGTTTGAGCGCGGCGCCACGATGATGGTCTCCTCTTTCACCCGGATGCACCCCAATGCCAGCATGACCAAAGCCAAGATCGGCGGGCAATATGTCAACTCGATGCTCGCCAAAACGCTGGCGCTGCGCTCGGGGTTTGACGAGGCCGTTTTGCTCGACCCGGAAGGGTTTGTGGCCGAAGGGACCGGCGAGAACCTGTTTATCGTCGCCGGCGAAAGGATCTACACCCCACCCGCCGGCTCGATCCTGGACGGGATCACCCGCGACACGGTCATTGCGCTGTCCGGGGACCTGGGTTATTCCGTCGTCGAGCGCCGCATTTCGCGCGACCAGCTCTATACGGCCGATGAGGTGTTCGTAGCGGGGACCGCCGTCGAGATCACGCCGATCCGGGAGATCGATTTTCGGACAATCGCAACCGGCGCCCGCGGACCGGTCACGGCCGAGATCCAGCAGGCTTTTTTTGACACCGTGCGCGGGCACGGCCTCCGTTCGGATGAATACCTGGATTATGTGAGCAGGACGGATGCCGTACTGGAGAAGGGAACCCCGGAAACTGAAGGCGTCTGAATGGGGGCCGGGCACAAAGTAATAAATCGCCCGGTGAGGGCGTCTGAAGGCCTGGGGATGAGAACTGTGAATTCACACCGGAGCGAGATGTTGAGGCAGCGAATCAGCGAACCTTCGTTGTCCCGCTGATTCGCTGATCCGCCGTGGTGACGCCTGGTCTATAAAAGAGGATTCGCATGAATTCAAATGTATCGAACGGCTCCCCGGAGGTCCGGGGTCCGTATAAAGTCCTGGTTATAGGTGGGGGGCCGACCGGCCTGTCGGCTGCGCTTTATGCAGCCCGGGCTGAGCTGAACCCGCTTGTACTGACCGGGATGCAGCTCGGGGGCCAGGTGGCGATCACCCACATCGTCGAAAATTACCCCGGGTTTCCGGACGGTGTCGGTGGGCCGGAGCTCGTCGACCTGTTCCAAAAGCAGGCCGAGCGTTTTGGGGCCGTGGTCGAATTTGACACCGCCGTCAAGGTCGATCTCTCCGAACGGCCTTTCCGGGTGGAGGGCTACAACGCCGTCTACCTGGCCGAGACCATCGTGGTCGCGACCGGGGCGACCCCCCGCCATCTCGAGGTCCCCGGCGAGGAGGAGTTCACCGGCCGCGGGGTCTCCTACTGCGGGACCTGCGACGGCTGGTTCTTCAAAGACCGGGAGGTCATCGTGGTCGGCGGCGGGGACAGCGCGCTCGAGGAGGGCGGGTTTCTGACCCGCTATGCAAACAAGGTGACCGTCGTCCACCGGCGCGACGAACTGCGCGCCAGCCAGATCCTGCAAAATCGCGCCATGAAAAACCCGAAAATCGATTTCGTCTGGGATTCCGAGGTCCGTCTGATCGGCGGAAATGGCGCCGTACAGGAAGTCGAACTGGAAAACATCAAGACCGGCGAAAAGACCCGTCGGACCACCGACGGGGTTTTCATCTTCATCGGCCATACCCCGAACACGGAGATCTTCGCCGGTCAGCTGGAGATGGACGATGAGGGCTATTTGAAAATCAACCATCTTATGGAGACCAACGTACCGGGTGTCTTCGCCGCCGGCGAAGTGGCCGACCCGCATTTCCGGCAGGTCATCACATCGGCCGGGATGGGGGCTGCCGCCGCGATGCAGGCAACCCGGTGGCTCGAAGAGCAGGAGGAGTGATGGCAAATTTCAAGGTATCCATCATCGGCGCCGGTATGACCGGCGCCACCGCCGCGCATTGGCTGGCCCAGCTTGAACTCGCCGACGTCGTCCTGGTCGACATCGTCGAGGGCATGCCGCAGGGCAAAGCGCTCGATCTGCTCGAGGCGATGCCGGTGATCGGGAAAGACGTTTCGGTGACCGGGACCAACGATTATTCCGGAACGGCCGGCTCTGATATCATCGTCATCACAGCCGGTTTGCCGCGCAAACCGGGGATGAGCCGGGACGATCTGCTGTCGACGAACGCCAAAATCGTCGCCGAGGCGACCGAGGCGACCGTCAAACTTTCACCCGACGCGGTCTATATCATCCTGACCAACCCGCTCGACACGATGTGCTACGTGGCGTGGCAAAAAAGCGGCCTCCCGCCCGAGCGTGTGATCGGGCAGGCCGGGATCCTGGACTCGGCCCGCATGCGCGCCTTCGTCGCGATGGAGACCGGCGTCAGCGTCCAGAACATCCACTGCTACGTCCTTGGCGGCCACGGGGACGAAATGGTCCCGCTGGTCCGCCATTCCAATATCGCCGGCGTCCCGCTCAACAACTACCTCGAGCCCGACCGGCTTGCGGCGATCGTCGAGCGGACCCGCAAGGGCGGCGGCGAGATCGTCGGCCTGCTCAAGACCGGGAGCGCGTTTTACGCCCCGTCGGCGGCCATCGTCCAGATGATTGAAGCGATCCTGAAAGGCAAAAACCTGATTGTCCCATGCGCCGCTTACATGCAGGGCGAGTACGGCCTGGACGGTATTTACTTCGGAGTGGCCACGATGCTCGGCCGCGGCGGGGTCGTCCGGATCGTCGAGTACGACCTGGATGAGACCGAGCGGGCGGCCTTGAACGCCTCCGCCGCAGGCGTGGCCGAGAGCACGGAAACCGTCAGACGTATGATCTAGGAACCTGTTCTAAAATCGGACCGCTGATCTCGGGCGGGCGGTGGTGAAACCGCCGCCCGCCCGAG